>NZ_AQUO01000001.1:800000-1100000 GCF_000371965.1 Paracoccus sp. N5 | reverse complement strand
GGCCAGCCCGCCGGCCGGGTGGATCAGGAACAGCGGCGGGGCGCTGCGGTCGCCCTCGGCCAGCAGGATCACCGGGCCGAGCCCGTCGTCGCGCGGTGCCTGCGCCTCCAGCGCGGCGGCCAACGCCGACAGGATCGGGTTTTCGAAGATGGTGCCCAGGCCGGGGTCGCGGCCGGTCGCCTGCTCCAGCGCCTGCGCCAGCCGCACCGCGGACAGCGAATCGCCGCCGAGCGCAAAGAAATCCGCCTCGGCCGGGGCGGGGGCGTCCAGGTGCAGGATCTGCTGGAACAGCCGGGCCAGCAGCTTTTCGGTCGGGCCGGCGGCGGCGCGGCCAGTGGCGGCGAATTCCGGCGCGGGCAGCGCCTTGCGATCCAGCTTGCCGTTCGACGTGACCGGCAGCGCCGCCAGCGCCACCTCGGCCGAGGGCACCATATAGCCGGGCAGCGATCCCGCCAGCCGCTCGGCCAGCAGGCCGGGGCGGTAGTCGGGGCCGGGCACCAGATAGGCGACCAGGCGCTTCTCGCCGGCGTGATCCTCGCGCGCGATCACCACCGCCTCGAGGGCCAGGCCCGAGGCCATGATCGCGGCCTCGATCTCGCCCAGTTCGATGCGCAGGCCGCGGATCTTGACCTGGTGGTCCGAGCGGCCGAGGTAGGTCACCGCCCCGTCCGGCCGCAGCCGCGCCAGGTCGCCGGTGGCGTAGAGCCGGCCCAGCGGGCTGTCGATGAAACGCTCGGCCGTCAGGTCGGGCCGGCCCAGGTAGCCGCGCGCCAGCTGCACGCCGCCCAGATACAGGTTGCCCGCCAGACCCGGCGGCACCGGGCGCATGCGGTCGTCCAGCACCGCCAGCGCGGTGTTCCAGACCGGAAAGCCGATGGGGATCGGGTTCGAACGATCCTCGGGCCCGGCGGGCCAGTAGCTGACATCGACCGCCGCCTCGGTCGGACCGTAGAGGTTGTGCAGTTCTGCTGTCATGCGGGCATGAAAACGGTCGCGCTGGTCCGCCGTCAGTTCCTCGCCCGAGCAGAACACGCGGCGCATCGCCAGCCCCTGCGAGGCGGGCGAGGCCAGGAAGGCCGACAGCATCGAGGGCACGAAATGGCAGGTGGTGATGCCGCGGTCGCGGATCGCCCTGGCGATGGCCGCGGGGTCGCGATGGGCGCCGGGCGGGGCCATGACCAGTTCGGCCCCGGCGATCATCGGCAGGAAGAACTCCCAGACCGAGACGTCGAAGGTCGCGGGGGTCTTTTGCAGGATGCGGTCGTCGGCGGCGATGCCGTAATGCGCCTGCATCCACAGCAGGCGATTGACGATGGCGCGATGCTCGATGGCGACGCCCTTGGGCTCGCCGGTCGAGCCCGAGGTGAAGATCACATAGGCCAGATCGCCGGGGCGCGGATCGGCGGCGACATGCCCCTCGGCCGGCCAATCCCGCGGGAAAGTCAATGGCGTGCCGGGCGGGAACAGGTGCGCCAGATCCGGCGTGGTCAGCACCGCGACCGGCTGCGCCAACGCCAGGATGCGGGCGATGCGGTCGGGCGGGTGCTCGGGGTCCAGCGGCAGATAGGCCGCGCCGGCGCGCAGCGTGGCAAGCAGCGCCAGCGGCAGCTCCAGCGAGCGTTCCAGCGCCACGGCGACGATGCGGTCGCGCCCGGCGCCGCGGGCCGCCAGCGCCCCGGCCAGCGCGGCGCTGCGGCGGTCCAGCGCTGCAAAGCTCAGGGTCTCGGTGCCGAAGCTCAGCGCGGGGGCCTCGGGCATGGCGGCCATCTGCGTCTCGATCAGCGCGGTCAGCGTGGTGTCGGGCAGCGGGTGGCGGGTCGCGTCAGTGCGCGCGGCGAAAAGCGCGATCTCCGCGGGGCTGGCGGTCGGCACCTCGGCCAGCGTTTGGGCCCCAAGCGCGGCGGCGATGAAGGCCAGCAGCCGGTCGCCATGGCCGCGCACCTCGTCCGGCGTGTAAAGCGCCGGGTTGGCATCGACTTCGAAGATCATCCCCGAGGCCGGGTCGCCGCGGAAGGTCAGCGTCAGGTCGTCGACCGCGCCCGCGCCCAGGATATGCAGCCGACAGTCCAGGTCCGGGAATTCCGGCGCCCGGTCAAAGGGCTGCACGTTCACGATCGGGCCATAGAGCCGGCGGGTGCCGCCGACCAGGCCCAGTTCGCGGCGCAGGAACTCGCTGCGGTAAAGCCCGCGGCGGCGGCCCTGCGCCATGGCCTTCGACTGCGCGGCCAGCCATTCAGGCAGCGCGGCGTCCTCGTCCAGCCGCAGCCGGTGCGGCAGCACGTTCATCGCCATGCAGGGCACCTGGGCGATCTTGCGGCCCATGCGGGCCATGAAGGGCAGGCCGATCACCGCCTCGCCGCCGGTCCAGCGCGCCAGATAGGCGCCGCAGAGCGCGTTCAGCACGTCGGGCCAGCCCAGCCGGTGCTGCGCGGCATGATCGGCCAGCCGATCCAGCAGCGCCGCCGGCACCGGCCGGGAATCGCGCAGGAATTCGGGGCCGCTGACGGCACGGCCGGGGGCGGGGCCGGCGACCTCGGGCAGGCCGGCAAGCTGCGCATGCCACCAGTCGCGGTCGGCCTCGCGGCGGGGCGAGGCGCGCCAGGCCGCATCCTCGTCCAGGGCCAATGCCAGCGGGCCGAAGGGCTCGGGCTCGGGCGCCCGGCCCAGCAGGGCGGCGTAATGCGCGGCGATGCGGTTGGTGACCAGCACCATGCCATAGCCGTCGATGGCCAGGTGATGGATGCGCTCGTAAAGGAAATGCCGATCCGGCCCCAGCGCGATCAGGGTGAAGGCGGCGGCAGGCTCCTGCGCCAGGTCCAGGGGGCGCCGGCTGTCGGCCAGCATCTGCGCCATGGCCTGCGCCTCGGCCGCGGGCTGTGCGGTCAGGTCGGCAAAGCCCAGGATCGGCGGCAGGCCGATGAACTGGCGCGGCCCTTCGGCGCCGTCGCAAAACCGCAGGCTCAGCGCCGGGCTTTCGGCGATGGTGCGCGTCACCGCCTGGGCCAGCGCGTCGCGGTCCAGCGGCCCGGTCAGCTCCAGGTATTGCCCGGTGTTCAGGATCGGGTTCGCCGGATCCAGCGCCTGGACATACCACAGGCCCTGCTGCGGCTCGGTCAGCGGCCAGCCGGTCCTGCCGGGGTCGTCGCGCTGTGCTGCGTTCATGGCGGTCCTGCCTTGGCTGGGGCACGGGAAACGGCGTTCCACGGTCCTGACGACCATGTTACCCCGCGCGAGGGTTTGCAGGACTTGCCCGCTCGGGGATAGGCCCATAATGTCGCTAAGGAAATTAGTCAACTTTCGCCGCCAGGAGCCAGCATGCCCTCCCACCCCGCCCTGCCGCTGCGCGATACCGACCGGGTCTATGGCAAGGTGACGCGCCTGCTGCACTGGAGCATCGCGGCGCTGATGGCCTGGCAGTTCGTCGGCATGGGGCTGAAGCTGGCGCTGGGCCGGCACCCGGTCGCGGCGGTCTTCGTCGGCTCGCATCAGAAGGTCGGCACGGTGCTGTTCCTGCTGATCGCGCTGCGGCTCGGCTGGGCCTTCGCCAACCGCGGCCACCGGCCCGACCATGGCGCGGGCGTCTTGGGGCTGGCGGCGCGCTTTGGCCATCTGCTGCTTTACGCGGTGATGGCGATCGTCCCGGTCGCGGCCTTGCTGCGCGCCTATGGCTCCGAGCGGGGCTTCGCGCCCTTCGGCTTCCAGATCTTTGCCCCGCAGCTGCCCGAGATCGGCTGGATGGTCCGCGCCGGCGAGGCGCTGCATGGCGAGATGGGCTGGCTGCTTCTGGCGCTGATCGCCGGCCATGTGGTCATGGTCGGGCTGCACGAGGGCATGTGGCGCGACGGCACGCTGGCCCGCATGGCGGGGCGCCGGCGGGCGGGCCTTTGAGGCCACAGGTCGCGGACATTCCGGCCGGGGCGGCGCGCAGCCGCCCTTTTTCATTGCCTGCGCGCAGGCGGAGTGTCACCATTGCGACATGAACATGCCCTTCGGCTTCAATGCGGATCAGGATCGGGTGGCCTTCGACCGGGCCGAGCTGGGCGTGATCCTGTCGCTTTACGGCCGCATGGTGGCGGCGGGGGAATGGCGCGACTATGCCATGTCCTTCCTGCGCGAGGCTGCGGTCTTCTCGGTCTTTCGCCGTGCCGCCGAGCATCCGCTGTATCGCATCGAAAAGCGGCCCCGGCTGCGGACGGCACAGGGGGAATATGCGGTGATCGGCATGGATGGCCGCATCCTGAAGCGCGGCCACGACCTGCCCGTGGTGCTGCGGGTGCTGGAAAAGAAGCTGATCCGCCCCGTGGACTAGGCGGGCCGGTCAATCCGGCCGGATCTTGACCGCCGTGCCCCGTGCGAAACTGTCCAGCCGCGCCTTGGCCGCGTCCTGGGTGTTGACGATGCCCGCGAGCGTCGCCTCGGCATAGGCGGCATCCAGCCCGGACATATTCTGCATGTGGGAAATCCCCGAGCAGATGGCGAAATTCGACAGCGGCGTGTTCTGGGCGGCGCGGCGGGCGATCTCCAGCGCCTTGGCCTCGCTGTCCTCTACGCGGTATTGCGCAAGGCCGACCGAGACCGCCTCGTCCCCGGAATACAGCCGGCCGGTCAGCATCATGTCGACCATGCGGGCCTGGCCGATCAGCCGGGGCACGCGGATGGTGGCGCCGCCGCCGGTGAAAAGCCCGCGCTGGCCCTCGGGCAGGCCGAAATAGGTGGTCTCGTCCATGACGCGGATATGCACCGAGGAGGCCAGTTCCAGCCCGCCGCCGACCACCGCGCCCTTCAGCGCGGCGACGACCGGGATGCCGCCATATTCGATCTTGTTGAAGGCCTCGTGCCAGCGCAGGCAGAGGCGCATGAACTCGGCCGGGCTGCGTTCGGCGCGGCCATGCTCGACCAGGTCCAGCCCGGCGCAGAAATGCGGCCCCTCGGCGCGCAGCACCACGGCGCGGGCGCCCGCGGCGGGCAGGGCGGAAAACAGCGCCACCAGTTCCTCGATGGTCCGGGCGTCCAGCGCATTGCGCTTGGCGGCCCGGTTCAGCGTGACGGAGGCGACGCCCTCCTCGTCCATGTCGAAGAGCAGGTTCTCAAGGTGCAGTTCGGAAATCCCGGGCATGGCGTGGTCTCCCTGATGCGGCGATATGGAATTGAATAGCCGTTCATTTCCTTTCGGTCGAGAGGCTGCGTGCGGCGGGCCTAGTGGACCAGCACGATGACCAGCGGCAGGGTGATGATGGCGGCGGCGGTCGAGATCAGGATCGCGGTCGAGACGCGCTGCACCGCCACGCCGAAATATTGCGCCAGGATATAGACATTGCCCGCGACCGGCAGGCTGGCCGCTGCGATCATGACGCCGGCGGCGAAGGGCTCGACGTCAAAGACCAGCAGCGCCGCCGCGCCCACCGCCAAGGGATGCAGCACCAGTTTCGCGATGCTGAGCCAGATCGCCGGGCCCGGCCGGTCCGCGCCGCGCCCGGCCAGGCTGGCGCCGATGGCGAAAAGCGCGCCGGGCGTGGCGGCGGCGCCGAGCAGGGTGAGGAATTCCTCGGCCGGGCGCGGCATCGGCAGATGCGCCCCGGCCCAGGCCAGACCCGCCAGCATCGAGACGATCATCGGATTGGCGATGATGCCGCGCGCCAGCGGCATGACCGTGCCGAGCCCGATCCGGCCCTGCCGCGCCGCGGTGACGATCAGCGTAATGAGGGTCGAGAACACCACCATGTCGATGGTCAGCACCATCAGCACCGGCCCGACCGCGCGCTCGCCCAGCAGGACCACCAGCATGGGCACGCCCAGGAAGCCGGTGTTGCCGGTCATCGCCGTATGCGCCTCCGTGGCGCTGGCGGCGAGGGTTTCGCCCCTTGCGCGGGCGACGGCGAAGCCGATCAGCCAGACCGCGAGCGAGCCGGCCAGATAGGCGGCGACGAAGCGCGGGTCAAAGAGGCTGGCCACGTCCAGCGTCGCGGCAAAGCGGAACAGCATGGCCGACAGCGCGAAGTAGAAGACGAACCTGGTCAGCCAGCCGGTCGCCTCGGCCGGGAAGACGCCGCTGCGCCCGGCCGCCCAGCCGGTGCCGATCAGCAGGAAAAAGGGCAGGGTCTTGAGAAAGATCTCAAGCATCGTCCTGCGGGCCGCGTTCCACGGTATATTCGGTCTGGCCCGGCGCGGTCTCGACGGTTTCCAGCAGCCGGTGGCCGGATTGGGCGCAGAAATGCGGCACGTCGATCAGCGCGGCGCGGTCGGTCGCCAAGAGCGTGACCCGCGCGCCCGGCGGCAGGGCCAGCAGGCGCTTCCTGAGCCGCAGCACCGGCAGCGGGCATAGAAGGCCGCGCGCGTCGATCCGTTCGCTCACGCCGCCGCCCGGGTGCGGGCCTCGCACCAGCGCATCGCCGCCTCGGGGGCGACGGGTTCGGCCAGTTCGCCGGCGAAGTCGTGAAAGCCCGCAAGCTGCTCGGGCGCGACCGACAGCAGCACCGGGATGCCCTGGGCCAGCGCCTCGGCGATGAAGGCGCGGAAGCCGTTGCCGAAGCATTCCTGCTTGCCGAACTTGTTGACGATGACCAGGTCGGCGCCGCGCGCCAGCACCGATTCGGCCAGGGCCACCGCCTGGGCCAGCGCGCCGCCGTCCAGCCGGCAGCCTTCCGAGCAGGTGCCGAGGTCCTGGGTGATGCCGATCACCGCATCGGTGCCCAGGATGCGCAGCTGCATGTCGCAATCGCGGTCGCCGCGTTCGATATTGTGCTGGACGGCGCCGGCCAGCCGCAAGCCGCGGGCTTGCAGGGCCTCGGCGGTGGCGGCCAGCAGGCGGTCGGCGGCGCCGGCGTCCTTGGCCATGGTGACGAAGCCCAGCATGATGCCTCCGTGACGGTTCAGGCGGCCAGAATAGTCCCGGCGGCGGCCGGCGCAACATGGGTATTTGGAAAACAGAGAAAGCCGGTCAGGGGCTTTCGGCCAGCGGGCCGTAGAGGATCAGCGCCGGATGCGGGCTGGGCCCCTCGGTCGCAAGCAGCCGGGCGAGATCGGCGACGGTGCTGCGGACCAGGCGCTGGTGCGGGTGGCCGACGGCCTCGGCCAGCAGCGCCGGGGTCTCGGGCGGCAGGCCGTTCGCGATCAGGCTTGCGGCCATTTGCGGGAAGGTGCGCTGGCCCATGAAGACGACCGTGGTGGCGCGGTCGTCGGCCAGCGCCGCCCAGTTCTGGTCCGAGGGCAGCCCGCCGGTCACGTCGGCGCCGGTGACGAATTGCAGCCGCCGCGCGGTCTGGCGCCGGGTCAGCGGCAGTCCGGCGACGGCGGCCGCCGCCATGGCCGAGGGCACGCCCGGGACGATCTCATGGGGGATGCCGGCGGCGCGCAGCGCGGTCAGCTCTTCCTCGAGCCGGCCGAAGATGCCGGAATCGCCGGATTTCAGCCGCACGACATGCTTGCCGGCGCTGGCGTGTTCCACGAGCAGCGCGTTCACGCTTTCCTGTTTCGCCGAGGGGCGCCCGGCGCGCTTGCCGACCGCGATGCGCTCGGCCTGCGGCCCGGCCTGGTCCAGCACCGGCCCCGAGGCGAGGTCGTCGTACAGCACCACGTCGCAGGCTTGCAGCAGGCGGATGGCGCGCAGGGTCAGGAGCTCGGGGTCTCCCGGTCCTGAGGATACGAAGCTGACGTGGCCCTGTCTGTTCATGGCTCCGCGATGCGGCAAAATCCGCGTATTGGCAAGGGGCTGCTTGCCGGGTGACTGCGCATTTGCCATAGAGGGCGCGACCGCATCCGGGGGATCCATGCCATGTTCCGCGCCCGCCATCTTCTGGGGATCGAGCCTCTCGCCCCGGCCGAAATCACCACGCTGCTCGACCTGGCCGAGAATTACGTCGCGCTGAACCGCCGCACGGTCAAGCATTCCGACGCGCTGGAGGGCATGACCCAGATCAATATGTTCTTCGAGAACTCGACCCGCACGCAGTCGAGCTTCGAACTGGCCGGCAAGCGGCTGGGCGCCGACGTGATGAACATGGCGATGCAGAATTCCTCGGTGAAGAAAGGCGAGACGCTGATCGACACCGCGCTGACGCTGAACGCCATGCACCCCGACCTGCTGGTGGTGCGCCACCCGGATTCGGGCGCGGTGGACTTGCTGGCGCAGAAGGTGAACTGCGCCGTCATCAACGCGGGCGACGGGCGGCACGAGCATCCGACCCAGGCGCTGCTGGACGGGCTGACCATCCGCCGCGCCAAGGGCCGGCTGCATCGGCTGACCGTGGCGATCTGCGGCGACATCGCGCATAGCCGGGTCGCGCGCTCGAACCTGTTCCTGCTCGGCAAGATGGAGAACCGGCTGCGGCTGGTCGGGCCGGCGACGCTGATGCCCGCGGGTGCGGCGGATTGGGGCTGCGAGGTCTATGAGGACATGCGCGAGGGGCTGAAGGGCGCCGATGTGGTGATGATGCTGCGCTTGCAGAAGGAACGCATGGACGGCGGCTTCATCCCCTCCGAGCGGGAATATTACCACCGCTGGGGGCTGGATGCCGAGAAGCTGGCGCTGGCCGCGCCCGATGCCATCGTCATGCACCCCGGCCCGATGAACCGCGGCGTCGAGATCGACGGCACCATCGCCGACGACATCAACCGTTCCGTGATCCAGGACCAGGTCGAGATGGGCGTCGCCGTGCGCATGGCCGCAATGGACCTGCTGGCGCGGAACCTGCGCGCCGAACGCGGCGCCAAGGCCGCGGAGATGATGGCATGATCCTGCATTTCCAGAACGCCCGCCTGGTCGATCCCGAGGCGCTGGCCGTCGAAGAGGCCTCGCTGACCCTGCGCGACGGCCGCATCGAGGCGGTGGGGGCCGAGGCGCCCGCCGGCGCCGAGCTGGTCGATTGCGGCGGCAGGCATCTGGCGCCGGGGCTGGTCGACTGGGGCGTCAAGATCGGCGAGCCGGGCGAGCGGCACAAGGAGAGCTTCCGCTCGGCGGGCCTTGCGGCGGCGGCCGGCGGCGTGACCACGGTCATCGCCCGGCCCGATACGCTGCCGCCGGTCGATGCGCCAGAATCGCTGGAATTCGCCACCCGCCGCGCGGCGGACGCAGCCGTGAACATCCGCCACATGGCCGCCCTGACCAAGGGCCGCCAGGGCCGCGAGATGGTCGAAATGGGCTTCCTGCAGGACGCCGGCGCCGTGGCCTTTACCGATGGCGTGCGGGTCGTGGCCGATACAAGGCTGATGGCGCGCTGCATGACCTATGCCCGCGGCCTCGGCGCGCTGATCGTCGGCCACCCGCAGGAGCCGGGCCTGTCGAAGGGCGCGGCGGCGACCTCCGGCAAGTTCGCCTCGCTCTACGGCCTGCCGGCGGTCTCGCCCATGGCCGAGGTGATGGGGCTCGACCGCGACCTGGCGCTGGTCGCGATGAGCGGGGCGCGCTATCACGCCGACCAGATCACCGTCGCGGCCAGCCTGCCGGCATTGCGGCGCGCACGCGCGGCGGGGCTGGATGTCACCGCTGGCACCTCGATCCACCACCTGACGCTGAACGAATACGACGTCGGCGGCTATCGCACCTTCTTCCGCTTCACCCCGCCGCTCCGCGCCGAGGATGACCGCCTGGCCATGGTCGAGGCGGTGGCGGATGGCACCATCGACGTGATCGCGAGCTTCCACACCCCGCAGGACGAGGAAAGCAAGCGGCTGCCCTTTGCCGAGGCCGCGCCCGGCGCGGTCGGGCTGCAGACGCTGCTGCCGGCGGCGATGCGGCTCTACCACGCCGGCGGGCTGGGCCTGCCGCAGCTGTGGCGGGCCATGGCGCTGAACCCGGCGCGGCGGCTTGGCCTCGATGCCGGCCGGCTGGCGCCGGGTGCGCCGGCCGACCTGGTGCTGTTCGACCCCGAGGCGCCCTTCGTGCTGGACCGCTTCACGCTCCTGTCGAAGTCGAAGAACACGCCCTTCGACGGCGCGCGGATGCAGGGCCGGGTGCTGGGCACCTGGGTCGGCGGCCGGCGGGTGTTCGGAGGTGCGGCATGAGCCTGATCCTCTGGGCCGTCATCGGCTATCTGCTGGGGGCGGTCCCCTTCGGCATCGTCATCACCCGGGCCTTGGGGTTGGGCGACCTGCGCCGGATCGGCTCGGGCAATATCGGCGCGACGAACGTGCTGCGCACCGGCAACAAGCCGGCGGCGCTGGCGACGCTGCTTCTGGACAGCGGCAAGGGCGCCATCGCCGTGCTGCTGGCGCGCTGGCTCGCCGGTGCCGATGCGGCGCTGGTCGCGGGCGCGGCGGCCTTCCTGGGCCACCTGTTCCCGGTCTGGCTGGGCTTCCGGGGCGGCAAGGGCGTCGCCACCTTCCTAGGCACGGTTCTGGCGCTGGACTGGCGGCTGGGTCTTGCGGCCTGCGCGATCTGGCTGCTGACGGCGGCGGTGTCGCGCATCTCGTCGCTCTCGGCGCTGGTCGCGGCGGTGCTGACCCCGGCGTTGGCCTGGTGGCTCGACGGGGCGCGCATGGCGGCGGTCACCGGCTTCATGGCGGTGCTGATCCTGATCCGCCACCACGCCAATATCCGCCGCATCCTCGCCGGCAGCGAGCCGAAGATCGGCAAGAAGGCCTGATCTTCTTTCTTGTGCAAATATCCCGGGGGAACGCCTCGGACGCCCCATCGAGGGGCGACCGAGGCGTGGGGGCAGAGCCCCCCTACCGCGTCGGCACCGGCTCTTCGCCCGAATAGTCGTAGAAGCCGCGCCCGGTCTTGCGACCCAGCCAGCCGGCCTCGACATATTTCGTCAGAAGCGGGCAGGGGCGATATTTGGTATCCGCCAACCCCTCGTGCAGCACGTTCATGATCGCGAGGCAGGTGTCCAGGCCGATGAAATCCGCCAGCTCCAGCGGGCCCATCGGATGGTTCGCGCCCAGCTTCATCGACTGGTCGATGGACTTGACCGAGCCGACGCCCTCGTAAAGCGTATAAACCGCCTCGTTGATCATCGGCATCAGGATGCGATTGACGATGAAGGCCGGGAAATCCTCGGCGCTGGCCGAGGTCTTGCCGATCTTTTCCACCACCTCGACCAGGGTCTTGTAGGTGGCCTCGTCGGTGGCGATGCCGCGGATCAGTTCGACCAGCTGCATGACCGGGACCGGATTCATGAAATGAAAGCCCATGAAGCGCTCGGGCCGGTCGGTGCGGCTGGCCAGCCGGGTGATCGAGATCGACGAGGTGTTCGAGGTCAGGATGGTGTCCGGTTTCAGATGCGGCAGCAGGTCCTCGAAGATCGCCTGCTTGACGGTCTCGCGCTCGGTCGCGGCCTCGATCACCAGATCGGTCTGGCCGACATCGGCCAGGGTCATGGTGGTCGCGATGCGCTTCATGGCGGCGGCCTTGTCCTCGGCCGAGATCTTGCCGCGGCTGACTTGGCGCTCGAGATTGTGGTCGATCAGCGCCACGGCCTTGTCCAGCGCCTCGCGCGAGATGTCGGTCAGCAGCACGTCATAACCCGCCAGGGCGAAGACATGCGCGATGCCATTGCCCATCTGTCCGGCGCCGATCACGCCCACCGATTGAATCGCCATGAACTGCCCCTTTCGTCGGTCAGCCGGGACGATAGGCAGAAGGTCAGGGCTGTTCAATGGAAAACCGCCCGGGCCAAGCCCGGGCGGTTTGCGCCTTTTCCGGGGCGGTTGGGGGGCTCTGCCCCCCGCGGCCCCGTGGCCCCTCGATGGGGCCGCGGGGTCGCTCCCCCGGGGGTATTTGCCGAAACGGTGAAAGCGCTCAAAGCTTCCCTGTCAGTTCCGGGACGGTGGTGAACAGGTCTCCGACCAGGCCGTAGTCGGCGATCTGGAAGATCGGCGCCTCCTCGTCCTTGTTGATCGCCACGATCACCTTCGAATCCTTCATCCCCGCCAGATGCTGGATCGCGCCCGAGATGCCCACCGCGACATAGAGCTCGGGCGCCACCACCTTGCCGGTCTGCCCGACCTGCCAGTCGTTCGGCGCATAGCCCGAGTCGACCGCCGCGCGCGAGGCACCCACCGCGGCGCCGAGCTTGTCGGCCAGCGCCTCGATCACCGCGAAGCTCTCCTTCGAGCCGACGCCGCGGCCGCCCGAGACCACGCGCTTGGCCGAGGTCAGCTCGGGGCGGTCCGATTGCGCCACCTCGTCCGAGATCCAGGCCGACAGCCCGGGATCGGCCGCCGGCGCCGCCTCGGAGACCGCGGCCGAACCGCCCGCGCCCGCCGCGTCGAAGCTCGCCGTGCGCAGGGTGAAGACCTTCTTCGCGTCCTTCGAGCGCACCACCTGGATGGCGTTGCCGGCATAGATCGGCCGCTCGAAGGTCTCGGCATCGATCACCGCCGAGACATCCGACAGCACCATCACGTCGAGAAGCGCCGCGACGCGGGGCAGGATGTTCTTGGCATCCGTCGTCGCCGGCGCCGCGATATGGCTGTAGTCGCCGGCGAGGCCGACGATCAGCGCCGCGGTCGGCTCGGCCAGGCGGTGGCCGTAGAGCGGCGCCTCGGCCACCAGCACTTTCGACACGCCGGCGATCGTCGCCGCCTCGGCCGCGGCGGCCTGCGCCTGCGCGCCCGCCACCAGCACGGTCACATCGCCCAGGGCCTTGACAGCGTTCACCGCCTTGGCGGTCGCATCGCGGTTCAGCGCGCCATCGGTGACTTCACCCAACAGAAGAACGGCCATCAGATCACCCCCGCTTCTTTCAGTTTCGACACCAGCTCGTCGACCGAGCCGACCTTGATGCCGGCCTTGCGGCCCTCGGGCTCGCGCACCGAGACGACTTCCAGCCGCGGCGCCACATCGACGCCGTAATCGCCCGGGGTCTTTTCCTCGAGCGGCTTCTTCTTGGCCTTCATGATATTGGGCAGGCTGGCATAGCGCGGCTCGTTGAGGCGCAGGTCGGCGGTGACCACGGCCGGCAGCGCGACCTCGATGGTCTGGAGCCCGCCGTCGACCTCGCGGGTGACGCGGGCCTTGGCGCCGTCGAGTTCCAGCTTCGAGGCAAAGGCCGCCTGGCCCCAGCCCAGGATCGCCGCCAGCATCTGGCCGGTGGCGTTCATGTCGTTGTCGATCGCCTGCTTGCCGGCGATGATGAACTCGGTGCCCTCGGCTTTCGCGACGGCGGCGAGGATCTTCGCCACCGCCAGCGGCTCGATGTCCTGCTGCACGTCCTCGGCGGCGACGACCAGGATCGCCCGGTCGGCGCCCATGGCCAAGGCCGTGCGCAGCGTCTCCTGCGCCTGCTTGACGCCGATGCTGACGGCGATGACCTCCTCGGCCTGGCCCTTTTCCTTCAGCCGGATCGCCTCCTCGACCGCGATCTCGTCGAACGGGTTCATCGACATCTTCACATTCGCAAGATCGACACCCGTGCCGTCGGCCTTCACCCGGGCCTTCACGTTGTAGTCGATCACGCGCTTCACTGGCACGAGAACCTTCATCAGCCTCTTCCCCTTGGTTGCGTCACCTGTTCGGGGGTTTTGTTAGCGGGCCGAGACCAGCATTGACAGGGGAAAAACGACCAGGACGTGTCGTTCCATTTTCATTCCCCGACGTTGCCGCTAACGGCTGGCTCCTGGAACCCACAGGATATCCTGCGCGCCGTTTTCATTGGCGACGCGCCCCGCCACGAACAGCCAGTCCGACAGGCGGTTGAGATATTTCACGGCGGCCGGATTGGCGCCCTCGGCGGCCGAAAGCGCCACGGCGGCGCGTTCCGCACGGCGCGCCACGGTGCGCGACAGGTGCAGATGCGCCGAAAGCGCGCTACCGCCGGGCAGGATGAAGCTGCGCAGCGGCGAAAGATCCGCGTTCATCGCGTCGATTTCCGATTCCAGCCGCGTGACCTGGGCGTCGATGATGCGCAGCACGGGATAGGGCGCCTCGGCGTCCTCCTCCATGCGCGGGCGCGACAGGTCGGCGCCGAGGTCGAAAAGGTCGTTCTGGATCACCGCGATGCGTTCGGCCAGCGCGCCCGTCGCGTGCAGCCGCGCCAGGCCCAGCGTGGCGTTCAGCTCGTCCACGGTGCCATAGGCCTCGACCCGCAGCGAATCCTTGGGCACGCGCTCGCCGTTCGACAGCGCGGTCTCGCCCTTGTCGCCGGTGCGGGTATAGATCTTGTTCAGGACGACCATCACTTGCTCCGGGCCCAGAGATACAGCAGGAAGACGGCGATGGCGATGGCCTGGGCAATGATGCGCCAGCGCATCATGCGGTTGCCGTGCTTGCGGTTGAACTCGCCGCCCTTGGCGAAGCCGCCGATGCCGGTCGCGAGGATCACCACCACCGCGAGGCAGCAGATCACCAGCAGGTAGAACAGCGGATCGTTTCGCATCGCGGGCCCCTTTTCGGCGGTGACACTAGCTGCGTCGCGCGAACCAGTCCAGTGCGCGCGTCGAAAGCAGCCGCCTGCCGATGCCCGAGATATGCGTCGGCGTGGTGACGTAGTAGCGCGGGCGGGGATTCGCCGATTCCAGCGCCAGCGCGATCCTTTCGCTGACGGCGCGGGGCGGCAGCTCGAAGCGATCCTTCTTCGGCGCCGGCTCATAGAGCCGCTTCAGCAGCGTGCGGCGGTATTGGTCGGCGCGGGGGCTGGCCTGCCAGTCGATCCAGGCCTCGAAATGCGGGATCGAGTTCAGGCGGATCTTCGTGCCGATGGGGCCGGGCTCGATCAGCACGAATCTGACCGGCGTGTCGGCCATCTCGACGCGCAGCACGTCGGTCAGCCCCTCCAGCGCGAATTTCGTCGCCACATAGGCGCCGCGCCAGGGGATGCCGACCAGCCCCAGGACCGAACTGATGTTGACCACCCGCCCGCCCTGCTTGCGGAAATGCGGGATCAGCCGGCAGGTCAGGTCGTGGGTGCCGAACAGATTCGCCTCGAAGATCGACCGCAGGGCGCCGCGCGGGAGGTCCTCGGCGGCGCCGGGAATGGCGAAGGCGGCATTGTTGACCAGCGCCGTCACGCCCTGCGCCGCTGCCGCCTTGGCGCAGCGGGCCACGCTGTCCTCGTCGGCCAGCTCCAGGTGCAGGGGGGCGAAGCCTTCGGCGCGGCGGGCCTCCAGATCCGCCTCGCGGCGGCAGGTCGGGATCACCCGCCAGCCGCGGTCGCGCAGGTGATGCGCCGCGTCGAGGCCGATGCCCGAGGAGCAGCCGGTGATCAGGACGGTCTTCATCGCGCCTCCGGTTTTTGCGGCTGTTCTGGGGCAGGACGGGGCTTCGCGCAAGCCGCGCATTTCCGGCTGGACCGGCGCGGGCGGCGGGCCTATTTGTCGGCCATGTCAGACGATCCGAACACCTCCGATCCGGTTCAGCCCGATCAGACCAGCTCCGAGCCGCTGTCGCGCGCCATCGGCGAGCGCTACCTGACCTATGCGCTGTCGACGATCATGAACCGGGCGCTGCCCGATGCCCGCGACGGGCTGAAGCCGGTGCATCGCCGCATCCTGTTCGCCATGCGCGAATTGCGGCTGTCGCCCAGCGGCGCCTTCCGCAAATCGGCCAAGATCAGCGGCGACGTGATGGGCAACTATCACCCGCATGGCGACGCGGCGATCTATGACGCCATGGCGCGGCTCGCCCAGCCCTTCGCCATGCGCTATCCGCTGGTGGACGGGCAGGGCAACTTCGGCAATATCGACGGCGACAACCCCGCCGCCAGCCGCTATACCGAGGCCCGCCTGACCGCGGCCGCCGAGGCGCTGATGGAGGGTCTGGCCGAGAACGCGGTCGATTTCCGCCCGAACTATGACGGCACGCTGGAAGAGCCCGTCGTGCTGCCCGCCGCCTTCCCGAACCTTTTGTGCAACGGCGCCAGCGGCATCGCGGTCGGCATGGCGACCAATGTGCCGCCGCACAACCTGCACGAGGTGATCGACGCCTGCCTGCATCTGATCAAGGCGCCGGACGCCCGCGACGACACGCTGGTCAGCATCATCCCCGGCCCGGATTTCCCGACCGGCAGCGTGCTGGTCGAATCGCGCGAGGTGATCGCCGAGGCCTACCGCACCGGCCGCGGCAGCCTGCGCCTGCGCGCGCGCTGGTCGGTCGAGGACCTGGGCCGCGGCAACTGGCAGGTGGTCGTGACCGAGATCCCCTATCAGGTGCAGAAATCCAAGCTGATCGAGCGGCTGGCCGAGGTGATCCAGCTGAAGAAGGTGCCGATTCTGGCCGATGTCCGCGACGAATCGGCCGAGGACATCCGCATCGTGCTGGAGCCCCGCACCCGCGCCGTGGACCCCGAGCAGCTGATGGCGGCGCTGTTCCGCGTCAGCGACCTTGAGGTGCGCTTCGGCCTGAACATGAACGTGCTGATCGACGGCCGCGTGCCCAAGGTCTGCTCGCTGAAAGAGGTGCTGCGCGCCTTCCTTGACCACCGGCGCGAGGTGCTCTTGCGCCGCTCGAATCACCGGCTGGACAAGATCGCGGCGCGGCTCGAGGTGCTCGAGGGCTACATGATCGCCTTCCTGAACCTCGACCGGGTGATCGAGATCATCCGCCACGAGGACGAGCCCAAGGCGGTGATGATGGCCGAGTTCCGGCTGTCCGAGGTGCAGGTCGAGGCGATCCTGAACATGCGCCTGCGCGTGCTGCGCCGGCTCGAGGAAATGGAGCTGCGGACCGAGCACGAGAACCTGACCGCCGAGCGGGCCGAGCTGATGGCCATGCTTGCCGACGAATCGGCGCAATGGGGCCGCATCGCCGGCGAATTGCGCGAGACGCGGACGAAATTCGGCAAATCCGCCCCCGGCGGCCAGCGCCGCACCGAGATCGGCGAGGCCGGCGAGGTGGCCGAGATCGACATGGATTCGATGATCGAGCGCGAGCCGGTCACGGTGATCCTGTCGAAGATGGGCTGGATCCGCGCCATGAAGGGCCATCAGCCGCTGGATGCCGAGGTCAAGTTCAAGGATGGCGACGGCCCCTTCATGGCCTTCCACGCCGAGACCACCGACAAGCTGATGGTCTTTGGCGCCAACGGCCGCTTCTATACCCTGCCCGCGAACAACCTGCCCGGCGGTCGCGGCATGGGCGAGCCGCTGCGGCTGATGATCGACCTGCCGAACGATGCCGGCGTGATCGCCATGTTCCCCTGGCGCGAGGGGCGCTGGCTGGTCGCCTCGAAGGCCGGAGACGGCTTCATCGTGCCGGCGGCCGACATTCTGGCGCAGACCCGCGCCGGCAAGCAGGTGCTGAACGGCGAGGCCGCGCTGTGCCGTCCCGTCACCGGCGACCATCTCGCCGTGGTGGGCGACAACCGCAAGCTGCTGGTCTTTCCGCTGGACGAACTGCCCGAGATGGGCCGGGGCAAGGGCGTGCGCTTGCAGAAATACAAGGACGGCGGCCTGTCGGATGCGATCTGCATCACCTTGGCTGACGGATTGCGCTGGCAGGAAAGCGGCGGCCGCACACGGACCGAGCCCGACCTGACCGAATGGCTGGGCAAGCGGGCCGGCACGGGCTACATGGCGCCGCGCGGCTTCCCGCGCGACAACAAGTTCAACTGACCAGGCGGGGCCTGCCCCGCCCGTCCCGTCAGCTGCTGGTTACCGGCTTGATCACCGGCTGTTCGGTCTGGGTCTGGGCCGACTGGTCCTGTTTCACCTTGTGGCCCGGGCAATCGGCCAGGGCCGGCAGGGCCGTCACCAGCAGCGCCAAGGCGACGGCGGCGGTCTTGCGGATCATCACGCGCTCTCCTTTTCTGGCTTGCACCGGATTAGGCTCGCATGGCTGCATGATTCGGACAAATCACGATTCGCGGTCGCGCACCTGCTTGACGCCGGTCAGCATCGGCCGGACCAGGTCCTCGCGCTTCCAGAAGCGATAGAACAGGATCACCCCGATATGCAGCGCCACCAGCAGCAGGATCAGGTTGGCGCCGAGCCCGTGCCAGCCCACCGCCTTGGCGCGCGTGGCGCTGCTGACATAAGAGGCCAGCGGCCCGACGTTGATATAGTCGTCCGGGTCCGAGATCAGCCCGCTTGTGACCTGCGCCGCCAGCACCGCCAGCATGGCGATCACCGACAGCGCGCCCAGCGGGTTGTGGCCGGGCCAGTGGCTGGGCTCGCGCAGGAACATGCCGCGCATGTAGCCGGCGATGGCGCCAGGGCCCCGGATGAAATGCGAAAACCGCGCCGGGGCCGGGCCGACAAAGCCCCAGACCAGCCGGAACAGCAAAAGCCCCGCCACGACATAGCCGCACCAGAAATGCAGCGTCATCTTCGCGGGGCCGAACTGGCCGAGGCACCAGCCGGCGGTGACGAAGAACGCCAGCAGCCAGTGGAACCCGCGCAACAGCGGGTCCCACAGCCGGACCTCTCGCACAGGGCCCGGCATCAGCTCTTTTCGCGGAAATTGTCGTGGCAGGCCTTGCAGGCGCCGCCCAGCTTCTGGACCACCGGCCCGACATTGGCCGCGCCGCCCTTCACCGCCTCCGAGGCGCCGGTCGCGGCCTCTTGCAGCCCGGCGAACTTGGCGCGGAACTCCTCCATGTCGGTCCAGATGTCGGGCTTGGCGGCGCTGTCCTCGGCCTGGCCATGGGCGCTGCCCTCGATGAACAGGCCGGGCAGGTCGTAATGGGTCAGCGCCTCGATATTGGCGGCGGCGCGGCTGGCCGCGGGTTCGTCATAGGCGATGTCGCCCTTGGCCATGCCCGAAAGCGTGCCCATGTTGATCGCCAGCATCTGATAGAAGCCGTGGCGGGCCTCGATGGCCTGGTGGATCGGGTCGTCGTCCTGGGCGATGGCGGCCAGCGGCACCGCGGCCAGCGCGGCGGCGAGAATCAGGCGCATGTCAATTCCTTTCATGTGGCTTTCGGCTGCATTTTCAAAGGCGCGCGTGGGCCAAGCGTCGCACAACCGGCCGGTTCTGCCAACGCGGCTGAAATGCCGATTCCGTGAAGGACCGCGCGTCCCTCCGGCTTTTTGGGCCTTGGGCGCCGGGTTTTGCGCAAAATCCGGGCAGCGGCGTGCGACAGGCGGGTATGCGGACGGTTTTGCTTGCCCGATGCCGCGTTGCGGCGCAACCTGAAGGAGACGGGGCCGCATCCCCCGTCCACGCGCCCCGGGCCGCACGGGGTCTTCATGGCAGCCGCCGTTCATGCCCGCGTCTCCTCCCTCCACGCGGGCATGGGCGGCGGCTTTTTAACCAGCCGGGCGGCGTTCCAGCAGATAGATGTCCATGATCCAGCCATGCGCGGCGCGGGCCCTGGCGCGGGCCGCCAGGATGCGCGGGCCGGCCTCGGCCAGGGGGCCGGCGATCAGCAGCTCTTCGGGCATGCCCAGGAAGGCGCCCCACCAGATCCGCACGCCCTGCGGATCGAGGCTCTGGAACGCGCAATCCCCGTCCAGCATGACCACGGCGCGATCGGTGCCCGGGGGCCAGCCGTGGTCGCGGATCTGCCGGCCGGTGGTGATGGTGACCGGCTCGGCGACCGCGTTCAGCGGGATGACATGCGCGGCGCAAAGCGCCTGGATCGCGGTGATGCCGGGAATGACGCGCAGGTTCAGCGGCAGGCGCCGCGCCACGCGCTCGGCGATGCGCAGCGTGCTGTCGTAAAGCGAGGGATCGCCCCAGACCAGCAGCGCCGGGCGGATGGCGCCATGGCTGCGGATGACCTTTTCCCATTGGTCCGCGATGGCGTCGTGCCAGGCCTCGACGCCTTGGCGATAGCCGTGTTTCGCCTCGCGCGCGGGCATGTCGAACAGCGCCATGGGCGGCGGGCTGGTCAGCACGCGCCGGCACAATGCCTGGCGCAGCTGGGCCAGGTCGGCCTTGTCCCCGCCCTTCGAGGGGATCAGGATCAGGTCGGCCGCCGCCATGGCCGCGATGCCGTCGCGGGTCAGGTGGCCGGGGCTGCCGGTGCCGATGCCGATCAGCGTCAGCGCGATCATGGCGCCTCTCCGATCAGGTGGAAGAAGCTGCCCGAGGCATGGCCGCGCTGCGATCCGGTCTCGGGCACCGCATCGCCATTGGCGTCGGTGACGCGGGCCAGGGGCGCGTCGGGCTGGGCGAGGATGGTGGCATAGTGGAACTCGTGCCCCGCCAGCGGCTGCGGGTAGAGCCCGGCCAGCGGCTCGGCCCGGCGATAGCCCAGGTGCATGCGGCGCTGCGCGTAGCTGGTCTCCAGCCCCAGCAGGCCCGCCATCTGATGCCGCGTGCCCCGCGCATCGACCAGCCCGGCGCCCATCGCCATATAGCCGCCGCATTCGCCATGCACCGGCCGGGTTTCGGCAAAGCGCCGCAGCCCGGCGCGGAAGCGGTCGGCCGAGGCCAGGGCCCCCGCGTGCAGTTCGGGATAGCCGCCCGGCAGCCAGCAGGCCCCGGCGCTGTCGTCGGGCGCCTGATCGGCCAGCGGCGAGAAGGGCAGGATCGTTGCCCCCGCCGCCCGCCATCCGGCGACCAGATGCGGATAGACAAAGGAAAAGGCATCGTCCTGCGCCAAGGCGATGCGCTCGGCCGGCGGCGGCAGCGGGCAGAACGGCTCGGGCGCGATGCCGCCCCGTGCCGCCGCGATGATCGCGTCGAGGTCCAGATGCCGCTTCGCCGCCGCGCCGGCCCGGTCCAGGAGCGCCTGCAAACCGGCATGTTCGCGCGCCTGCACCAGGCCCAGGTGGCGCTCGGGCAGCTCGATTCCGGCCTCGCGCGGCAGGACGCCCAGCACCGGGATCGAAAGCCGGTCGAAGGCCTGCCGCATCAGCGCCTCGTGCCGCGGCGAGGCCGTGCGGTTCAGCACCACCCCGGCAAGCCGCACATCGGGTCGCATCTCGCGAAACCCCAGCGCCACGGCGGCGGCGGATTGCGCCTGGCCCTTGGCGTCGATCACCAGCAGCACCGGCCAGCCGGTCAGTGCGGCCACGTCGGCGCTGGCGCCGTTGCCGCAGCCGCCCGGCCGGGCCACGCCGTCGAAAAGGCCCATCGAGCCCTCGGCCACCGCGATGTCGGCCGGCCCGGCGCTGCCGACCAGATGCGCGATCTGCGCCCGGCCCATGGCCCAACTGTCGAGGTTGAAGGACTCGCGCCCGGCCGCCGCGCGGTGAAAGGCCGGGTCGATGTAATCCGGCCCGCTCTTGAAGGGCTGCACCACCAGCCCGCGCGCCCGCAAGGCCGCGATCAGCCCCAGCGTGACCGTGGTCTTGCCGCTGCCCGAAGCGGGGGCGCTGACGACAAGGCCCCTCATTCCGGGAACCGCGGCGCGGTGCCGACCGGGCGGAAGCGGCGGTCGTAATCGCCGGCATAAAGCCGGCTTTCGTCGAAGCCCTCGGCCGCCAGGGCCGGGCCGACCAGGATCAGCGCCGTGCGCTCGCCCGCGCCGATGCCGGGGTCCAGCGTCGAAAGCGTCGCGCGAATGATGCGCTGGTCGGGCCAGCTGGCGCGGAACACCACCGCGACCGGGCAACCCTCGCCGTAATGCGGGATCAGTTCCGCCTGCACCCGGTCCAGCACATGCACCGACAGGTGGATGGCCAGCGTGGCGCCGGTGGCGGCGAAATTCGCCAGGGTCTCGCCCTCGGGCATCGCGGAGGCCCGCCCCGAGGTCCGGGTCAGCACCACCGATTGCGCCACGCCCGGCAGGGTCAGCTCGGCCCCCAGCGCCGCCGCCGCCGCCGCAAAGGACGGCACGCCCGGCGTCACGTCATAGGGGATGCCAGCCGCGCGCAGCCGCCGCAGCTGTTCGCCCATCGCCGACCAGACCGACAGGTCGCCCGAATGCAGCCGCGCCACGTCCTGGCCCTCGGCATGCGCTGCCGCGATTTCGGCGATGATCGCGTCCAGGTCCATGCTGGCGGTGTTCACGATCCGCGCGCCGGGCGGGCAATGGCTCAGCAGCGCCTGCGGCACGAGGCTGCCGGCGTAGAGGCAGACCGGGCAGGCGGCGATCAGGTCGCGGCCGCGCAGGGTGATCAGGTCGGCGGCACCGGGGCCGGCGCCGATGAAATGGACGGTCATGCGGGGTCTCCTTCGGCAATGGCGCAGGTCGCCATGCCGTCTTGCGAAAGGACGCGGGGGGTCACGATGCGGGCGCCGGGGGCCAGCGCCGCCAGCGCCGCCGCCTCGGCCAGCGAGCCGGTGGCAAAAAGGGCGCGGACGCGCGGCGATTGCGTGGGGGTGGCGCGGCCCGCGACCTCGACCGCCAGCAGCGGCAGGGCCAGTTGCGCGGCCAGGGCGCGGATCGCCGGCGCCTCGGCCTTGGCCGTTGCGGTGGCCAGCGCATCGGCGGCGCCCGCCCGGGCCAGCGCATCGGCCAGCGAGGCGGTGCCGGCCGCCTTGCGGAAGCCCAGACCCGCGACCCTCATGGCCGGCTCCAGAGGGTGACGCTGCGGGCCGGGGTCCAGCCGCGCATCCGGCCCAGCGGCGCCGCCTCCTCGACCGACAGGCGGGTCAGGCGGCCGCCAAGCCGGGCGTGCAGCTGGGCGACCAGAGCCTCGGTCTCCAGCGTGACGGCGTTGACGACCAGCCGGGCCGGGGGCAGGGCGGCGATGACCTCGGCATTGGCGCCGCCGCCGACGAAGATCGCATCGGGCGCGGGCAGGCCGGCCAGCGCCGCGGGCGCCGCGCCCGCGACACGACGCATGCGGCCGGCCAGCCCGAAAGCCTCGATATTGGCGGCGATGTTCGCCAGCCGGTCGGGCCGCGGCTCGACCGTCACGGCGCGCCCGCCGTTCAGGCACCATTCCACGCTGACCGAGCCCGAGCCGCCGCCGATGTCCCACAAGAGTTCCCCGGTCCGGGGCGCCAGATGCGCCAGCGTCACCGCCCGCACCGCTTGCCGGGTGATCTGACCGTCATGGGCAAAGGCGTCGTCGGGCAGGCCGAAGCCGCGCGGCAAGCCGCTGCCCGGCGGCAGGTCCGCCCCGTCCAGCGCCACCGCGACCGGGGCGGCGCAGTCCAGCGCAAAGCCGCCCGCACGCGCCTGCCGGATGCGTTCGCGCGGGCCGCCAAGCGCCTCCAGCACCACCATGCGCGTCGCGCCCAGCCCCTGCGCCGCCAGCCATTCGGCCAGGCCGCGCGGGGCGTCGCCGTCGCGCAGCAGGCAGATCGCCCGCGCCCCCCGCGCCAGCACCGGGCGCAGCCTGGCAAAGGGCGCGGCGTGCAGGCCCAGGCAGGCCACCTCCTCCAGCCGCCAGCCCAGCCGGGCGGCGGCCAGCGAAAACGTGCCCGGGGCGGGATAGGCGCGCCATTCGCCGGGTGCCAGCGCCTCGGCCAGCGCGGCCCCGGCGCCATGCCAGAACGGATCGCCCGAAACCAGCGCCGCCACCCGCCGCCCGCGCTGCGCGAGCAGCGGCGCCACCGAAAACGGCACCGGCCAGGGCTGCCCCGCGACGCCCGCCAGCGCCAGGTGCCGGGGCGCGCCGAAGACGATTTCCGCGCCGGCCAGCGCCTCGCGGCTTGCGTCGGTCAGACCTGCCGGTCCATCTTCGCCCAGACCGATGATCGACAGCCAGGGCTCAGCCATGACGCGCATCCTTCTTCTGGGCGGCACGACCGAGGCCGGCGCCATGGCCCAGGCCCTGTCCGGGGCCGGGACCGAGGCGGTGTTCTCCTATGCCGGCCGCACCGCCAACCCCGCCCCGCAGCCGCTGCCGACCCGCATCGGCGGCTTCGGCGGGGTCGAGGGGCTGGTGCTGTTCCTGCGCGAGAACGGCATCAGCCATGTCATCGACGCGACGCATCCCTTTGCCGAGGGCATGAGCCGCAATGCCATCGCCGCCTGCGCGCGGGCCGGGGTGGCGCTGATCGCGCTGGAGCGCCCGGCCTGGACCCCAGAGCCCGGCGACCGCTGGACCCGCGTCGCGGATTACGCGGCGGCGGCGCGAGCCTTGCCCGGCGACGGCTCGACCGTGTTCCTGGCCATCGGCCGGCAGAACCTGGCGCCCTTCGTCGGGCTGAAACACCGCTGGCTCCTGCGCTTTGCCGAGGTCGCGGCCCATCCCCTGCGCGACGCAACGCTGATCGCCTCGCGCGGGCCCTATACGGTGGCCGGGGATGTCGCGCTGATGCAGCGCCATGCCGTCGCCCATATCGTCGCCAAGAATGCCGGCGGCCGCGCGGCCGAGGCCAAGCTTGCCGCCGCGCGCCAGCTGGGCCTGCCGGTGGTGATGATCGACCGGCCCGCGCTGCCCCACCGCCACAGCGTGGCGACGGTGGCCGAGGTGATGGCCTGGCTTCATGGCGCCGACCGGGGCGTATAGACCCAGGGGCCGACCCGCCGCGTGGCGCTGTTGCCCAGGATGACCACGGTGCGCATGTCGGCCATCTCGGGGCGGGCCTCGGCCAGCGTGGTGGTGCGGATCGCCTCGTCCGGGGTCGAGACGGCGCGGGCGAACGAGATCAGTCGGTCGGGCCCGCATTCCTCGCGCAGGATCTCCAGCACGCGGGCAAAGCCCTCGGGCCTGGCGCGCGAGCGCGGGTTGTAGAAGGCCATGGCGAAATCCGCCTGCGCCGCCAGCCGCAGGCGTTTCTCGATCAGCGCCCAGGGCTTCAGATTGTCCGACAGGTTGATGGCGCAGAAATCATGCCCCAGCGGCGCGCCCAGCCGGGCGGCGGCCGCCAGCATGGCGGTGATGCCGGGCAGGATGCGGATCTCGGGGGCATCCGCGCGCCCCTCCAGCGCCTCGAACAGCGCCGAGGCCATGGCGAAGACCCCCGGATCGCCCGAGGAAACCACCGCCACCCGCCGCCCCGCTGCGGCCAGGTCCAGCGCATGGCGGGCGCGGTCCAGCTCGACCCGGTTGTCCGAGGGGTGCAGCACCAGCCCGGGCCGCGGCGCGACGCGGGCGACATAGGGGATATAGCCGATCACGTCGGTCGCCTCGGCCAGCGCGGATGCGACCTCGGGGGTGACCAGATCCTCGGCGCCGGGGCCCAGGCCCGCGACCGCGACCCAGCCGCTCATTCGGCGGCATCCGCCAGCGGACGGCGGCCGTTGCCATGCACCAGCACGGTCGCGAAATAGGGGCAGGCCTCCAGGTCGGCCTGCGCCAGCGGGGTCACGCGCTGGTTCGGCATGGTGCCGCGCTCGACCAGCCAGGCGTCGCCCATGCGGCCCGAGGCCGCCAGCGCGCGGGCGATCTTGGGCAGGTTGCGGCCGGTCTTCATCACCACCAGGGCCTGCGCCCGCTGCATGTGGCGGGCCAGTTCCGCCTCGGGCAGCGTGCCCATCAGCACCGTCATCGCATCGTCGCCCCAGGTCATCGGCTGGCCGACCGCGTTCCAGCAGCCGGTCATGCCGGGAATGCCGGGGATCACCTCGACCTCGGCCAGGCCCTGCAAGCGCGCATGCAGGTGCATGAACGAGCCATAGAACAGCGGGTCGCCCTCGCACAGCACCACCACGTCGCCGGTCGCGGCCAGCGCGGCCAGCCGCGCGGTCCAGTCGTCGTAGAAGGCCGACAGCAGGCGGTTGTATTCCGGGCTGTCGAAGGGGATCTCGACCGTCACCGGATATTCCATCGCATGCTCGATGACGCCCGGGGCCAGCATCTCGGCCACGATGCGGCGGGCCTGGCCCGGCCGGCCCTTCTTGCGGAAATAGGCGATCTGGCGCGCCTGCCGGATCGCCCGGTCGGCGCGGACCGAGATCAGGTCGGGGTCGCCCGGACCAAGGCCGGCGCAGATGATCTTTCCGGGTTTCGGACCCATGGTCATTCCTTCCGGCTGGCCAGCGCGTTGACGGCGGCGACGGTGATGGCCGAGCCGCCCAGGCGGCCCCGCACGACAAGCGCCGGCGCCGGCAGGTCGGCCATCAGCGCATCCTTGGATTCGGCGGCGCCGACGAAGCCCACCGGGCAGCCGATGATCGCCGCCGGGCGCGGGCAGGCGGGGTCCTTCAGCATGTTCAGCAGGTGGAAGAGCGCGGTCGGCGCATTGCCGATGGCGACCACGGCGCCCGCGAGGTCGTCGCGCCACAGCTCCAGCGCCGCCGCGCTGCGGGTATTGCCCATGCGCGCGGCGAGGTCCGGCACGCGCGGGTCGTGCAGGGTGCAGATCACGCGATTCGCGGCGGGCAGGCGCGGGCGGGTGATGCCCTCGCTGACCATGCGTGCGTCGCAGAGGATCGGCGCGCCCGCCGCCAGCGCCGCCCGCGCCGCCTCGGCCATGCCGGGCGAGAATTGCACGTCGCGTTCCAGCCCCACCAGCCCGGCGGCATGGATCATGCGCACCACGACCGGCTCTTCCTCGGGGGAAAAGCGCGCCAGTTCGGCCTCGGCGCGGATGGTGGCGAAGGACTGGCGATAGATCGCGGCGCCGTCGGTTTCGTAATGGTGCATGGTCGGGCCTTGGGTTTTCGAGGGGATGGCATGCGGCGCGAAATCGGGCAAGTGCAGGATCTGTGCCATGCTCAGCTGCCGCGCCGCCGGCGGATCGGATGGGGTGCCGTCGCGGATCAGGTCGAAGCGGTCCGGCCCGACCGCGACCAGCGTGACCGAGGCCGGGCCTTGCCGCGCGCAGCCCTTGGCGCAGGCGCTGGCATGCAGCGTGCCGCGCAGCCGGGGCGCCAGCCGGCGGGCCAGCGCGCGCACATCGGCCAGGGCCTGCGGGCAGCCGGGCGCGCCGGTGCAGGCGTGGCTGCGCAGCAGCGGGTTGTCCGGGGCCTCGATGGCCCCGGCGAGCCGGACCGGCGTCGCCGATTCCACCAGCAGCATCCGCCAGGGCGTCAGCCGCACCGGCGCGGCGATCCGGGCCAACTGCGCCGCCGTGACCTGCCCGAAGGCAAAGCCGACCAGCCAGCCGCCAAGGCACGCGCCCGGCTGCGGCGGCGCGGCAGGCCGGGGCCGCGGACCCGGGACGGCGCCCGGTGGCGGCGGCAAGCAGGCCGCCAGCGCCGCCATGCGGCCGCGCCCGTCCTTCACGCCGCCCTGCGCCACGAACCAGCGCGCCAGCGCCAGCGCGGTCTCGGCCCCGCCCAGCAGCGACCAGTCGGCGCCCTCGGGCCAGCAGCGCCAACCGCCGGGGCCGGGGATCAGCCGGATGTCGGTCGGCGCCTCGGCCAGCACCGGCGCGGCCTCGTCCACGGCAAAGCCGAACTTGCCCGGCAGCGCCGGGGCGTCGGCGGCGGTCAGCAGGGCGGCCAGCCGTGCGGCCTCGGCCCAGGCCGCGCCGCCCACAGGGGCCAGCGGCGACAGCATGACATTGCGCCGCGCCTCGGCCTCGGGGGTGGCATCCAGCAGGTCCAGCGCCGCCAGCGCTGCGACGGCCTTGGCATGGCCGATCCTGTCCAGCCCGCGCAATTGCAGGTTGGCGCGGCTGGTCAGGTCGATCAGCCCGTTGCCGTGGCTCCAGGACAGGTCGGCGATGGCCTGCACCTGATCCGCCGCCAGCCGCCCGTTGCGCGCCCGGATGCGCAGGACCAGCCCGTCGCCCGATTGCATCGGCCGCAGCGCGCCGGGGCACCAGCCTTTGACCTGAAAGCTCATGCCACCCCCAGGACCGAGTTGCGCCGGCTGACCCAGAGGCCCGCCTCCAGGAGCCGCGCGAAAAGCGCGCGCATGGCGGCCAGCGCGGCCGGGTTTTCCCGTGCCATGAACTCCACGACATCGGGTCGGCCCAGCGTCGCCTCGTGGTAGAGGTCGAACAGGTGCCCCGGCACCACCCCGGCCAGATTGGCGAAGGCCGCCATGTGGTCCAGCGTCGCCGCGATCTCGGCCGCGCCGCGAAAGCCGTGCCGCATCATGCCATCGGCCCAGGCGGGGTTGGCGGCGCGGGCGCGGGTGACACGGGCGATTTCCTCGGTCAGGGTCCGGGCGCGGGGCGCGTCGGGGCGCGTCGCGTCCAGATGGTAAAGCGCCGGGACCGCGGCCCCGACCCGTGCCATGGCGGCGGCGAAACCGGCCTCATGCGCGGCATAATCGGCGGCCAGCAGCAGATCGGATTCCGGCAGGTCCTGGGCATGGACAAAGGCGTCGGCCCCGGCCAGCCGGTCGCGCAGCGCCTGCGGCTGGTGCGAGATGCGGCCGTCGGCGCCGATGGCATGGGAGGATGCGGCGAGCCAGGCCTCGCCCGCCGCCGTCCGCGCCTCGGCGGTGAAGGTCTCGGCCAGATCGCCGATGCCCAGCCCGTAGAGCCCGGGCTTCGGGCCGAAGACCCGGGGCGCGCGTGCCAGATAGGGATTGTCCGCGGGCGCCTCGTCGCGGGTGGCCAGCGCGGCGGCGCCGGTCTCGAACAGCTGCGCGAGGCCGGGGAAGATGTCGCGGAACAGGCCCGAGACCCGCAGCGTCAGGTCGATGCGCGGCCGGCCCAGTTCCGCCAGCGGCACCACCTCGACGCCGGCGACCCGGCCCGAGCCCGCATCCCAGCGCGGCGCAAGCCCCGCCAGATGCAGCGCCATGGCGAATTCCTCGCCCGCCGTGCGCATGGTGGCGCTGCCCCACAGGTCGACGACCAGCCCGCGCGGCCAGTCGCCATGGTCCTGAAGATGGCGGCGCAGCAGCTCCTCGGCCAGCTTCACCCCCTGGGCATGGGCGTTTCGGCTGGGCACGGCGCGCGGGTCCACCGCGTAGAGGTTGCGCCCGGTCGGCAGCACATCCGGCCGGCCCCGCGCGGGCGAGCCGGAAGGCCCCGGCGCGACCGGCCGCCCGGCCAGCGCGCGGGCCAGCCCCAGCGCCTCGCCCGGCGCGGCGCCATAGACATGCAGCCGGTCGCCGAAGCGGCTGTCCTTGAGATCGCAAAGGAAGCGGTCGATCAGCGGGATGGCCTGCGCCGAGGCGGCCTCGGGCGGCAGGCCCAGGTCGGCCTCGACGCCCGCCGCGCGCGCCTCGTCGCGGATGGCGCCGATCAGCCGGTCGCGGCGGCGCGGGTCCAGCCCGTCCGCGGTGGAATATTCGTCCAGCAGCCGTTCCAGATGCGCCAGGTTTTCCGGCATCTCGGCCGCGACCAGGGGCGGCGGCAGGTGGCCCAGCGTCACTGCGGAAAGCCGGCGCTTGGCCTGTGCCGCCTCGCCCGGATCGTTGACGATGAAGGGATAGACGACCGGCATGTCGCCCAGCAGCGCCTGCGGCCAGCAGGCCGGCGATAGCGCCACCGACTTGCCCGGCAGCCATTCCAGCGTGCCATGCGCGCCCATATGAACCAGGGCGTCGGCCTGGGTCCGCAGCCACAGGTAGAAGGCCACGTATTCGTGGCGCGGAGTGCGGCTGAGGTCGTGATAGTCGTCAGCGCGGGTCTGCGCCGCGCCGCGTTCGGGTTGCAGCGCGATCAGGTCGGCGCCGTGGCGGATGGCGGCGAAACCCAGCCTGTCGGGCGGCGGGCCCCAGGCGGCATGAAGATCGTCGCGCAGGCCCTGCGGCAGGGCCGCCAGCGCGGCGCGATAGTCGGCGGCGGGCCAGTCGATGCGCTCGGTCAGCAGCCTTTGCGCCAGCCCGGCGTGGTCCAGACCCAGCATGGCGCCGGCCGAGGCCAGCGCGTCGAGCCCGACCGCATGGGCCAGCTGATGCGCCTTGCCGGGATAGGTCGAGAGCACCACCGCCCGCCGCGCCGCCGGCAGCGCCAGCCGCGCCCGGATCCGCGCCACCGCCTGCGCGACCAGCGCCGGGTCGGGGGTGTGGACCAGGCGGGCGAATTGCAGGTCGGGATCGCGCGGCTCGGCCGCCTTGAAGCTGATCGCGCCCAGGAAGATGCGGCCGTCGACCTCGGGCAGAACGACGTGCATGGCAAGGTCGGCGGCGGACAGGCCGCGATCCTCGGCAGCCCACAAGTCCCGCGTGGCGGTCGAAAGCGCGACCTGGAACACCGGGCAATCCGCCGCGTCGAAGGGCGTGGCGCCGGCATCGTCGCGCGCGGAAAAGGCGGTCAGGTTCACCACCGCGCGCGTGCCCGGCAGATGCGGCGCGAGCCAGTCCGCGAAACCCGGCGCCTTCAGCGAGGGCGCGAAGACCCCGCTGGCCGGCAGGCCCGCCGCGCGCAGCGCCCGGATCATCGCATCGACCGGGCCAAGGTCGGCGCTGGTCAGGTAGCTGCGATAGAAGCTGACCAGCACCCCCGGCTCGGGCCGGTCGGTCACGCCCCGGTCGGGGTCGTAGAAGCCGAAGTCGGGCAGCTGCGACTGGCCGGTGACCGGCGCGGCCTCCAGCCCCGCCGCCCGCGCCAGTTCCGCCAGCGCCATCTGCGCCGCCACCGCGCCGCCCTGGTCGCACAGCGCCGACAGGCGGCGCAGCGTCTCGCCCGGCAGGGTGGAGAACCGCTCCAGCACCGGATCGGGGCGGCCGTCGGCGGGCAGCAGCGCCAACGGGATGCCCTGCCTGCGGGCCAGGTCTTGCAGCGTGGCGACGCCATAGGGCCAATAGGCCTCGCCGCCGATCAGCCGCACCAGCACGGCGCGGGCATGGGACAGCACCGAATCGGCATATTGATCGACCGAGACCGGGTGGCGCAGCGCCGAGATATTGCACAGCCGCAGCGAGGGCAGGCCGCCCGCGGCGCCCGATCGAGCCTTGTGCCAGCCCGCCGCGAAGGCGCCGAGGTCGCTGTCGGAATAGGACAGCACCACCAGATCGGCCGGGGTCTGGCCGGGATCGGTGGGGGTCTCGGTTTCCTCGAGCCCCCGGCTTTCGCGGAAAACGACGTGCATCTAGCCCACCAGAATCGCCCGGATCGCGGCTTCGTCGATGTCGTCATGTTCGGCGATGACGACAAGGCGCGACAGGCGCGGCCGATCGCCCCAGGGCCGGTCGAACTGATGCCGCACACGCTCGCCCACCGCCTGCACCAGCAGGCGCATCGGCTTGCCGGCGACGGCGACATGGCCCTTGACCCGCAGGGCCTTCTGCTCGCGGGCCAGGCGCTGGATGCGGGCGGCCAGATCGGCGGGGTCGGCGATTTCCGGCAGGTCGATCACCACCGAATCGAAATCGTCATGCTCGTGATCGTCGGCGCCGTCGTGATGGCTGGGGCGGGCGTCGAGGTCGTCCTCGGCCGCCGCCGCCAGGCCCAGGATCAGCCGCGGGTCGATGACGCCATCGGTCAAGGGCAGGATCGGCAGGCGACGCGGGGTTTCGGCCTCGATCACCGCGCGGGCGGCGGCCAGCCCGGCCTCGCCCGCCAGGTCGGCCTTGCTCAGCAGCACGATGTCGGCGCAGGCGATCTGGTCCTCGAACACCTCGGACAAGGGCGTCTCGTGGTCGAGGCTGGGATCGGTGGCACGCTGGGCCTCGACCGCGGCTTCGTCCGGGGCGAAGCGGCCGGCGGCCACGGCTTCGGCATCGGCCAGCGCGATCACCCCGTCCACGGTGATGCGCGAGCGGATCGCCGGCCAGTCGAAGGCTTTCAGCAGCGGCTTCGGCAGCGCCAGGCCCGAGGTCTCGATCAGGATGTGGTCGGGCTTGACGGGCATCGCCATCAGCCGCTCGAGCGTCGGGATGAAATCGTCGGCCACGGTGCAGCAGATGCAGCCGTTCGACAGCTCCATGATGTTCTCGGCCGGGCAATTCTCGTCGGCGCAGGATTTCAGGATCTCGCCATCGACGCCCATGGTGCCGAATTCATTCACCAGCACCGCCAGCCGCTTGCCCTGCGGCTCGGACATCAGGTGGCGGATCAGCGTGGTCTTGCCGGCGCCCAGGAAGCCGGTGATGACGGTGACGGGGGTCTTGGTCAGGTCGGTCATGATTCATCCAGTCGGGGGCCCAAGGGCGGAGGAATGCGCGCGATGCTGCGCTTGCGGAAAATCGGGCTGCGCTCGCGCCAGGGCACGATGCCGTCGGGCGTGGCGGCATAGGCGCTGGCGCCTTGCAGGATCTCGGCGGCGTCCGCGGGTTCCATGCGGCCATAGACATAGGTCCAGCGGTCGGGGCCGGAGAGCGCGATGGCGGCGCCGTTCGAACAGGCGGACAGGCATTCGACCGGGCGGATGGTCACGCCCGCCGGATCGGGGTGGCGCAGCAGCGCCGCCATCAGGCGCTGTCCCGGCACGGGCTGGCCGTCGACGACGGGCTCGCCGGCGCGGCAGGTGATGCAGACATGCAGCGTCACGGTCATGCCTCAAGTCCCCTGGTCATGGCGGCATGAGGCAGGGCGCAGGCGCCCGAACCCCAGCAGGAACACCCCGTCCGCCGGTCAATCCTTCGTTGCGCGGCAGGTCTCCCGGCTTGCGGATTCGGGCGATGGCCCACGGGCGCCCGCCTTCCCGGCCTTTCGGGCCAGTGGCATCGGGCGACCTTTCCGGTCACGGTCGCGGGGGCGGCTGCTTTCGGGCTTTCACCCGTCGCATTCCCTTTTCACCTGTCATAGGACAGGAACCGGCGCGCCCCATGCTCTGCGCTGCCGGCCCCCGCTTGTCAAGCAAAGGAGTCCCGATGGAAACCGACGACAACGCCCGCCACGCCCAGAAGATGGCCAAGGTCAAGGCCGCCCGCGACCGGATGATGGCCGGCAAGCAGGGCGAAAAGGGGCTGGTCATCGTCCATACCGGCAAGGGTAAGGGCAAGTCCTCGTCCGGCTTCGGCATGATCCTGCGCTGCATCGCCCATGGCATGCCCTGTGCCGTGGTGCAGTTCATCAAGGGCGCCTGGGACACCGGCGAGCGCCGGCTCTTGACCACGCATTTCGGCGACCTGTGCCAGTTCCACGCCATGGGCGAGGGCTTCACCTGGGAGACGCAGGACAAGGCCCGCGACATCGCCGCCGCCCGCGCCGGCTGGGACAAGGCCAAGGAACTGATCCGCGATCCAAGGATCCGCATGGTGCTGCTCGACGAGATCAACATCGCGCTGCGCTACGACTATCTGGAGCTGGACGAGGTGCTGGGCTTTCTGCAGGGCGAAAAGCCGCCGATGACCCATGTCGTGCTGACCGGGCGCAATGCGAAGCCGGAACTGATCGCCGCCGCCGATCTTGTGACCGAGATGGAGATGGTGAAGCATCCGTTCCGCGACGGCATCAAGGCCCAGCCGGGGGTGGAGTTCTAGGCCGGAATCGGCTCATCTGACGACGTAAAACGGCTTTGCCTGCGTGCGAGAGGAATATTCATGCTCTATTTCAGACAAGGACTTGTGGCGCTGCTGGCGCTGGGGCCGGTCTCGGCCGCCTGGGCGGTGCCGGCGACCAACGAGGGCGCGGCGCGGCTGACCGGCGTCTTGCAGACCTATCTGGGCGCGACCGAGGGCGTGGTCAGCGTCACCCCGCAGGGCGACAGCTACCAGCTGACGATCGATCCGGCGCCGCTTCTGGCGCAGGTGCCGGATGCCCGGGCGCAGATCACCGTCTCGCCCCTGACCTATACCTTGACCGACAACGGCGACGGCAGCTGGGGCGTCAGCGAGGACCAGGTGCTCAGCTGGTCGGTGGTGGTGCCGAAGATGTTCGAGCAGAAGGGCACCACCAAGGTGCAATCCACCGGCATCTGGGACGAGGCGCTGAAGGGCTTCCGCGAGCAGAAGGCGGTGATGACCGATTACGTCATCGATTCCGTGCAATATGGCCCGCCCGAGGCAATGGGGCCGGACGGCATGCCCGTCGCGCCCGCGCCGGATGCCGAGCCGCAGGTCATCTCGCGCGACCACCAGACCACCGCGCGGATGGAGGTGGAAATGACCGGCACCGCCGGCAAGGCGGGCGGCGTGGACCAGGCGATGGCCTTCACCGCCACCGACCTGAAGCAAAGCCAGGAGCTGGTGTTCGGTCCCGGCGGGGCGCCGATGCTGATCGAGGTTTCGGCCCCCGGCTATGACGGCAAGGGGCTGATGGCGGGCGCCCGCTCGGAGGGCGTCCTGTCGCTTCTGGCCTGGTTCGTCGCGCATCCGTCCGAGGCGCAGATCAAGCAGTCGCAGGACGGGCTGCGCGACCGGCTGGCCGCCGCCATGCCGCTGTGGGACGAGCTGAGCCTGGAGATGGCGATCCGCGACATGAAGATCGGCTCGCCCATCGGCGAATTCGGCCTGGCCTCGGCCACGCTGGGCCTGGGGCTCAGCGGCGCTGTGCCGGACGGGCGGCTGGCCGAGAAGCTGGTGCTTTCTGGCCTGACCGTGCCCGAGGGCGTGCTGCCGTCCTGGGTCGCGCCGATCCTGCCGCAAGAGGTGTCGCTGGACTTCGCCGCCTCGGACTTCGACCTGGCGGCGCCGGCGAAGCTGCTGATCGAGAGCTTCGACCTGAATGCCGAGGAGCCGCTGGCCAAGCTCTCGCCCCAGCAGATGCAGCAGGCGCTCCTGCCCGACGGCAAGGCGACGCTGAAACTGGCGCCCTCGCAGATCAAGGGCGACGGCTATCAGATCGACTATCGCGCCGATGTGGCGGTCGGTCCGGGCGCGGCGCCGGTGGGCACGGCGCTGATCTCGGCCAGCGGACTCGACACGCTGGAATCGGCGCTGGCCGCCGCGCCGCAGGACGAGGCCGCGCAGCCGCTGATGATGCTGCGCATGGCCCGCGCCATGTCGAAGCCGGGCGAGGGCGGCGACGCGGTCTGGGATATCCAGATGCCCGAAGGCGGGCAGATCAGCGTGAACGGCCAGCCGATGGGCCCGCCGCCCGCGCCGCCGCAGCAGTAAGCCGCCACCCCCAGAAAACGGGCCCCGCCGCGCGCCGGCGGGGCCTAGCGTTTCTGCCAGCCTGGCGCGGTATTGGCCTGCCAGCCGGTGCGATGCAGCAGCGGCGTGTCGTCGGTGAACTCGGGCCAGCCGAGGCACAGAAGCGCGGTGAATTCCCAGCCCTCGGGCACTTGCAGCAGCGGGCCGACATGCGCCGGGTCCAGGATCGAGACCATGCCCAGCCCCAGCCCGCGCACCCGCGCCGCCAGCCATAGCGTATGGATCGCCATGGCGGTGGACTGGTGCAGCGTCGCCGGCATGGTGGCGCGGCCCAAGCCGTGACCCTCGGCAGGGCTCGTGTCGGTAAAGACCGCGAGCCAGACCGGCGCCCGGTCCAGCCCGGCCAGCTTCAGCGCGTCATAGGCGCGGCGCTGCTCGCCCTGATAGCCCGTGGCGGCCTCGGCATTGCAGCGCAGGAAATCGGCGCGGATCTCGGCCCGCAGGCCCGGGCTTTCGACGCGGATCACCCGCCAGGGCCGGGAATTGCCGACCGAGGGCGCAAGCTCCATCGCGGCGTGCAATTCGTCCAGCAAGGGTTCGGGCACCGGGTCGGTGCGGAAATGCCGCATGTCGCGGCGCCAGCGCAGGATGCGATCGAGCGTGTCGCGGTCGGATTCGTCGAATTGGGTCATGGCCAGTCCAACTCTACCCAGACCAGGCGATGCGCGGAAGCGGTCAGCGCCGCCTTGGCGAGCGGCCCCTCGGCCGGCCAGAACACGCCCGAATCGGTGATCTTCAGCCCCTTCGCGGGCAGGACGTAATCCACCCGCAGGTTGCCCGGCGGCTTGTCGTCGGGCCAGTCGCCGGTATCGAGGCCCGGGTCGCCCTTCTGGCTGTCGTTGACACCGCCCTTGGCCGCCGCGCCGCCGGCGCTGCGGGGCAGGGGGTCGGTGACATGCGCCATGACCTGCGCCAGCGCCTGCGGCCTGCCCTCGCTGTCCTGGGGATCCAGGTTCAGGTTCCCGGCCAGCACGAAGGGCGCATCGGGCAGGTGCCCCAGCCAGAAGGCCAGCTCGTCGTGGTTGCGGCGGCCGTTCAGATCCTCGGGCCCGTCGAAGACCGGCGGCGTCGCCGACATGGCCAGCAGGTGCAGCGGCCGGCCCGCCACCGTCACCACCGCGTCCCAATGCCCGGTCGAGGACAGCCGGCGCACCGCCCGCACCTCCTCGGGCAGCGCGGGCATCAGGTTGCCGGGCAGGTCGCGCCACAGGGCATCCGTGTAATCCGTCACCGGGCCGATGGGGTGGCGCGAGAGGATCGCCATGCCGCCCTGGCCGGTGAATTCGCCGAAGCCCTGGGCATCGTCCGCGGTGCCCAACCGCCCGTCCGCGTCCAGGTCCAGCCCGGTCGCCGTGCCGCTGTTCGGTCGGGCGGCGAAGCGGTGCGGATAATCCAGCCCGGCCTGCGCCAGCCGGGCGGCAAAGGCATCCAGCGCCTTGCCGTCGAAATCCCAGTCGAAATCGGTCAGCAGCAGGATGTCGGGCCGGGTTTCGGCCAGCACGGCGACGACGGCGGCGATCTGCGCATCCTCGCGGCCGAGATCGCGCAGCAAAAGCCCCGGCCCGTCGCGCGACAGGTCGGGGCTGTAGGTGGCAATGCGCAACGGCGCGGCCGTCGCCGGCAGGGCGGCGACAGCCAAGGCAAGGGCGAGCGCCCTTACACCCAAGGCCGGCTCTGGGCCATCTGCGTCTCGTAGGCGTCGATCGAGGGCGCCTTCTCCATGGTCAGGCCGATGTCGTCCAACCCGTTCAGCAGGCAGTGGCGGCGGAACGGGTCCAGCTCGAAGGAGAAGCTCTGGCCGTCCGAGGTGGTCACGGTCATGGCCTCCAGGTCCACGGTCATGCGGGCGTTGGCGCCCTTGCGGGCGTCCTCCATCAGCACGTCCACCACCTCTTGCGGCATGACGATGGGCAGGATGCCGTTCTTGAAGCAGTTGTTGTAGAAGATGTCGGCGAAGCTGGTGGAGATCACGCAGCGGATGCCGAAATCGAGGAGCGCCCAGGGCGCATGTTCGCGCGAGCTGCCGCAGCCGAAGTTGTCGCCGGCGACGATGATCTGGCTGTCGCGCCAGGCCGGCTGGTTCAGCACGAAATCCGGCACCTCGGTCCCGTCGGGATTGTAGCGCATCTCGTCGAACAGGTTCTTGCCCAGACCCGAGCGGTGGATCGTCTTCAGGAACTGTTTCGGGATGATCATGTCGGTGTCGATATTGACCAGCGGCATGGGGGCCGCGATGCCGGTCAGGGTGGTGAACTTGTCCATTTCTTGATCCTCGCAGAATTGACTTGGGGGCGCAGCCCCCGTTAACCGAGACCCGTCCGGCGCGCGGCGCCATGTGCATACGGGTTTCGCTGATGTTTTTCGGTTTTTCCAGCCTTTCCGCCCTGCGCGCCTGCATTGCGCGCGACTGGACCCCGCAGATCGGCGATCCCGAGATCACCGGCTGGCTGACGGTGCTGTCCTATCTGGCCTGCCTGGCGCTGGCGACCCTGGTGCTGCGCCGCCGCCCCGCCCGCGCGGCGCGCGGGCTGTGGCTGGCCATCGCGGTGCTGATGGCGGCCCTGGCCTTCAACAAGCAGCTCGACCTGCAGACCGCGCTGACCGCCACCGGGCGCTGCATGGCCCATGCCCAGGGCTGGTACGACAACCGCTGGCTGGTGCAGCTGGCCTTCATCGCCGGGCTGGTGCTGGGCGTGGGGGGCGCGCTGCTCTGGGCCACGAAATCCCTGCGCGGGCGCATGCGCGGCAATGGCCTGGCCCTGGTCGGGCTGGCCGTGCTGTGCGGTTTCGTGCTGGTGCGCGCGGTGGGTTTCCATCATGTCGACAGGCTCCTCAGCCTGGATTTCGCGAACCTCAAGTTCAACTTCTGGTTCGAGAACGCCGGGCTGGTGCTGATCGCGGTCAACGCCCTGCTGCTGCTGAGGCGGGGCCGCTAAGACCCCGCCCGCAGGCATCAGACGGTTTCCGCCAGCAGTTCGCGCACGTCGGTCAGGTGACCCGCGATGCCCGCCGCCGCCGCCATGACCGGCGACATCAGGTGGGTGCGGCCGCCGCGGCCCATGCGGCCCTCGAAGTTGCGGTTCGAGGTCGCGGCGCAGCGCTCGCCCGGCGCCAGCTGGTCGGGGTTCATGCCCAGGCACATGGAACAGCCGGCCAGCCGCCATTCGAAACCGGCGTCGGTAAAGATCTTGTCCAGACCCTCTTCCTCGGCCTGCAGGCGCACCAGGCCCGAGCCGGGCACCACCATGCCGCGCACGCCCGGCGCCAGGTGCTTGCCTTTCAGGATGCCGGCGGCGGCGCGCAGGTCCTCGATCCGGCCGTTGGTGCAGGAGCCGATGAAGACCGCGTCGATCTTGACCTCGTTCAGCGGCGTGCCGGGCTTCAGGCCCATGTAGTCCAGGCTGCGGCGCGCGGCCTCGACCTTGCCGCCCTCGAAATCCTCGGGGGCCGGAACCTTGTCGGTGATCGCCGCCACGTCCTCGGGCGAGGTGCCCCAGGTCACCACCGGGGCGATGTCCTCGCCGCGGATGGTGATGACCTTGTCCCAATGCGCGCCCTCGTCGGTGAAGAGCGTCTTCCACCAGCTGACGGCGGCCTCCCAGGCGGCGCCTTTCGGGGCGTGCGGGCGGCCCTGGCAATAGGCGAAGGTCTTTTCGTCCGGCGCGATCAGGCCGGCGCGGGCGCCGCCCTCGATCGCCATGTTGCAGACGGTCATGCGGCCTTCCATCGACAGGTCGCGGATCGCCTCGCCGCAATATTCGATGACATAGCCGGTGCCGCCGGCGGTGCCGGTCTTGCCGATCACCGCCAGGGTGATGTCCTTGGCGGTGACGCCGGGACGCAGCTTGCCGGTGATCTCCACCTTCATGTTCTTGGATTTCTTCTGGATCAGCGTTTGCGTCGCCAGGACGTGCTCGACTTCCGAGGTGCCGATGCCATGCGCCAGCGCGCCAAAGGCGCCATGCGTCGCGGTATGGCTGTCGCCGCAGACGACCGTCATGCCGGGCAGGGTCCAGCCCTGTTCCGGCCCGACGATATGGACGATGCCCTGGCGGACGTCGCTCATCGGATAGTAGTTCAGCCCGAATTCGCGGGCGTTCTTGTCCAGCTCGGCGACCTGGATGCGGCCCTCGGGGTTCTCGATCCCGTTCACGCGGTCGGGCGTCGTCGGCACGTTGTGGTCCGGCACGGCGATGGTCTGGTCGGGGCGGCGCACCTTGCGCCCGGCCATGCGCAGCCCTTCGAAGGCCTGGGGCGAGGTCACCTCATGCACCAGGTGGCGGTCGATATAGAGGATGCAGGTGCCGTCCTCTTGCCGGTCCACCACATGGGCGTCGAAGATCTTGTCATACAGGGTGCGGGGCGCGCCCGCATTGGTATTGCCGGTCATGGCTGTCTCTTTCCGAAAGAGTAGCTAGGGAAAATCGCTGGTGGTCCGCCGGACCAGGGGCGCGCGCGCAGGCGCCGCCACCCGTCAAAGTCGCGCGGTGACGGACAGGCTTTCGCCGTAGAACCGGCCGGGCAGGCGGGCGCGGTCATGGATATCGAAATAGACGAATCCTTGCATGTCGGCAGTCATACGCCGGTTTTGCCTTGCGTTCAACATCGTCACACGCGGCTGTTAATTCCATGTTGAGCATTCGCCTCTATCTTGCCCCCGGAACTGAGGGAAAGGATCGGGCATGCTGATTCGCATCGTCCTGCGGGTGATCCCGCTGATCTGCGTGGCAATTTTCACCCTGGCGGTCTATCTGGCCGACACGCCGATGGAGCGCGCCCGGCAATTGGCGCGGCTGGACCACCCCCGGCTGGCCTGGAGCTCGGGCCTGGTGCGCTGCCCCGATCCCTGGGGAAATCTGCCGGTTTCCGCCTGTCTTTACGCGAACCCGCCCAGAATTCCTGCGCCCCCGCATTGAGCGGGCGCGATTCCGTGCTACATTGAAAGGGCCCGGCGCCGGGGGTGAACGGCGCGTTGACCGGAGGATGAACCCCTGTCCAATACCGTCCCGTCGGCCCCCGTGCCGGCAGCGACCACCGCGGAGCCCGGGCTGACCAGCGATCAGCTGCTGGACCGCATTCTTGCCTCTCTCGACGACGACAAGGCCGAGGATGTCGTGACCATCGACCTGCGCGGCCGTTCGGCCATGGCCGATCACATGGTGATCGCCTCGGGCCGCAATGCGCGCCAGGTGGCAGCCATCGCCGAAAAGCTGGTGGAGCGCCTGAAAGAACAGACCGGACGCTCGGCCCGCGTCGAAGGCAAGGAAACCGGCGACTGGGTGCTGATCGACACCGACGACGTGATCGTCCATGTCTTCCGCCCCGAGGTCCGCGAATTCTATCAGCTGGAAAAGATGTGGATGCCCGCCGATGCGCTGCGCTCGGCCACGCTGGACCGGCTGCGCGCCGACCACGCCGCCGAGGAAGCGGCCCGCAAGCCCCAGAACTGAGCCATGCGCATGGTCATTGCCGCGGTCGGGCGGCTGCGGCAGGGACCGGAGGCGAGCCTGATCGCCGATTACCTTGACCGCCACGCCAAGGCGGGCCGCGCGCTTGGCCTGCCGCCGGTGACCCTGGTCGAGGTCGAGGACAAGCGCGGCGGCGGCATGGCGGCCGAGGCGCCGCTGCTGGCCAAGGCCATTCCCGACGGCGCCGCGCTGGTGGTGCTGGACGAACGCGGGCAGATGCTCAGCTCGCCCGAATTCGCCGCCCGCATCGCCGGCTGGCGTGACGCGGCGCGCGACCTGGCCTTCGTGATCGGCGGCGCGGACGGCATCGACCCAGGCCTGCGATCGCGCGCCGACCTGGCGATTAGCTTCGGCCGCATGGTCTGGCCGCATATGCTGGTGCGGGTCATGCTGGCCGAGCAGATCTATCGCGCCACCACCATCCTGGCCGGCAGCCCCTATCACCGCGAATAGCTGGCGAATGTGCCGGGGGCCGCGGTTGGTCCCGGCATTTCCCCTCGCGTAAGGGCACCGCTCGGCTAAACGGCAACATTTGATGTGTGCCTGTCTTTGCGAAGGGCTTAGAAGACGGTGTGCCGACAAAATGTGTTCCGCTTTGATTCAGCCAGTAATTCAAGAGCATCTCTAGCACCCATGATCGTGGAGTGAGCTGACTGGGTCGGCGGCCTCTCCCGCGGCATTCTCCGTTCGAGGGCTGCACCAGATTGACTGGTGCCGAGCCTCGAGAATGGGAGAAAGACCCGATGGAGAGGAACAGGTTCATCGGGCCGGACGTCCATCAGGCGCCGATCTCTGTCGCCGCTGCGCATGGCGAGCGCGGCGGTGAGGTTCGGCACCGGGACTCTGTGCCGAACCGGCCCGATCCCATCCGCAAGCTGACGGAAAAGCTGGCCGCGAGCGGGGCGCAGCTGCGGTTTTGCCTTAGGGCAGGCCCCCGGCCATGGCCTGCACCGCCAGCTGGTCGAGTTGGGGCGCGATGGGGGCTAGGTGGGAGCCGATTTGGTGCGTGACCTGGATCGCCATTAAGCATGACCTAGAGCATGCCGTCAGGAGGCTTCCTACACAGTTGGGCAGAAAGGGAGCCGCACCTTGCGGGCGAAGGTGCAGACCGGGCCCCTCGTTATCCCGAGGTGGAGATGACCGGCCGCGTGGTTGGCGCGAGCATTGGCGCTCGCAAGCCCGATATCTTGGCCGCCAAGTCGCCGGTTCCTGCTGCCGGCAGCCAAAGGGATGAACTGCTCGCAGGGCATCGGAGCGAGCAACTCAGATGCTGGGACCTTCGGGGTATGCTCCGGAACTCTGCCACGAGAGGTGAGCACCGCGATCCGTTCCGATCTTGGCCTGCCCAGCCGTGCGCGACGAGGAGCCGGGGTCCGGCAAGGCACTGGTCACTTGCAGGCGATGACAATCTTCGGCAATGCGCAAGCGGCCCGCCAACCTGCCAAATGCCCGCCAAGCTGCGAGAACCATTAAGGTTTTAAGCATTTACCGCAGCATGGCCGGCTGAAAACCGCGGCTTTCGGGTTATGATGCGGCATTCCGTCAATGAGTCTCCAGGTATGCCATGATTCCTCTCGCCAACCCGATCCAAAGCCGTGCCGGACCCGTCGCCGCGCCGCAGCTCCGTCCCGGCGACGCCGTCGGTGCGATCATCGCCGCGACCGAGGCCGAGATTCCTCCGGTCGAGGAAGCCGCCGCCGCCAGCGAGGATGTGCAGCTGGGACACGAGGGCATCGCCCATGCGCGCGAGACGATGCAGGGCGAGACCCGGCGCGTCGCGCCGGCCAGATCCGCCGTCGAGGATTCCGACGGGCCGCAGGACAGGGCCGTGTTCCGCGCCAAGGTCATCAAGTTCCTCAACGCGATGTATGGCGATGACGAGGCCTTCCAGCGCGCCCTGAAGCTGGGCACCATCGTGGTGCGCGCGGTCGAGGACCAGCCCGAGCCCGAGATGCGGCCCGAGCTGACCTATGCGATCTATCGCGAAGGCGCGGCGCTGGCCGCGGCAGATCAAGTGCAGCGCCGCGCCGGCGGGCCGCCAATCAGCGTCGGGCCGAACGATTTCGTCGCCTGGTGGCCGAAGTGACCTGTCCCGGGGACAGTCTCAGGGACAGGGCACGACCCAGTTGTCGATGATCGCGACCGCTTCCTCGGCGGTTTCGACGAAGCTGATCAGCTCCAGATCCTCGGGGCTGATGGTGCCGGCCTCGGCCAGCGCCTGCCAGTTGATGACCTTGTGCCAGAATTCGCGGCCGAACAGGATGAAAGGCACCCGCGTCATGCGGCCGGTCTGGATCAGGGTCAGGGCCTCGAACATCTCGTCGAGCGTGCCGAAGCCGCCGGGGAACACCGTCACCGCCTTGGCGCGCATCAGGAAATGCATCTTCCTGATCGCGAAATAGTGGAAGTTGAAGCACAGGTCGGGCGTCACATACTGGTTCGGCGCCTGCTCATGCGGCAGCACGATGGACAGGCCGATCGAGATTCCGCCGGCCTGGAACGCCCCCATGTTGCCGGCCTGCATCACGCCGGGGCCGCCGCCGGTGCAGATGACGTTCTCGGCGCCATAGCTTTCCAGGCTGCGCTCGGTCATCTGGCGGGCAAAGCTGCGCGCCTCGTCGTAATAGCGCGACAGCGCCGCCAGCTCCGGGGTGCGGGCGCTGTCCTTTTCCGCCGGCGCCGGGATGCGCGCGCCGCCGAACATCACCACGGTCGAGCGGATGCCGCGCGCGTCCATGATCATCTGCGGCTTCAGCAGCTCCAGCTGCAACCGCACCGGGCGCAGTTCCTCGCGCAGCAGGAATTCGGTATCGGTGAAGGCCAGCCGATAGGCCGGGGCGCGGGTCTGCGGCGTGTCGGGGGTGATGCGCGCCGCTGCCACGTCCTGCTGGCTGTCGCGGAAGGGGTGGCTGCGCTCTTCTTCGTCCATCATCCAAACCTCTGGCACGGGTCGCCGTACATTGCACGGCCGCAGCCCTCGGCTTATAGCCCTTGGGCACGAGTTTCCATCCCGAGAGAGGCCAGACCATGTCGAATGACGCCCTTGAAGCCGCCATCGAATCCGCCTGGGAGATCCGCGACCAGATCACCCCCGCCACCAGGGGCGAGGCCCGCGACGCCATCGAGGCGACGCTCGAGGCGCTGGACAAGGGCGCGCTGCGCGTCGCCGAAAAACGCGGCGCCGACTGGCATGTGAACCAATGGGCGAAAAAGGCCGTGCTGCTGGGCTTCCGCCTGAAGGACATGGAGATCCACGCCGGCGGCCCGCAGGGCGGCACCTGGTGGGACAAGGTCGACAGCAAGTTCGCGCATTGGGGCCAGGCGCAATGGCAGGTCGCCGGCTTTCGCGCCGTGCCGAACTGCGTCGTGCGCCGCTCGGCCTATATCGCCAAGGGCGTGGTGCTGATGCCCAGCTTCGTGAACCTGGGCGCCTATGTCGACGAGGGCACCATGGTCGACACCTGGGCCACCGTGGGCAGCTGCGCGCAGATCGGCAAGAACGTCCACCTGTCGGGCGGCGTCGGCATCGGCGGCGTGCTGGAGCCGATGCAGGCCGGCCCGACCATCATCGAGGACAATTGCTTCATCGGCGCCCGGTCCGAGGTGGTCGAGGGGTGCATCGTGCGCGAAGGCTCGGTCCTGGGCATGGGCGTCTTCATCGGCAAGTCGACCAAGATCGTCGACCGCGAGACCGGCGAGGTCATGTATGGCGAGGTTCCCGCCGGCTCGGTCGTGGTCGCGGGCTCGCTGCCGTCGAAGAACGGCGTGAACCTTTACTGCGCGGTGATCGTGAAGCGCGTCGATGCGCAGACCCGTTCCAAGACCTCGATCAACGAGCTGCTGCGCGACTGAGCTGTTGCGCGCCTGCATCGGATTCACCCCAGCGTGAATCCGATGTGAAACCGATCCGCCCCGGCCGCGTTCAATTTCGCAGCCTCAGCAGCAAGCGGAGTTTCACATGCAGGGTTTGGGTTGGATTGCCGCGATCATCGTCGGCGGTCTCGCGGGCTGGATCGCCAGCAATATCATGAAGGCCGATACCGGAGTCTTTCTCAATATCATCCTGGGCATCGTCGGGGCCGTGGTCGGCAACGCGCTCCTGGGCCTCGTGGGCCTGAATGCCCAGGCCGGCAGCTGGCTGGCGCAGGGCGTGGCCGGGCTGATCGGCGCGGTGGTGCTGATCTGGCTCTACCGGGCGGTGGCCGGATAGCGAAAACGGGGCGGGTCGATCCCGCCTCTTTCATGTCAGGCGGTGAAATCGGCCGTCGTGGCCCCGGTCAGCCGCAGCAGTTCTGCGGGGGCGATGGCAAAGACATGGCGCGGCGTGCCTGCCGCCGCCCAGACCTGCTCGAAATCCAGCAGGCGCGGGTCGAGCCAGGCGCGGATCCGGTTCAGGTGGCCAACCGGGGCGACGCCGCCGATGGCAAAGCCGGTCTCGGCGCGGATCAGTTCGGCATCGGCCTTGCCCAGGCTTTGCCCGGCCAGCGCCGTGGCCTTGGCCGGATCGACGCGGTTGCCGCCGGCGGTCAGGAACAGCACGACATGGCCCGAGTCCTCGCCGCGAAAGATGATCGACTTGGCGATCTGGTCGACCGCGCAGCCGACCGCGGCCGCCGCGCCCTCGGCGGTGCGGGCGCGGTCGTCGGTCTCGCGGATCTCGACCGCGAGGCCCGCGGCCTCCAGGGCCGATTGCACGCGGCGCAGGCTCTTGCTCATTGTCCCCTCCCTGGTTTCGGGCGATATGACGGCAAAACCGCAGGAAGGGAAAGCCATGACCCAGCAGGTCTATACGCTTCTGGTCGAAGTCGGCCGCGCCAGGGACGACGGCCTGCCGGAAGGCGCGACGGGCGCCGCGCTGGTCTGCTACGCCTCGGGCAGGGACGAGGACGAGGCGGTGCGCGAAACCGTCGCCATCCTGAAGCAGGCGGGCCTGGCCCCGATCGAGGTCATCGGCCACGGCAGCATCGACGAGCGCCTGGCCGACGGCCATGAGATCCCCGAGGAGGAGCGCGCCCTGATGGACCGCGCGCTGGCCGAGAACGCGGTGATCGTGGCGCAGATGGAGCCGCTTTACGGCGAGGATTGACCTATCCATCGCCCGCCGCCGCCGCTAGACTGGCCCGCAACCAGAACAAGAGAGAGCGGACAGGCAGTATGACCAGACGGATTTCCCGCATCGCCCTTGGCGCGATCCTGATTGCCAGCCTGGCCGGCTGCGGGGTGTCGATGAACCGCACGCCCGGCGCGCCCGGCGGCGATTTCGCCGGCCTGCCCACTGCCGGCGGTCAGGGCAGCGAATCCGGCTTCCAGACCTGGGTGGCCAGCTTCCGTCCCCGCGCGCTGGCGGCAGGCATCTCGGGCGCGACCTTCGACCGCGCCATGGCGGATGCGCATTTCATGCCCTCGCTGATCGCGCTCGACCGCAAGCAGAGCGAATTCGCCAAGCCGGTCTGGGACTATCTCGACGGCGCCATCGGCACGCGCGGCGCCACCGGGCGCAGCAAGGCGGCGCAATATTCCTCGACACTGGCCGCCATCGAATCGCGCTACGGCGTCCCGCGCGAGGTGGTGCTGGCGGTCTGGGGCATGGAATCGAACTTCGGTGCGGGTCGCGGCAATACCCGCATCGTGCCGGCCCTGGCGACGCTGGCCTATGACGGCCGGCGCGGCGAATTCTTCGCCGGCGAGCTGGTCTCGGCGCTGCGCATCATCCAGTCGGGCGACGTGGACAGCGCGCATATGGTCGGCAGCTGGGCCGGCGCCATGGGCCATACGCAGTTCATGCCCTCGTCCTTCCTGGCGCATGCGGTGGATTTCAACGGCGACGGCCGCCGCGACATCTGGTCGGACGACCCGACCGACGCGCTGGCCTCGACCGCGCATTACCTGCGCCAGAACGGCTGGCGCCCCGGCCAGCCCTGGGGGACCGAGGTCATCCTGCCGCCCGGCTTCGATTTCAACAACGCCGGCAAGGCGGTGCAGCGGTCGGGCAGCCAATGGGCGGCGATGGGCGTGCGGACCCGCAACGGCAGCGCGGTGCCCTCGGGCTCGATCCTGGTCCCGGCCGGATCGCGCGGCCCGGCCTTCCTGATCACGGAGAACTTCCGCGCCATCCTGAAATACAACGCCTCGGACAGCTACGCCCTGGCCGTCAGCTATCTGGGCGAGGCCATCGCCGGCCGCCCCGGCATCCAAGGGTCATGGCCGCGCGGCGACCGCACGCTCTCGACCAGCGAAAAGGCCGAGATCCAGCGCCTGCTGATGGCCAAGGGCTTCGACACCGGCGGGGTCGACGGCAAGCTCGGCAGCCAGTCGACCGAGGCGATCAAGGCCTTCCAGCGCGCCCGCGGCGTCACGCCCGATGGCTATGCCGACACAAGCCTGCTAGCCCTGCTGCGCAGCTGAACGACAAGGGGCGGCCCACCCCGGCCGCCCTTCGACTTCTTTGCTCTGCAAATACCCAAAACCGGCCGCGCCACCGGCGCGATCAGGCCAGGATCTCGCGGAACTCGCCCAGCACCTGGGCATAGACATCGCGCTTGAAGGGCACGATGGACTCAAGCACATCGGCCGCGCGCATCCACTGCCAGCGGTCGAATTCGGGATGTTCGGTGGCGATCCGCACCGCCTCGTCCGGGCCAAGGAAGCGCATGGCGAACCATTTCTGCTTCTGGCCGCCGTATTTGCCCTTCCAGACCTTGCCCAGCAACTCGGGCGGCAGGTCATAGGTCACCCAGTCGGCGGTTTCGGCCAGCACGTCCACCAGGTCGGTGGTGACGCCGGTCTCCTCGACCAGCTCGCGCAGGGCGGCGGCGCGCGGCGTCTCGCCCGCGTCGATCCCGCCCTGCGGCATCTGCCAGGCCGGGGTCGGGTTGTCGATGCGCTGCCCGGCGAAGACCAGGCCGGCCGGGTTGATCAGCACCACCCCGGCGCAGGGCCGATAGGGCAGGCCCGACGGCCCCAACAGCTCGGTCATTGCGTCTGCGCGCCCTGAGCCGCGTTCTCGCCGGTATTGGCGGGCTTGGCCTCCTCGGGCACGGCCTTGGCGTTGTAGTCCATTGCCGCCAGCCCCTTCAGGATGTCCACGGCATAGGCCAGCTGGTAATCCTCGTCGCGCAGCTTGGCGGTGGCCTCGACCTCCTTTGCCTCCTCCTCCATCTGCTTCTTCTCCTCGTCCGACACGGCGTCGTTGTTCAGCGCGCCGCGCAGGTCGGCCTCGGAGCTGAGGAATTTCGAATCGGTCTTGGGCTTGTTCTCGTCCTCGTCCTCGCCGGCCTGGGGCGGGGTCGGCTGCTGCACGATGATGTCGGGCTGGATCCCCAGCGCCTGGATCGAGCGGCCCGAGGGCGTGTAATAGCGCGCCGTGGTCAGGCGGATGGCGCTGTCGGCGGTCACCGGCATGACGGTCTGGACCGAGCCCTTGCCGAAGGATTTCGTGCCCACGACAATGGCGCGGCGGTGGTCCTGCAGCGCGCCGGTGACGATCTCCGAGGCCGAGGCCGAGCCGCCGTTGATCAGCGCCACCATCGGCTTGCCCTCGGCCAGGTCGCCCGGCTTGGCGTTCCAGCGCTCGCTCTCTTCGGGCTTGCGGCCGCGGGTCGAGACGATCTCGCCCTTGTCGAGGAAGGCGTCCGAGACCTCGATGGCCTGGTTCAACAGCCCGCCCGGGTTGTTGCGCAGGTCCAGCACGAAGCCCGTGACCTTGTCGATGCCGCCGGCGTCCTTGATCGCCTTGGCCATCTCGGTGCGCAGCGTGTCCATGGTTTCGTCGTTGAAGGTGGTGACGCGCAGCACGACGGCGTGACCCTCGATCCGGGTCTTGACCACGGTCAGCTTGATCGTGTCCCGCGTCATGGTCAGATCGAATGGCTCCTTCTCGCCTTCGCGCAGGATGGTGATCTTGATTTCCGAGCCGATGGGCCCGCGCATCTTCTCGACCGCCTCGTCGAGGCTCAGCCCCATCAGCGATTCGCCGTTCACATGGGTGATGAAGTCGCCGGCCTTCACGCCCGCCTCGGCCGCAGGCGTGTCGTCGATGGGCGAGATCACCTTCACGAGCCCGTCCTCCTGCCCGACCTCGATGCCGAGGCCGCCGAAGCTGCCGCGGGTCTGGGTCTGCATGTCCTCGTAATCCTTGGCGGCGAGGAAGGACGAATGCGGGTCGAGCGAGGTCAGCATGCCGTTGATCGCCGCCTCGATCAGCTTCTTGTCGTCCACCGATTCGACGTAATCGGCGCGCACCCGTTCGAAGACATTGCCGAACAGGTCGAGCTGCTCATAGACCGAGGCGTTCCTGCCGGTTTCCTGTGCGACCAGGGGGCCGGCGAATTGCGTGGCGACCACGGCGCCCGCAAGCGTGCCGATCGCCCCTGCCAGAAGATAGTGTTTCATTCCGTCCCGTCCTGCCCGGTTGCGTTTTGGCCCGTTCCACCCTGCGTGGCATCGCCGATAATCGGATTCATCACGAACCACTCTGCCGGGTCCAGCATTTCCTTGCCCCGGCGGAGTTCAACATACAGTGTTTCGCTTTGCCCGGCGCCGCCGCCGGTGGCGGCATTGGCGACGAACTCGGCCCCGAATTCCTGCGCCGGCGGCTCTTCCCCGCCCATCAGCCCGACGGGCTCGCCCGCCGCCAGCACGTCGCCGGTCTCGCCAAAGACCTGCGCGAGCCCGGCAAATATCATCAGATAGCCGCGCGCGGGTTCAAGGATCATCACATTGCCGTAATCCAGCAAGGGCCCGCGATAGCGGATCGTCGCCGGCCAGGGGGTCGTGACCAGCGCGGCGGGCGCGGTGGCGATGACCAGCCCCGGCCGCGCCACCCCGGCCGCGTCGGGTTCGTTATAGCGGCGGATCACCTTGCCGATGGCGGGCAGCGCCAGGCTGCCCTGCGCGCCCTCGAAATCGGCCATGGGGGCGCCCACGTCCTGCTCCATCCCGGTGATGCCCGAGGCGAAGGCGTCCAGCGTATCGGCCGATTGCACCAGCGCGGTCAGTTCCTTGGGATCCTCGCCGAAGCGCACCGGCAGGCTGGAACGGTCGGTGACGGCCGAGGCCAGCAGCCGCCGCGCCTCCTGCACCTGGCCCAGGCCCTGCGCCAGCACATTGGCGGCGCTCAGTTGGATTGCGCGGACGGTGCGGATCTCCTCGAGCTTCTGCTGCATCTCCTTGGCCTCGGCCTCGAGCCCCGGCGCGACCGAGGCGAGGATCATCCCGGCCCGGGCCGAAGCCTCGGGCCCCGAGGGATGCAAGAGCAGCATGGTCTCGGGCGAGCGCTGCATCGAGGTCATCACCCCCAGCACCCGGCCCAGCCGGTCGCGGCGGGCGTCGAATTCGGTGCGGATTTCCTGCTCGCGCACGCCGGCGCGGCGCAGCCCGTCGCGCAGCGCCGACAGGCCCTGTTCATAGGCGCGGATCATCCGGGTCAGCGAGGCGACCTGGTCGTCCTCGGTCAGCGCCTGGTCCAGCTGGCCCACGGCGGCGCGCAGCATCTCGGCGGCCTCTGCCGCCTCGGCCGCGGCCTGCCCCAGCTGCCCGTCGCCCTGGGCCGGGGTCGCGGGCTGCGCCGGCGCCATCGAGACCAGCCCGAGCGCCATCACCACCGGCAGAAGCAGCGCCAGTCTCATGCGCGCGCGATCAGCGAGCGGCCGGTCATTTCTTCCGGCAGGTCGAGGCCCATCAGCTCCAGTACCGTCGGCGCGACATCGGCCAGCCGGCCGTCGCGCAAGCTGGCGCCGGCCGGGCCGCCATAGACGATGACCGGCACCGGGTTCACGGTATGGGCGGTATGCGGGCCCCCGGTCTCGGGGTCGATCATGGTTTCGCAATTGCCGTGGTCGGCGATCACGACCGCAGCACCCCCGGCGCGGTCCAGCGCATCCAGCATCATGCCCAGGCCCTGGTCCACCGCCTCGCAGGCGCGGATCGCGGCGGGCAGGCTGCCGGTATGGCCCACCATGTCGGGATTGGCGAAATTCACCACGATCAGGTCGTAGCCGGCGCCGATGGCCTCGACCAGTTTGGCGCTGACCTCGGGCGCGGCCATTTCGGGCGCCAGGTCATAGGTCGCGACCTTGGGGCTTTGCGGCATGAAACGGTCCTCGCCCGGCTCGGGCGTTTCCTTGCCGCCGTTCAGGAAGAAGGTGACATGCGGGTATTTCTCGGTCTCGGCCAGGCGGAACTGGCGCAGGCCCTTCTGCGCCACCCAGGCGCCCAGCGTGTTCACCACCTGCCGCTTGGGATAGGCGGCATCCATGAACTGGTCGTGGCGTTCCGAATAATCGACCATGCCCAGCAGCGCCGCCCATTCCGGCCGCCGGCCGGTGTCGAAGGCGGAAAAGCCGGGCTCGCCCACCGCCGCCAGGATCTCGCGCGCCCGGTCGGCGCGGAAGTTCAGGCAGAAGAACCCGTCCCCGTCCTTGGCCCCGGGATAGTTGCGGATCACGCGGGGCTGGATGAACTCGTCGGTCTCGTCCTGGCGATAGGCATCGGCCACCGCGGTGGCGGCGTCCGGCGCGGGCAGGCCCTTGCCCTGCACCATCAGGGCATAGGCGCGGGCGACGCGCTCCCAGCGGTTGTCGCGGTCCATGGCGAAATAGCGCCCGACCACGGTGCCGATGCGGGCGCCCTCGGGCAGGCTGCCTTGCAGTTCGGTCAGGAAGCCCAGGGCGGATTTCGGCGGCACGTCGCGCCCGTCGGTGACGGCGTGGACCACGACCGGCACGCCCTTTTCGGTCAGGGCGCGGGCGGCGGCGACGACATGGTGGATATGGCCGTGCACGCCCCCGTCCGAGATGATGCCCATCAGATGCGCCGTGCCGCCCGAGGCCTTGAGCTTGCGGATGAATTCGCCAAGCCCGGTGTTGCGGTAGAAGCTGCCGTCCTCGATGGCGAGGTCGATCTGGCCCAGGTCCATGGCGACGACGCGGCCGGCGCCGATATTGGTGTGGCCGACCTCGGAATTACCCATCTGGCCCTTGGGCAGGCCGACGTCGGGGCCGAAGGTGGTCAGCGTGGCATGCGGACAGTCGCGCATCAGCCGGTCGAAGTTCGGCGTGCTGGCCTGGTCCGGCGCGCTTTGCTGCGGGCGGGCGGAAATGCCCCAGCCATCGAGGATGCAAAGGACGACGGGTTTGGGATGGGTCATGGGGCGCCTCACTCGCGGGTCGGGACGCTTCTACGATCCTGCGGCGCGAGGGGCAAGGTTGGGCTGGGCATTGCGGAACCGCGCCCGCGAACGTGAACGCGGCTCCGGCATGCCTCAGGCCGACAGCGGCCTGGCGATGATGTCGTAGGTGAAGGCCTTGGCGTCCAACTCGTCCAGCCGGCGCGCGCCGACATCACCCTGCGGATACATCAGGAAGGGCAGCGCGCCGTCGCGGCCGGGCAGGGCCAGGTCCTCGGCGGTGTTGTAGCCGACCCAGTTGCCTTCCCAGTTGCCGAACAGCGCGTCGTTGACCTGCGTCACCACGGGATCGGCCGGGTCCTTGATCCAGCGGTCGGTCTCGGCCCGCATGACCTTCAGCACGTCGGCCGGATCCATCGCGACCCAGCCGTAATCCGACAGCCAGACCTCGGCCCGGCAATGCTGGGCGCCGGTGATCACCTCGTTCTTGGCGCCAAGCTGGGCAAAGCCGAAGGCCGAGGGCGCCACGCGGATGCCGTAGATGTCGCGCGCCGGCACGCCCGAGGCGCGGGCCAGCGCCACGAAAAGCCCGTTCAGGTCGGCGCATTTGCCGCCCAGCCCGGCCGAGGTCAGGGTGGCGACCGCATCGCCCGGACCGCAGCCCGGGGTGTCGAGGTTGCGATAGCAATGCGCCACGATCCAGGTATAGAGCGCGCGCACCTTCTCGACGTCGCTTTGCGCGCCTTGCGTGATCCTGGCGGCGGTCTCGGCGACCAACCCGTCCAGCGGCTTGTTCCCCGAGGGGCGCAGCGCCGCCTGCAACACGGCGGGATCCTCATGCGCGGCGGTCTTCTTCGACCAGTCGATGCTGCGGTTGCGGGTCTCGACATAGCTGATCAGGCTCAACTCGGGCTTGGCCTTGCCATCGAAGCGTGCATGAAGGACGGCGGCGCCGGTCGCGGCATCCTTGACGATGCGGGCCTCGGTCGCGTTACCCTGGATCTCGTTGCCCAACGTCTTTTGCCAAGCGGTGTCCAGCGACGGTGCCGGCAGCCAGACCTGCGCCGGTCCGGCATCGGCCGGCAGCGCGACATGGGTCACGATCCGATAGCCCTGCCATTCGCTGGGCTGCGGCGCGAAGGCGCGCACCGCTTCGGCGCGCGCCGGGCGCGGGGGGATTCCGAACAGGGGCAACGCGGCCCCGGCCAGGGCGACGGTCAGGAAACGGCGGCGAGATGAGGTGATCATGGCGGCTCCTTCGCGATGGGGCGCAGGCGGTCAGGGTCGGCCTGCCGGGACCAGCCCATGCTAGGCGCAAATCCCGCACCGCTCAAGGCTGACGAGGGGGGACCGCGATCCGGCCTGCGCCGCCGAGATATAGCGCAGCCGGTGGCCGTTCAGGCCGCGCTGCCGGTCTCGGCCGCGATCTCGGCCCGCGACTTGCGGCCGCGCTCGGTCGCGGATTTCAGCTGGCCGCAGGCGGCCATGATGTCCTCGCCCCGGGGCGTGCGGATCGGCGAGGCATAGCCGGCCTTGTGGACGATGTCGGCGAAGGCCTCGATCCGCTCCCAGCTCGAGCGGCGATAGGCCACGCCCGGCCATTCGTTGAACGGGATCAGGTTGATCTTGGCCGGGATGCCGCGGATCAGCTTGACCAGACGGCGGGCGTCCTCGTCGCTGTCGTTCACGCCGTCCAGCATGACATATTCGAAGGTGATGCGTTCGCTGTTCGACAGCCGCGGGTATTCGCGCAGCGCGTTCAGCAGCGTCTCGATGTTCCACTTGCGGTTCACCGGCACCAGCTTGTCGCGCACCGCGTCGGTGGTGGCGTGGAAGCTGACGGCCAGCAGGCAGCCGATCTCTTCGGCGGTCTTGGCGATCTCGGGCACGATGCCGCTGGTCGACAGCGTGATGCGGCGGCGCGACAGGCTGATGCCCTCGCCGTCCATCACCACCTTCATGGCGTCGCGGACATTGTCGAAGTTATACAGCGGCTCGCCCATGCCCATCAGCACGACGTTGGAAACCAGCCGGGTCTCGTCTTTGGGCGCGCCGGGCTGCGGCCATTCGCCGAGGTCGTCGCGGGCGACCATGACCTGGCCGACGATTTCCCCGGCCGTCAGGTTGCGCACCAGTTTCTGCGTGCCGGTGTGGCAGAAGGAACAGGTCAGCGTGCAGCCCACCTGGCTGGAAATGCACAGCGTGCCGCGCGATTCCTCGGGGATATAGACCGTCTCGACCTCATGCCCGCCGGCGATGCGCAGCAGGTATTTGCGCGTGCCGTCGGCCGAGACCTGCCGGGTCACGATCTCGGGCAGCGCGATCTCGAACCGCTCGGCCAGAAAGGCGCGGTAATCCTTGGCAAGGTTGGTCATCTGCGCGAAATCGCGCACGCCCCAGTGATAGACCCATTGCCAGATCTGGCCGACGCGCATCCTGGCCTGCTTTTCGGGCGTCCCTGCCTGGACCAGCGCTTCGCGCAACTGCTCGCGGGTCAGGCCGACGATATTCGTCAGCGCCGATTCCGGCAGCTTGCGCGGGATGGTCAGAAGATCCTGCGTGATCGGTGCAGCGGGGATGGGGGCGTTCATGGCTTGGGCGGGTCCGGGCGTTGGGCAAGGCCCCTATATAGGCGAAAGCGGCCCAAAAGAAAACAGGGGCCGAAGCCCCCGTTCCCGTGTCGTGGCGTGGCCGTGGCTTATTTGCAGGCGGCCTGGGCCTTGTTGGTCGCGGCGGTGATGCCGGACAGGCTGAACGTGTCCTTGGTCACCGTGCCGCGGGCCGAGCGCCCCGAGATGACCGCCGACGAGCCGCCGCGCAGCGCGCTGACCAGCTTGCTGTCCTCGGAGGGCGAGCCGGTCCAGGCGCTTTCGCCCTCGGTGAACAGCTTGAAGACCGTGCCGCCGACATTCACCTCGACCGTCGAATCCGGTGCGAAGGGATAGCCGCCCGAGAACGAGACCTCGCCGCCCTGGCCGGGGCGATAGGCGACGTAAAGGCGGATGTCGCCGCGCGTCACTTCCTTGGGCTTGCCCGAGGCATCGACGTTCTGGGTGGATTTCGGGGCCGACACGGCCCAGCATTCCTTGGGGCTGTTCGCCGAGAAGACGGTCCAGTCGCCCTCGGTCCCGATCACATTCGTCGAGTCCTGGGCCAGGACCGGCGAAGACGCGGCGATCGCGATTGCAGCGGCAGCCGCTGCGGCGCGCGGCGCGGATTTCAACATGCTCTGGTCTCCTGCCATGGTCCGGTTCGATCCGGCTTGTTGCCGATGACGGTGGTATTTTCAACCATCTGGCTGCAAGATAATGCGAAATTGAACGGGGGAAAAACCCCTTTTTTGCGGAAAATCGCGCGATTGTCAGAGCAAGGGGGAGCCATGACGGCCGCAAGACTGATCGAATTGTGGCGCGGGGGCCTGCGCGAAAGCAGCCATCTGGGCCATGTGGTGATCTCGGACGCCGATGGCGTGGTCGAGGCCTGGGGCAATCCGGGCACGGTGATCTTCCCGCGGTCCTCGTGCAAGATGATCCAGGCGCTGCCGCTGGTCGAAAGCGGCGCGGCCGATGCGGCGGGGCTGGGCAGCGAGCAGCTGGCGCTGGCCTGCGCCAGCCACAACGGCGCGCGGGCGCATGTCGACCGGGTTTCGGCCTGGCTCTCGGACCTGGGGCTCGAGGAGGAGGATCTGCGCTGCGGCGCCCATATGCCGCGCGACCCGGCCGAGCATCGGCGGCTGCTTTGTTCCGACACCGCGTCCTGCCAGATCCACAACAACTGCTCGGGCAAGCATGCCGGCTTCCTGACGTTGAAGCGGCACATGAAGGCCGGGCCGGAATATGTCGAGATCGACCACCCGGTGCAGCGTGCCGTGCGCCGCGCCTTCGAGGAGGTCACGGGCGAGACGGCCGCCGGCTGGGGCATCGACGGCTGCGCCGCGCCGAATTTCGCCTGCACGGTCGAGGGGCTGGCCCGCGCCATGGCGTCCTTTGCCCGGCCCGGCGCCGGGGCGCGCGGCACGGCGCAGCGCCGGCTGGTCGAGGCGATGATCGCGCATCCCGAGCTGGTCGCCGGCGAAGGCCGCGCCTGCACCGAGCTGATGCGCGCCATGAAGGGCCGCGCCGCCGTCAAGACCGGGGCCGAGGCGGTCTTCGTCGGCATCGTGCCCGAGCGGGGCCTGGGCATCGCGCTGAAGGTTTCGGACGGCGGCACGCGCGGCGCCGAGGCGGCGATCACCGCGCTGATGGTGCATCTGGGGCTGCTGGAGGAGGGCCATCCGGTGGTCGGGAAATACCTGACCGACCCGATCCGCAACTGGCGCGGCATGGCCACGGGCGAGATGCGCCGCGCCTCGGGCTTTCCGAACTGATCGGTCCGGGAATCTCCGGGTTCCGAACCGCTTGATCCGGCGGTTTTGCGCCGGTCCGCCGGCGCGGCATGTCACCTTCCGCGGGAATATGGGAATGTGGTTTCGCCCGAAGATTTCGGGCGGTTTTTCATGTTACCGAGGTAAAACCCATGGCGACTTTGTCTTATGATTATTACTGGGCGGTCTATTCCGAGACCCTGGCCGACGTGGCTGCCGAACTGGCGCGGCAGATGGGCCGGCTGCCCATGCTGAACGTGATCCACGGCGTTTCCGGCCCCGAGATCCTGGACGGCAGCGACAGCGACGACGGCATCCTGGGCGGCGGCGGCAACGACCGGCTGCGCGGCTTTGGCGGCGATGACTTCCTGCACGGCGGCTTCGGCAATGACAGCCTGTGGGGCGGCGACGGCCGCGATTCGATGCACGGCTGCAATGGCAACGACCGCATGTGGGGCCAGGCCGGCCATGATTTCATGCATGGCGGGCTGGGCAATGACGCGATGTGGGGCGGGACCGGCAATGACAGCCTGCACGGCTGCTTCGGCAGTGACACGCTGAAGGGCGAGGCCGGCAACGACTTCCTGCACGGCGGTTTCGGCAATGACCAGCTGATGGGCGGTTCGGGCAACGACACCGTCAACGGCTGTTTCGGCGACGATCTGGTCGATGGCGGGGCGGGGAACGACCTGCTCTCGGGCGGCTATGGCCGTGACACTTTCGTCTTCGACGGCGGCAGCGACCGCATCATCGACTTCGAGACCGGCGGCTGCGGCTGCGGTTCGGACCAGGCCGAGGTGATCCGCGTCGATCTGGCCGGCATCGACGATTACGCGGCGCTGATGGACGCCGCCCGGCAGGACGGGGCGGATGCGGTCTTCGACCTGGGCGGCGGCAACCGGCTGGTGCTGGAGGGTGTCGCGCTGGCCGAGCTGGACGATTCGATGTTCGTCTTCGTCTGAGCCTTGCGGGGCGGGCGCGATCCCGCCCCGTTACATGAGCTGCCAGACCAGCCGAAGCGCCAGCGCGGTCGAGGTCACGACCAGCAGCGGCTTGATGACCCGGGCGCCGATGCGCATGGCCAGCCGCGCGCCAAGGCTGGCGCCGGCGATCTGCGCCACCGCCATGGCGGCGCCGACCAGCCACAGCGGCTTGCCGACCAGGGCGAAGGCGACCAGCCCGCCCAGATTCGAGGCGAAGTTCAGCAGCTTGGTGTGCGCCGTGGCCTTGAGAATGCCGTAACCCGCCAGCATTACGAAACCCAGCATGAAGAACGAGCCGGTGCCCGGTCCCAGCAGCCCGTCGTAGAAGGCGACCGCCGGCACCACCGTCGCGGCAAAGACCGCATGCGGCATGCGCCGCGCCCGGTCTGTGTCGTCGAGCCCCGGCTTCAGCGCGAAGAAGACCGCGATGCCGATCAAGAGCACCGGCAGGCCGTAGCGCAGCGCCTGCGTCGGCAGGAAACTGACCAGTGCCGCGCCCCAGAGCCCGGCCATGAAGGCCACGGCGGCCTCGGGCAGCTGCGCGCGCGGATCGACGAGGCCGCGGCGGGCATAGGAGATCGCGGCCGTCGCGGCGCCGAAGACGCCCTGCACCTTGTTGGTGGCCAGCGCCTGGGCGGGCGGAATGCCGGCCAGCAGCAGCGCCGGCACGGTGATCAGCCCGCCACCGCCGGCGATGGCATCGACGAAGCCGGCCGCGAAGGCGGCGCCGATCAGCATCAGCAGGAGGTCGAGCGAGAGGTCCATGGGCCGGGCTTTGCGGCGCGGCGCCCGGATTGTAAAGGCCGCGCGTGCGGCTCGGTGGCCGGGGGTATTTGGGAAACGGTGAAAGCCGCTGGGGCCGGGCTGCGGCGGCCGGGCCCGTGGCACGGGCGGCGGGGGTATTTTCGGAGCAAAGAAGCCGATCAGCTCCGGGGATGGGCGGCGCGGTAGACTTCCAGCAGCCGGGCGTCATCGACGCCGGTATAGACCTGGGTGGTCGAGAGGCTGGCGTGGCCCAGGAGTTCCTGGATGGTGCGCAGATCGCCCCCCGCCGCCAGCAGATGCGTGGCGAAGCTGTGGCGCAGCGCATGCGGCGTCGCCGTTGGCGGCAGGCCCATGACCTGGCGCGCGTGCCGCATCGCCGCCGCGATCAGCGACGGGTTCAGCCGGCCGCCGCGCGCGCCGCGGAACAGCGGCGATTGCGGCTCCAGCGGCCAGGGGCAGAGCTGCAGATAGGCCGCCGTCGCCTGCTGCGCGATGGGCAGCACCGGCACCTGGCGTTCCTTCTTGCCCTTGCCGCGGATGGTCAGCGCCTCGCGGAAGGGCCAGTCGCGGCCGTCGAGGCCGAGCGCCTCGGAGATGCGCAGCCCGCAGCCATAGAGCAGGGTCAGGACCGCTGTGTCGCGGGCGGCGATCCAGGGCTTGGGGCTGGTTTCGCCGGCGATGTCCAGCACCGCCTCGGCCTGGTCCGGCGCCAGAGGGCGCGGCAGCGAACGGGTGAATTTCGGGCTGCGCGCCGCCAGCGCCCTGGAGGCGTCGAAGCCGTGCCGGTCCGACATCCAGCGGATGAAGCTGCGCGCGGCCGAGAGCCTTCGCGCCAGCGAGCGGGCGCCCAGGCCGCGGGTGCGCTCGGCCGCGGCAAAGGCGCGCATGTCGGTCTGGGTCAGGCTGCCCAGCGTCGCGGGCAGGGCCGGCGTGCCGTGATAGCCGCCGAGGAAGGCCAGGAAGGCCAGCAGATCGCTCTGATAGGCCCGGATCGTGTGTTCGGAGCGGTCGCGCGTCGCCTTTTCGCTGTCGAGCCAGCGCGCGAGGTTGTCGGCCATGGCCGGGGCCAGCGCCAGGGGGCCGGCCGGCTGGCTCATGCCCGCAGCCAGGAGATCAGCACCAGCCGGAACACCTGCCCGAAGAAGCGCAACAGGTCCGTGCCCTGCGCCGGGTTGAAGCGCCCGACATCGCCCGAACCCATCAGCAGCAGCGCCGGGAAACGGCCGGGGCCGAGGTCCAGCGGCAGCAGCGCCTCGGAGCGGATCGGCGCGCGCGCTTCGCCGTGAAAGGGCAGGGTCTGGCTGGCGGCGCGGCGCAGCACGATGTCGTCGCCGCGCGGCATGCGCCGGCCGCCCGAGATCAGCTCGGCCACCGTGCCGGCGGGGGCGACGATCAGCGGGCCGCTGGCCTCGGGCTGGGGCAGGGCGCCGCCCGCCTCCATCACCAGCCGCAGGGTTTCCACCCGCAGGATCGGCGCGACGGCGAGTTCCAGGTTTTCCAGGAAGCCCTCGAACTCCATCGGCTCCAGCAGGGACAGCACGGCGCGGTGGATGGTGTTCATCCCCGACTGGTTGTCATAGGCGGCCGAGATCACCGATTCATGCGCCGCCTCCAGCCGGTCCAGCCGCGATTCCAGCGCCTGCATGGCGCGGCCGCGGATGTCGATCACGTTCTCGCCCACCTCGGCCTCGCGCGCGCCGATCAGCGCGCGCATCAGGTCGCGGTCGGCGAGGATCAGCTCGGGCTGCGCCAGCAGCCGGGCGCGGATCTCCTCGGTCAGTTCGGCCGCAGTCTGCTCGGCCATCAGACGATCTTCTGCCCGGTCTTGGCCCAGTCGGCGTTGAACTGTTCCAGGCCCTTGTCGGTCAGGACGTGATTCGCCATGGCCTTGATGACCGCCGGCGGGGCGGTGATGACGTCGGCGCCGATGCGGGCCACGTCGGTGATGTGGTTCACCGAGCGGATCGAGGCGGCGAGGATCTCGGTCTGGAAGTCGTAATTGTCATAGATCTCGCGGATCTGCGCGATCAGTTCGACGCCGTCCAGGTTGATGTCGTCGAGCCGGCCCAGGAAGGGGCTGATGAAGGTCGCGCCGGCTTTCGCCGCCAGGATCGCCTGCGCCGGGCTGAAGCACAGCGTCACGTTGACCTTGTGGCCCTGCGACGACAGCGCCTTGCAGGCCTTGAGCCCGTCCCAGGTCAGCGGCACCTTGACGGTGATGTTCGAGGCGATCTTCACCAGGCGCTCGCCCTCGCGGATCATGTCGGCGGCGTCGCTGGCCACCACCTCGGCGCTGACCGGGCCTTCGACCAGGTCGCAGATTTCCTTGGTGACTTCCAGGATGTCGCGGCCGGATTTCAGGATCAGCGAGGGGTTGGTGGTGACGCCATCCACCATGCCCAGGTCGTTCAATTCGCGGATCGCGGCGACGTCGGCGGTATCGACAAAGAATTTCATGCGCGGGGGCCCCCTCTTGCGGATTTGCCGAGGGTTTAGCGCATAACAATCGGCGCGTGAAGTCCGCGCGGCTTGCGGGCGGGTGCGGCCCTGTGCAAGATCCCGGCCTTGTCCGCAGGAGAGCGCCCTTGGAAGCCCTGAACCCCGACCTGTTCGATCTGCTGCCGCTGCTGGCCGCCGGCCCGCTGCTGGCCGGGCATTGGCCGCTGCTGCTATTCGTCGGCTGGGCTGCGGTGCCCTGAACCCGATGCCGCCGCCCTTCTATCCCCATGGCGCTCGCATCGCCGTGCTGACGCAGGAAGTCGTCGGCGTGCTCGACTATCTCGCGCCCGAGGGCGGGGTGCGGCTGGGCCAGCTGGTGGTGGTGCCGCTGGGGCCGCGCCGGGTGATGGGGGCGGTCTGGGGGCCGGGCATGGGCGATTTCGACATGGCCAAGCTGCGGCCCGTCGCCCGGCTGGTCGATGCGCCGCCGCTGTCGGGGGGCATGATCGAATTCCTGACCCGGATGGGCGAATACACGCTGACGCACTTGCCCGCGATGCTGCGCATGGCGACGCGGGCGCCGGACCTGGACCAGCCGCCCTCGGCCCGCCGCATCATCCATCGCGCCGGCCCGCCGCCCGCGCGCATGACCGATGCCCGCGCCGCCGTGCTGCGGGTGATCGAGGATCACGGCGGCGCCGGCTTCGCCCCCGGCGAGCTGGCGCAGCTGGCCGGCGTCAGCCCGGGCGTGGTGCAGGGGCTGGTCAAATCCGGCACGCTGGCCGAGGTGCTGGCGCCGCGCGACGTGCCCTATCCGCGGCTTGACCCCGGTCTGCCCGGCAAGCCGCTGGCCCGGGACCAGGCCGAGGCCGCCGATGCCCTGCGGGCCGAAGTCGCCCGCCGCGCCTATGGCACCACGCTGCTGCGCGGCGTCACCGGCTCGGGCAAGACCGAGGTCTACCTCGAGGCCGTGGCCGAATGCCTGCGCCAGGGCCGGCAGGCGCTGGTGCTCTTGCCCGAGATCGCGCTGTCGGCCGAGTTCCTGAACCGGGTCGAGGCCCGCTTCGGCGCCCAGCCCGGCGAATGGCATTCCGGCATCACCCGCAGCGAGCGCCGCCGGCTGTGGACCATGGCGGCGACGCATAACGTCGGCATGGTGGTCGGCGCCCGCTCGGCCCTGTTCCTGCCCTTTGCCGACCTGGGCCTGATCGTCGTCGATGAGGAACACGATTCCAGCTACAAGCAGGAGGACGTGGTCTATTACAGCGCCCGCGACATGGCGGTGCTGCGCGCCAGCATCGAACAGGCGCAGGTGGTGCTGGCCTCGGCCACGCCCTCGGTCGAGACCTGGGTGAATGCCGCCGCCGGGAAATATCGCCGGCTGGACCTGCGGTCGCGCTATGGCACCGCCGAACTGCCGGAAATGGGCACCATCGACCTGCGGCAGCAAGAGATGGAAAAGGGCCGCTGGATCAGCCCGCGCCTGGCCGCCGAGATCGCCGCCCGCAAGCAGCGCGGCGAACAGTCGCTCTTGTTCCTGAACCGGCGCGGCTATGCCCCGATCACCGCCTGCCGTGCCTGCGGCCAGCAGATCGGCTGCGACCATTGCGACGCCCGCATGGTCGAGCACCGCTTCCAGAACCGCCTCGTCTGCCACCAATGCGGCGAGACCAAGCCGATCCCGACCGCCTGTCCGTCCTGCGGCGTCGAGGGCAAGATGACCGCCATCGGCCCCGGCGTCGAGCGGCTGGCCGAGGAGGTCGCCGAGCGTTTCCCCGAGGCCCGCGCCTCGGTGCTGTCCTCGGACCTGTTCCACTCGGCCCGGGCGCTGAAGGAGGCCATCGCCGAGATCGGCGCCGGCGAGACCGATATCATCATCGGCACCCAGCTGGTCGCCAAGGGCCACAACTTCCCGCGCCTGACGCTGGTCGGGGTGATCGACGCCGATCTGGGCCTGCAAGGCGCCGATCTGCGCGCGGCGGAACGCAGCTTTCAGCTGATGCGCCAGGTCGCCGGCCGGGCCGGGCGCGAGGGCGGCGAGGCGCGGGGGCTGGCGCTGCTGCAAACCTATCAGCCCGAGCATCCGGTGATCCGGGCGATTCTGTCGGGCCGGGACGAGGATTTCTGGGACGCCGAGGCGGCGCAGCGCCAGGCCGCCGGCATGCCGCCCTTCGGCCGGTTGGCCGGGATCATCCTGTCGCATCCCGACATGCCGGTGGTCGAGGATTACGCCCATGCGCTTGCCCGCCGGGCCGAGCCGCTGCGCGCCGTGGGGGCCGAGCTTTTCGGCCCCGCGCCGGCGCCCATCACCCGCATCCGCGGCCGCTGCCGGGTCAGGATGCTGATCCGCGCCCCGCGCCAGGCGCCGGTGCAGGCGGCGATCGCGGCCTGGCTGGCGCAGGCGCCGAAACCGCCGACGAACCTGCGGCTGTCGGTCGACATCGACCCGCAGAGCTTTTTCTAGCGCCGCCGCTCGATCAGCTTCGAGGCCAGCGGCGCCAGGGTGATGACGATCACCATGCGCAGCAGGTGGTGGCTGACGACATAGGCCAGATCCGCCCCGGCGATGATGGCGATGACCACCATCTCGGCCTGCCCGCCCGGCAGATAGGCCAGGAAGGCGTCGAGCGCCGGGGCCAGGCCCAGCTGCATGATCAGTTCGATGAAGATCAGGCTGATGAGCGCCAGGAACAGCGCATAGACCAGCCCTGCGGTCACGTCGATGCGCAGCTCGCGCCCGGTGATGCCGACGTATTTCACCCCGACCGCGACGCCAATGAAGAATTGCGCCGCCTGGATCATCTCGGCCGGCGGGCGGTGTTCGATCACGCCCGACAAGGACAGCGCCGCCGTCAGGATCATCGGCCCCAGGATCGAGGCGCCGAACAGGCCCAGCCGCTCGGCCGCCTTCCAGCCGATCAGCCCGGCGGCGACCATGATGGCGATCTCGGCCGGATCGGTGGCGCGGATCGAGACGCCCGGCGGCTGCGACAGGTCCACGCCCCAGAAGCTTTGCATGATCAGCGGCGCCACGGTGACGATGACCAGCACCCGCGTGGCATGGATCAGCGACAGGGCGCGCACGTCGCCGCCCGCCTCCTCGCCGAAGACCAGCATGTCCTGCAACCCGCCCGGCATGGCGGCATACCAAGCGGTCGGGTGGTCGAAGCCGAAGCCGCGCCGGAACAGCGGATAGCCGACCAGCGCGATCGCCAGGATGAAGGCGGGGACGAAGGCCAGCGAGGCGGCGATCTCGGGGATCTTGCCCAGCACCGCGGGCGTGATCGAGGCCCCGACCGCGACGCCCAGGAAGGTGCGCATGAAGGTGCCGAGCCCGCCCGCGCCCATCAGCGGCGCCCCCGCCAGCGCCGCGATCAGGCAGGCGAGCATCGGGCCCAGCAGCAAGGGCAGCGGCAGCTGCAGCGCCAGGAACAGCGCGCCGCCACCCGCGGCCAGGGCAAAGGTCAGGGCCCGGCGGGCCATGGCGGAGCGCATCATAGCCCGCACCTGTCCAGGAATCCCTCCAGCACGGCGCCCAGCCGCTCGGCCCAGAGCGCCTGGCCCGCGGCGTCGGCGATCAGGTCGTTCCTGACCTCGATCAGCACGTTCGGCCGGCCCTGCGCCAGGGCGTGGCGGTCGATGGAATCGCCGTCCAGATGCCCGGAATAGGGCTCGTTGTCGCCGGTGATCCAGCCCAGGTCGCGGCATTCGCGCACCAGCGCCTTGCCCAGCCGCTCGTCGCGATGCGAATAGAGCACGCCCACCGCCCAGGGCCGGCGCGGCCTTCCGCGCAGCTGGCGGGTAAAGCTGTGGATGGCGCAGATCGCCCGGTCCGGCCGGGCCGCGGCCAGGGCCTCATAGGCGGCGTGATAGGGGCGATAGAGCCGCTCCATCCGCAGCGCGCGTTCGGCCGGCCCGGCGTGGCGGTTCGCCGGGATCACCGTGCCGTCATAGATCCGCATCAGCAGCGTCGGATCGTCCTCGCCCCGGTTCGGGTCGATCACCAGACGCGAGAAATCGGTCAGGATCGCCGGCGCGTCCAGCCGTTCGGCCAGCTTCCGCGTCAGCCCGGCGGCGCCCACGTCATAGGCGATGTGGCGGGCCATGTCCTCGGGCGCGATGCCCAGGGATCCGCCGCCCACCCAGTCCGGCACGCGGTTGGTGGCGTGGTCGCAGGTGATCAGCCAGCGCGACCCGCGCGAAGGCCCGATGATGGAATGCGATTCGTGTGTCATGTCGGCTTTGCCTCGCATCGGGCAAGCTTTAGTGCAAGCCTTGCGCAAGGCGCGGTTGCCGCGCGCGGGCGAATGGGTCTATAGAGCCGATAGCGCAAACAACAGGCGGGAGAACGGGATGAGACGGCATCGCAAGGTCAAGATCGTGGCAACCCTGGGGCCGGCATCCAGCGATTTCGCCACCATCCGGGCATTGTTCGAGGCCGGCGCCGACGTGTTCCGCCTGAACATGAGCCATGGCACGCATGAGGAACAGCGCGCCCGCTATGACATCATCCGCAAGGTCGAGGCCGAATCGGGCCGTCCCATCGCCGTGCTGGCCGACCTGCAAGGGCCGAAGCTGCGCGTGGGCGCCTTTGCCGCCGGGCCGCACGACCTGGCGGACGGCCAGGCCTTCCGCTTCGACCTCGACGCGACGCCGGGCGACGCGGGCCGGGTGCAGCTGCCGCATCCCGAGATCTTCGCCGCGCTGGAACCCGGCGCCGAACTGCTGGTCAACGACGGCAAGATCCGCCTGCGGGTGGAAAAATGCGGCGCCGATTTCGCCGATTGCGTGGTGACGGCGGGCGGGCCGATCTCGAACCGCAAGGGCGTGAACGTGCCCGACGTGGTGCTGCCGCTGGCGGCGCTGTCGGACAAGGACCGCGACGACCTGGAATTCGCCTGCGGGCTGGGGGTGGACTGGCTGGCCCTGTCCTTCGTCCAGCGCCCCGAGGACGTGATCGAGGCGCGCGAGCTGGCGCGCGGCCGCGCCGCCATCCTGTCCAAGATCGAGAAACCCGCCGCCGTGCGGGCCTTCAGCGAGATCCTGAAGGTCTCGGACGGGATCATGGTGGCGCGCGGCGACCTGGGGGTCGAGCTGCCGGTGCATTCGGTGCCGCCGATCCAGAAGCGGCTGGTGCGCGCCTGCCGCGCGGCCGCGAAGCCGGTGATCGTGGCGACCCAGATGCTGGAATCGATGATCGAAAGCCCGATGCCGACGCGGGCCGAGGTCAGCGACGTGGCGACCGCGATCTATGAAGGCACCGACGCGATCATGCTTTCGGCCGAAAGCGCCGCCGGCGCCTATCCGGTCGAGGCGGTGGCGACCATGGACAACGTCGCCCGCTCGGTCGAAAGCGACCCGACCTATCGCGAGATCATCGAAAGCTCGCGCCAGGCCAAGCGCCAGACCGTGGCCGACGGCATCGTCGCCGCCGCGCGCGAGATCGCCGAGACCACCGACATTTCCGCCATCTGCGCCTTTACCCAGTCCGGCACCACCGGCAGCCTGGTGGCGCGCGAGCGCCCGCGCGTGCCGATCGTCGCCATGTCCTCGGAACAGCGGACGCTGCGCCGGCTGTGCCTGACCTGGGGCACGCATTGCGTGCTGACGCCCGAACTGGAACGCTTCAAGCAGGCCGTGGTCAATGCCGCCAAGGCGGCGCGCGACTTCGGCTTTGCCGACGAGACCAACCAGATCGTCGTCATGGCCGGCGTCCCCTTCAACGTGCCCGGCACCACCAACATCCTGCGCATCGCGCCCTGCGACGAGCGCTTGATCTATCGCACCGATCCGGAATAAGCCCCGCGTAACGAGCTGTTACGGAAAGGTGATCCGATGATCGACATCCTGTTGCTGGCCGGCGTGGCGCTGTGCGTGCTGTCGGTGCTGCTGGCCATCGTCTCGGTGGCGCGCACCCGCGCGCCGCGCGGCGCGGCCATCGCGCTGGTGCTGGGCCTGGTCCTGGTCTTTGCCGGCGCCTGGCTGGACCCGCGCCCCTTCGGCGTCGAGGCGCTGAAGGAAAGCTGGCAGCGCCTGCTGGATGGCCAGATCACTCTGGGCACCGATCCGGTGAGCGCGCCCGCGCCCGAGGCTGCCGCGCCGGCCGAGACCGCCCCCGCCGAGCCTGCCCCTGTCGAGACCGCCCCTGTCGAGACCGCCCCGGCCCCCGCTGCCGAGGCCCCCGCGGAAGCGCCGGCCGCCGAGACCGCTCCGGCGGCGCCGGCCAGCCAATAAGGCTTGTCAAATTCGCGGCGCGCCCTTATAGGGCACGCTTCCACCCGCGCGGCCGGCCGATATGGCATTGCCGAGTCGTGCGTTCACTCTGACCGCAAGGAGAGTAAAATGCCGAAGATGAAGACCAAAGCGGCCGCCAAGAAGCGGTTCTCGATGACGGCTTCGGGCAAGGTCAAGGCCGGCCCGGCCGGCAAGCGCCACGGCATGATCAAGCGCTCGACGAAATTCATCCGCGATGTGACCGGGACCATGATCCTGTCCGACGCGGACGCGAAGATCGTCAAGAAATACATGCCCTACAACCGCTAAGGAGAACCGGAGATGGCACGAGTCAAATCGGGTAAGATCACCCACGCCCGCCACAAGAAGGTTCTGGACGCGGCGAAAGGCTATTACGGCAACCGTTCGCGCAACTTCCGCACCGCGACCCAGGCCGTCGACAAGGCCAACCAGTATGCGACCCGCGACCGCAAGACGCGCAAGCGCAATTTCCGCGCGCTGTGGATCCAGCGCATCAACGCCGCCGTGCGCGCCGTCGATGCCGAGATGACCTATTCGCGCTTCATCGCCGCGCTGGCGAAAGCCGGGATCGAGGTGGACCGCAAGGTCCTGGCCGACCTGGCCGTGCACGAGCCCGAGGCCTTTGCCGCCGTGGTCGCGCAGGCGAAAGCCGCCGCCTGATCCTTCGGGCCTGGCAGAGACACGGAAACCCGCGCCCCGGCGCGGGTTTTTTCGTTGCGTCCGGGGGGCTCTGCCCCCACGCCGGGCAGGCCCGGCGTTCCCCCGGGATATTTCCACAAAAGAGAAGCTGTCCCTGGAACCCGGCGGGGCAGGGCGGGGTTGCGGGGCATGTCCTTGCCGCATGAGTTTCCCGTCCGCGTGCCCCTGCACCGCAAGCCGCTCGGTGTGCTGGCCTCGGCCATGGTGGCGCGGCGCAATGTGCTGGAGCTGATCCCCGAGATCGCCGTGCGCCAGCCCATGGTCTCGGGCAAGACCGGCAAGCGCTGGCACATGGTCATGGATCCCGAGGCGCTGCGCGTGGTGCTGAAGGATCGCGTCGAGGATTATCCCAAGTCGCTGGTGACGCGGCTGATCCTGGGGCCGGCGGTGGGCTGTTCGATGTTCGTGGCCGAGGGGGCGCATTGGCGCTGGCAGCGCCTGGCCGCCGCCCCGGCCTTTGCCCAGCGTCATGTCGAGGCGCTGGGTCCGGTGATGAGCGCCGCCGCCGAGGCGAGCGCGGCGCGGCTGGCCTCGGCCGAGGGGCCGGTCGATGTCTTTGCCGAGATGGTGGCCGCGACCTTCGAGGTGATCTCGGACGTGACCTTTTCCGGCGACGAGGGCTTTGACCGCGCTGCCGTGCATCATGCCATCGACGCCTATATCGCCGGGGCGGCGCGGATCTCGGTCCTGGATGTCCTGGGCCTGCCGGGCTGGATCCCGCGGCCGGGCCGGCTGTTCGCCGGTGCCGACCTGCGGCGGATGAAGCGGGTCGCGGACGGCGCGATCCGTGCCCGGGCCGCCGCCGGGCCGCGCCGGGTGCCGGATCTGCTGGACCTGCTCCGCGCCGGTGCCGATCCCGAGACCGGACGGCGCATGACGGCCGCCGAGCTGCGCGACAACCTGCTGACCTTCATCGTCGCCGGGCATGAGACGACGGCGCTGACCCTGGCCTGGTCGCTTTACCTGCTGGCCTTCGATCCCGGGGTCCAGGCCCGCGCCGCCATCGAGGCGGACGCGGCCCTGGGCGGTCGCGTCGCGACCGCCGCCGACCTGCCGCGCCTGCCCTATCTGCGCCAGGTGGTCGAGGAGGCGCTGCGGCTCTATCCGCCCGCCGCCTTCCTGTCGCGCACCGCCCGCAGCCGCGATACCCTGGGCGGGCGCGAGGTGCGGCCCGGCGACACCATCATGCTGCCGATCTATGCGCTGCACCGCCACCGCCTACTGTGGGACGACCCCGACGCCTTCGACCCCGACCGTTTTGCGCCGGGCGTCAGCCGCGACCGCTTCGCCTTCCTGCCCTTCGGCGCCGGCCCCCGCATCTGCATCGGCGCCAGCTTCGCCCTGCAGGAGGCGGTGATCATCCTGGCCACGCTGGTCTCGCGGCTGCGCTTTGCGCTGACCGGGCGCCGGCCCGAGCCGCGCATGATCCTGACCCTGCGCCCGCATGGCGGCGTCTGGCTGCAGGTCTCGCGCCGGGCTTGAAAGCCGGCCCGCGCCGGGGCAGGATCGCCGCCATGATTACCATCTATCACAAGCCGACCTGCTCGACCTCGCGCAAGGTGCTGCAGATGCTCCGCGACGCCGGGCACGAGCCCGAGATCGTCGACTATGCCCGCGAGGGCTGGACCCGCGCCCAGCTGCTGGGCCTGTTCGCCGCCGCCGACGTCACGCCCCGCGAGGCCCTGCGCGTCAAGGGCACCGATGCCGCCGAGCGCGGCTTGCCCGAGGCCGGGGACGAGGCAATCCTTGCCGCCATGGTCGAGAACCCGCTTCTGGTCGAGCGGCCCATCGTCTGTGGCCCCGGCGGCGTGCGCCTGTGCCGCCCGGCCGAGCTGGCGCTGGAAACCCTGACCCGCTAGAGCCGTCGCGAGGCTTTTCCCGGCCCGCCCTGCGTGCTAATCGGCGGGCAAACCGCAAGGAAAGCCTGCCCCATGTCCGACCAGTCCGACCTGAACGCCCTTCGCCAGACCTATCTCGACCGCATCTCGGCCGCCGGTGACGGTGATGCGCTGGAACAGGTGCGCCTGGCCGCCCTTGGCAAGAAGGGCGAGATCAGCGGCATGATGAAGGAACTGGGCCGCATGACGCCGGAAGAGCGCCAGACCACCGGCGCCGCGCTGAACCGGCTGAAGGACGAGGTCGATGCCGCCCTGCGCGCCCGCCGCCAGGGCCTCGAGGATGCCGCCCTGGACGCCCGGCTGCGCGAGGAATGGCTGGACGTGACCCTGCCCGGCCGGCCGCGGCCGCAGGGCACCATCCACCCGGTCAGCCAGGTGTCCGAGGAGGTCACCGCGATCTTTGCCGACATGGGCTTCCGCGTCGCCGAGGGGCCGCAGATCGAATCCGACTGGTTCAACTTCGACGCGCTGAACATCCCGCCCGAGCACCCCGCCCGGCAGGAGCACGACACCTTCTTCATGGCCCGGGAGACGGGCGACCCGCGCCCGCCGCATGTCCTGCGCACCCATACCTCGCCGGTGCAGATCCGCGCCATGCAGGAAACCGGCGCGCCGATCCGCGTCATTGCCCCCGGCCGGGTCTATCGCATGGACATGGACCAGACCCATGCGCCGATGTTCCACCAGGTCGAGGGCCTGGCCCTGGGCCGCGACATCTCGATGGCGAACCTGAAATGGACGCTCGAGGAATTCTGCCGCGCCTTCTTCGAGCTCGACGAGGTCGAGTTGCGCTTCCGCGCCTCGCATTTCCCCTTCACCGAGCCGTCGGCCGAGGTCGATATCCGCTGCTCCTGGGAGGGCGGCAAGCTGACGCTGGGCCAGGGGAATTCGTGGCTCGAGATCCTCGGCTCGGGCATGGTGCATCCCAAGGTGCTGGCGGCGGGCGGCATCGATCCCGAGCAATGGCAGGGCTTCGCCTTCGGCATGGGCATCGACCGGATCGCGATGCTGAAATACGGCATCCCGGATCTGCGGGCCTTCTTCGAAAGCGACCTGCGCTGGCTGCGGCATTACGGCTTTGCCGCGGGAGATGTGCCGAGCGTGGCGGGTGGGCTGTCGCGGTGACCAAGCGCCCTGGTCTTCGGCATCGGCTCTGACGGCTCCTCCCGGCGGCGGCACGGCTGGAGGCTGACCGAGCAATTGTCCCGCCGATCTTTCATGTTGCATCCGAAAGCGTGGATCGGCTTAAACTTGCCGGCAGCGGCTGTGTTGTTGTGTATCACCGCGCCGATATTGTCTGCACGGACAGGACATGAGCCCAGCGCCCTCGGACGCAGACGCTCCCCCAGCGCAACGGGCGGGTGGACTACGGCCGCCTCATCGCCGCGATGGGCAAGTCTGGTTCCATAGCCAGGCATCGGGCGCGCTTGGCCTATGCGGCGCTGCCTTTTTTCTGGTCCTGCTCGCCATGCCGTCCCGCGCCGGCTTGCGGGTTCGGCGCAGCGTCTCCTATTGCCGTTCCTGCGTGGGTCGGTGATCTACGACGTGCTCGGGATGGCCCTTTCCTTGCGCCATCACCAGCCGCTTGGCCGATGGGAATGGCACATGCTTCTGACAAGCAGTTCGCTGCATCTTTGGTTTCTCCCTTCGCCTTCCTGGCCGCGATGCTCACGCCGATGCTGGCCGCGCCGGATCGTGGCTCCGATCGCGGCGCTGTCGGGAGCCGCATTCTGCCTGTTCGGCACCCCTGAAGTCATCCCGTTCGCACAATGGAGTTTCGGCCTGATCCCGTGCTTGTCGGTATTTCCTGCTTCACAAGCGGTTGGCGCATTGCGGCGGAAACCCTCATCCTCTGCTGGCTCATGCTGACCCTCGGGCGGCACTCGGCGGACAACCTCACGATTCTTGCCGGAACCGGTGTCGCGCTCGTGGTTCTGGCTGTCAGAGTCGCACCGACGCGGCTCTCAGGCTGGTGCGCCGGGCTTTCGATGTGGGTCTACCTGGCCCATCCCCTGGTTCTCGTGGCGGGACGGACAGCGGGGGTATCAGGATTCGCGCTGGGAATTTTTGCCATCCTCGGGTCATTGCTGCTTGCGCAAGGCATCGAGGCGGCCATGCAGGGCCGGCCCCGCGCCCGGGACATCGAAAAAGTCGATCCTTGACGGGCCCGATCTGCGGCGTGCCGGGATCGTGGTTCCGGGCTGACTATGCGCGCTCACCAATACCGCCACATCCCGTAGACCCAGACCCCCCATCATCACCGTGGCCGCGCCCATCACCAATACCCAAGGCTCGCCCGCGATCACGCTCATTGCCAGCAGCACGCCCCACAGCGCCACGATCAGCAGCCGTCCCTGCCGGGAATCCCGCGCCAGATACCACAGCCACAGCGCCCCGCCGCAGATCAGCGGCACCAGGACCACCACCAGAGCCGTCTCCATCCATCCCTCCACGACCGGAACCGGATCGCGCCCCGCCGCCCCGATGATCCGCCGGCTGCCGTTCGGGCTGCTGGCGCTGGGCGGCTGATCTACCAGCGCGAGCCCAGGCTGCGGCGCATCGCGTCCTTGTCCTGCTGGATCATGCCGGGGATCAGGAACAGGTCGATCAGCGCCCAGAGGCAGACCAGCCCGACCAGCGGCCAGCCGATCAGGATCGGCGCCGTCAGCCAGCCCAAACCCCACAAGACCAGCATGAAAAGCCCGCTGAACCAGCGCCCCAGATACATCCGGTGCGCGCCGAAGCCCCATAGAAAAATCGCCAGCAGATAGGCAACCAGCGGCGACTTGGCGTCATTCGCGACCCGTTGCTCGATCAGCATTTCCCGTTGCGTGTCCATCGGCCCCCATGCCCATGTTAATCCCCTTCACATATAGGGCGGGCCGGGTTTCCTGCAAGATGCGGGGGCGCACGGGGCGTACACCGCGCGTACACAGGCCGTGCACCGGCCGTCGGCCAGCGCGGCCTCCCGCGCGCCCCTACCAATCCGCCGCGCCATGCGCTAAGGGACGGCCAAACCCGACGGAGCGCTCGCCGATGAAATTCACCCTCTCCTGGCTCAAGGAGCATCTCGACACCACCGCCTCGCTGGACGCGATCACCGAGGCGCTGACCGACCTGGGGCTCGAGGTCGAGGGCGTGACGGACCCCGCCGCCAGGCTGGCGCCCTTTACCATTGCGCGCGTCCTGGAGGCGGTGCAGCACCCCGACGCCGACCGGCTGCGGGTCTGCAAGGTTCTGACCGACGAGGGCGAGAAGCAGATCGTCTGCGGTGCCCCGAATGCCCGCGCCGGCATCACCGTGGTGCTGGCCAAGCCCGGCGACTATGTCCCGGGGCTCGACACCACGCTGGGCGTCGGCAAGATCCGCGGCGTCGAGAGCCATGGCATGATGGCCTCCGAGCGCGAGCTGGAGCTTTCCGACGAACACAACGGCATCATCGAGCTGGCCTCGGGCGAGGTCGGCGAGAGATTCGTCGACTGGCTGGCCGCGAACCGCCCCGAGGCGGTCGATCCGGTCATCGAGATCAAGATCACCCCGAACCGCCCCGATGCGCTGGGCGTGCGCGGCGTCGCCCGCGACCTGGCCGCGCGCGGCCTGGGCCGGCTGAAGCCCCTGGCCGATGTCACCGTGCCGGGCAGCTTTCCCAGCCCGATCAAGGTGGTGATCGATCCGCAGGTGGCCGAAAAGGCGCCGTTCTTCAGCGGAAGGCTGATCCGGGGCGTCCAGAACGGCCCCTCGCCGGACTGGCTGCAAAAGCGCCTGACCGCCATCGGCCTGCGCCCGATCAACACGCTGGTCGACATCACGAATTTCTTCACCTTCGACCTGAACCGGCCGCTGCATGTCTTTGACGCCGCCAAGGTCAAGGGCGACCTGGTGGTGCGCCCCTCGGCCGAGGGCGAGGAACTGCTGGCGCTGGACGGCAAGACCTATGCCTTCGCCCCCGGCACCATGGTGATCGCCGACGAACAGGGCCCGGAAAGCATCGCCGGCATCATGGGCGGCGAGCTTTCGGGCTGTTCCGAGGCAACCACCGAGGTCTTCCTGGAAAGCGCCTATTGGGACCCGATCGCCATCGCCACCGCCGGCCGGGCGCTGAAGATCAACTCGGACGCCCGCTATCGCTTCGAGCGCGGCGCCGATCCGGCCTTCACGCAACAGGGGCTGGAGCGGGCGACGCGGATGATCCTCGAGCTGTGCGGCGGCGAGGCCTCGGAGGTCGTCACCGCCGGAGCCGTGCCCGACACGACGCGCAGCTACGGGCTGGACCCGGCCCGGGTCATCAGCCTGGTCGGCATGGAGATCCCCGAGGCGGAACAGCGCGCGACCTTGCAGGCGCTGGGCTTCCGGCTGGAGGGCGACCAGGCCTTCGTGCCGTCCTGGCGCCCAGACGTGCAGGGCAGCGCCGACCTGGTCGAGGAGGTCGCCCGCATCGCCAGCCTGACCAAGCTGCAAGGCCAGCCGCTGCCGCGCCCGCAGGCCGGCGTGCCGCAGCCGGTGCTGACGCCGCTGCAACGCCGGGAATCGGCGGCGCGGCGCATGGCGGCGAGCCTGGGCTATAACGAATGCGTCACCTACAGCTTCATCGACCAGCCGGCGGCGGCGCTGTTCGGCGGCGGCTCGGACGCGGTGCGGATCGAGAACCCGATCAGCAGCGAGATGACGCATATGCGCCCCGACCTGCTGCCCGGCCTGCTGGCGGCGGCGGCGCGCAACCAGGCGCGCGGCTTCATGGACCTGGCGCTGTTCGAATGCGGCCCGGTCTTCAGCGGCGGCGAGCCGGGCGAGCAGGACCTGCATCTGTCCGGCATCCTGGTCGGTGCGACGGCGCCGCGCGACCCCTATGCCTCGCGCCGCAAGGTGGACATCTATGACGCCAAGGCCGATGCCGAGGCGGTGCTGGCCACCGTGGGCGCGCCGGCCAAGGCGCAGGTCAACCGCAAGCTGGACGGCTGGTGGCATCCCGGTCGCGCCGGCAATATCGCGCTGGGCCCGAACACGCTGGCGACCTTCGGCGAGATCCACCCGCGCGTGCTGAAGCATTTCGGCATCAAGGGCACGGCGGTCGGCTTTACCGTGCGCATCGCCGCGGTGCCGCTGCCCAAGGTCCGCACGCCCTCGCGCCCGGCGCTGGTGCTGTCGGACCTGCAGGCGGTCGAGCGCGACTTCGCCTTTGTCGTGGATGCGCAGGTCGAGGCGCTGGCGCTGGTGAACGCGGCGGCCGGCGCGGACAAGGCGCTGATCGAGCGGGTCACGGTCTTCGACCAGTTCACCGGGCTGGAGGGCGGCAAGAAGTCCATCGCCATCACCGCCCGGTTGCAGCCGAGGGACAAGACCCTGACCGATGCCGAGATCGAGGCGGTCAGCGCGAAGATCGTCGAGAAGGTGGGCAAGGCCACCGGCGGCACGCTGCGCGGCTAGGACATCCGGCGCCCCGCCCGCCCGTCGCGGCGGGGCGCCGATTCCCGACTGTTTTTCATGGAAATTCGGCCCGGCTGGCTTGACGCCGCTGTGCGATCCGGTTTTTCCTCTTGGCATGATTTCAAGCAGGGGACGACTTTTCATCGGCCCGTATTCCTCGCGGCGCGCTCCGGCGGTGCGTGACGGGACAGCCGATCGGCGCGGTCGTGGTTCCGTTCCGTCTGGGCTGGATTCCGGCAACGTGTTATGCGCACATTTGTTAACAGGTGCGACAGGTTCGAAAAGGTAAGCACATGATCAAGGAATTCAAGGAATTCATCGCCCGGGGCAATGTCATCGACCTTGCCGTCGGGATCATCATCGGCGCGGCGTTCACCGCCATCGTCAATTCGCTGGTTGCCGATCTGATCAACCCGATCATCGGTCTTCTGACCGGCGGCACCGATTTCAGCGGCCATTACGTCGTGCTGAAGGGCACCGTCCCCGAGGGCGCCAGCCTGGCCGCGGCGCGCGATTCGGGCGCCTCGGTCTTTGCCTATGGCTCGTTCCTGTCGGCGGTCATCAACTTCCTGATCATCGCCTGGGCGGTGTTCCTGCTGGTCAAGGGCGTGAACAAGCTGCAATCCGCCGCCATCCGCAAGAAAGAAGCCGAGGCCGCCGCCCCCGCCGGCCCGACGCAAGAGGAACTGCTGCTGCAGATCCGCGACGAGCTGCGCGCGCAGCGCGCCTGATCCCCGGCGCCGGCGCGGGGGGACCGCGCCGGCCCAAGGCCTCAGGCGACCAGCGCCTCGGGCGGCTGCCAGCCCAGGCCCTGCACCTCGGCCACCGGGGCCGAGGCCAGCACGCCCTCATGCACCGCCAGCCCCGCCAGCAGATGCGGATCGTCCCGCAGCGCCTGGCGCCAGCCCTTGTCCGCCAGCGCCAGCACGAAGGGCAGGGTGGCGTTCCCCAGCGCCCGGGTCGAGGTGCGGGCCACCGCGCCGGGCATGTTCGCCACGCAGTAATGCATGATCCCGTCCACCGCATAGACCGGATCCTGGTGGGTGGTCGGGCGCGAGGTCTGAAAACAGCCGCCCTGGTCGATGGCGACATCCACCAGCGCCGAGCCGGGCTCCATCAGCGAAAGCTGCGCCCGCGTCACCAGCTTGGGCGCGGCGGCGCCCGGCACCAGCACCGCGCCGATCACCATGTCGGCCGCGGGCAAGAGTTCGGCGATGGCGCCCTGCGTCGCATATTGCGTGGTCAGCCGGCCCATGAACACGTCGTCAAGGTAGCTGAGCCGCGGCACCGAGCGGTCCAGCACCGTGACATTGGCGCCCATGCCGACCGCCACCCGCGCCGCCGCCGTGCCGACCACACCGCCGCCGATCACCACGACATTGCCCGGCCGCACCCCGGGCACGCCGCCCAGCAGCACGCCCGAGCCGCCATTGGCCTTTTGCAGCGTCCAGGCCCCGACCTGCGGCGCCAGCCGCCCCGCGACCTCGGACATCGGCGCCAGGAGCGGCAACCCGCCGCGCGCATCGGTCACCGTCTCATAGGCGATGGCGGTGACGCCGCTTTCCAGCAGCTCGCGGGTCTGGGCCGGGTCGGGCGCCAGGTGCAGATAGGTGAACAGCAGCTGGCCCCGGCGCAGCATGGCGCGCTCGGCCGCCTGCGGCTCCTTGACCTTCACGATCAGCTCGGCCTCGGCAAGGACGGCGGCGGCATCGGGCAGGATGCGGGCGCCGGCGTCGATGTAATCCTGGTCCGGGAAGCCGGAACCGTTTCCGGCACCGGCCTGGACCAGCACCTCGTGCCCGCGGGCCGTGGCCTCGCGCACCGCCTCTGGCGTCAGGCCGACGCGGAACTCCTGCGGCTTGATTTCCGTCGGGCATCCGATCTTCATGGGTATCCTCCCTTTTCCTGTCGTTCCATGCTGGCACGGCGCCGCCGACAGTTCCTGCTTAAACTGCGCGGCGAAACCGGCTAGTTTCGAAGAATTGGCGCGAACCGGCGCCCGTCACGACGGGATCTTCAGCGATGATCGACCTTGACGCAACGGACCGCCGCATCCTGACCGTGCTGCAACGCGACGGGCGCAAGACCAATGCCGACCTGGCGGCCGAGGTCGGCCTGTCGGCCAGCGCCTGCCACCGCCGCGTCCAGCGGCTGGAGGAGGCCGGGGTGATCCGCGGCTATGTCGCGCTGCTGGATGCGCGCAAGCTGGAGCGGCCGACCACGGTCTTCGTCGAGATCACGCTGTCGGGCCAGGCGGACGAGCTGCTGGAAGCCTTCGAGCGCGAGGTGCGCAAGATCCCCGACGTGCTGGAATGCCACCTGATGGCGGGCTCGGCCGACTACCTGCTGAAGGTGGTGGCGCAGGACACCGACGATTTCGCCCGCATCCACCGGCAATTCCTGGCCAAGCTGCCGGGCGTCGCGCAGATGCATTCCTCGTTCTCGCTGCGCACGGTGGCGCAGACCACGGCGCTGCCGGTGTGAATGAATCCCCCCCGGCGGGCGGGGATTTTCCTGAAACGCCGGATATGAAAAACCCCCGCGAGAGCGGGGGTTTTCCTGAAACGAACGTGTCGCTCGTCTTACAGCGCGCCTTCGCGCTGGGCCTTTTTACGGGCCAGCTTGCGGGCGCGGCGAACGGCCTCGGCCTTTTCACGGGCCTTCTTGACCGAGGGTTTCTCGAAATGCTGCTTGAGCTTCATTTCACGGAACACCCCCTCGCGCTGAAGTTTTTTCTTCAGAGCACGAAGCGCCTGTTCGACGTTGTTGTCGCGAACACTTACCTGCATGTGGTTGTCACCACCTTCCTAGGTTAAAGTTGAGCAGATTTGCAGGACGCGGCCTTCTAGCAGGGCGAATCGCCCTTGTCCAGATTTTCTGGCTCGCTCTGCAACAACATGGAGGAACAAGGCCATGACCGATGAACGCGCGCGGCTGATCCGGGCCGCGCTCAGCCATGTCGCCTTCGAGGGCATGGGCGATCGCGCCATCGCCGAGGGCGCCCGCGACATCGGCATGAAGCCGGCGCTGGCCCGGGTGCTTTTGCCGCGCGGCGGCGCCGATCTGGCGGCGGCCTATCACCGCCAGGGCGATGCCGCCCTGCGCGACTGGCTGGCGCAGCATCCGCCGCAGGGCCGGTTCCGCGACCGGGTGGCGGCGGCGGTGATGCAGCGGCTGTCGCTCAGCGACCGCGAACTGGCGCGGGCCGGCGCCTCGGTGCTGGCGCTGCCGCAACACGCCAGCCTCGGCGCGCGGCTGGTGTGGGAGACGGCTGACGCGATCTGGGACGGGCTCGGCGACCGCTCCGAGGACGTGAACTGGTATTCCAAGCGCGCGACGCTCTCGGCGGTCTGGGCCGCGACGGTGCTCTATTGGCTGGGCGATGATTCGCCCGAGCTGCACGACACCCGGGAATTCCTCGACCGCCGCATCGAGGGGGTGATGCGCTTCGAAACCCTCAAGGGCCGGATCGGCGCGCTGCCGGGCATTTCGGTGCTGACCGAGCTTGCAACGGGCTGGATTAAGCGGCCGGAACGTCGCAATCTGCCCGGAGAATTGCGCGGGCGCGCGCGGATGCACGAATCTGGAGGGGGACGAGGGTGATTCCCGATGTCATGCAGGCGATCGAAATATCCGCTCCGGGCGGTGCCGAGGTGCTCAAGCCGGCCACGCGGCCGGTGCCGGTGGCGGGCCACGGCCAGATCCTGATCCGGGTCGCCTGGGCCGGGGTGAACCGGCCCGACGTGCTGCAACGCGCCGGCTCCTATGCGCCGCCGCCCGGCGCCTCGGACCTGCCGGGGCTGGAATGCGCCGGCATCGTCGCGGCGGTGGGGCAGGGGGTGACGCGCTGGAAGCCGGGCGACCGGGTCTGCGCGCTGCTGCCCGGCGGCGGCTATGCCGAATACGCGACCTGCCCGGCCGAACACGCCCTGCCGATCCCCGCCGGCCTGTCGCTGCGCGAGGCCGCCGCCCTGCCCGAGACCGCCTTCACCGTCTGGTCGAACGTCGTCATGCGCGGCCGCCTGCAACCGGGCGAGAAGTTTCTGGTCCATGGCGGCTCGTCCGGCATCGGCACCATGGCGATCCAGGTGGCGCGCGCCCTGGGCGCGCGGGTCTGGGCCACCGCCGGCTCGGCCGAGAAATGCGCGGCCTGCACCCGGCTGGGCGCCACCGCCATCAACTACCGCGAGGAGGATTTCGTGACCCTGCTGCGCAAGGCCGGCGGGGCGGACCTGATCCTCGACATGGTGGGCGGGGATTATATCGCCCGCAACATCAAGTGCCTGGCCGAGGATGGCCGGCTGGTGATGATCGCCTTCCTGGCCGGCCCCAAGGCCGAGATCAACTTCGCCCAGATCATGACGCGGCGGCTGGAGGTGACCGGCTCGACCTTGCGGCCGCAATCCGACCTGGCCAAGGCGCAGATCGCGCGGGAACTGCAGGACAGGCTGTGGCCGCTGATCGAGGCCGGGGTGGTGCTGCCACAGATCGACAGCAGCTTTCCGCTGCGCGAGGCGGTGGATTCTCATCGCCGCATGGAGGGCAACGGCCATATCGGCAAGATCCTGTTGCAGGTTTCGGCCGAGGATTGAACCGGTCGCGCCGATTGCGCCGTGGCTGGCCTCCGGCGGGGATATTTGAACAAGAAAGAAAAGCACACACCCCGCCCGCCGGAGCAAAGGGTCGGGGGTGTGGCTTCTCTCTTGACGGTCATCGGCGTCCCCGCCTGTACCGTGAGTCCACCTTGCCGGAAAATCCTTGCGATTCGGTTAACGGCTTCTTTCTTGTCTAAATATCCCCGCCGGAGGCCAGCGGCATGGCCATCAGCGCGGCGCCGGCATCAGGAAGCTGCCGCTGCAATCGCGCCGCGCATCCGGGGCGCAACTGCGGGGCTCGAGCTCGCGGGTCAGGCAGATGCGCACCTCCTGCAAGGCGCGGTCGCGGCAGGTCACGGTGATCGCATCGCGCGACAAGCCGGGGTTCGCGGCGATGAAGGCGTCCTCGACCACCGTCGCGGGCAGGGTTACGTCGCGGCCCAGGCGCCGCAAGGGTTCGGGAATGGTGATGGTCCTTGCGGCCTCGCGCGTCAGGGCGAAATAATCGCCCGCCGGCAGGCCCGAGCAGCGGCCGTGCTTCTTCCATTGATACCAGGCCAGCCCGGGCGAGCCCATCAGGTCCGCCATGGCGCGGGTCTCGCGCTGCGAGGGATCGCGGGCGGCGCTGCGGCAGTCCTGCGGCCAGCCGCGCTCGTATTGCGGCCAGAGGCCGTGGACCACGAAGCCGATGCGCCTTCCCGGTGCGCATTGGCCGTCGGCCTCGCCCTCGGCCTGGCACCAGCTGGGCGACCAGCTCAGCGACAGCAGGTAATAGTCGAACCGGCCCGCGACATCCTGGGCATGGCCAGGGCCGGGCAGCAGCAGGGCGGCGAGCAGGGCGAGCGTTCTCATGCCCCGAACCTAGCCGCGCCGACCGGCCTACGCCACGAAATTCAGGCTTTATTTCGCCCCGTTCTGGCCCTATATAGCCAGTCAATCCCCCTGAAAATGGAATGGCAGCCGCCGAAAGCCGTTTTCCCCGGCCGGAAGAGATATTGTTAAGGAGAAGGTCATGAACAAGCCGCTGATGGCCAAGGCCACCGCTGTCTGGCTGGTCGACAATACCACGCTGAGCTTCAAGCAGATCGCCGATTTCTGCGGCATGCACGAGCTCGAGGTGCAGGGCATCGCCGATGGCGACGTGGCGGCGGGCGTCAAGGGCTTCGACCCGGTCGCCTCGAACCAGCTCGATGCCGGCGAGATCGAGAAGGGCCAGAAGAACCCGCTGTATCGGCTGAAGCTGAAGCACAACCCCGCCGCCGAGGGCGAGGAAAAGCGCCGCGGCCCGCGCTATACGCCGCTCAGCAAGCGCCAGGACCGGCCGAATGCCATCCTGTGGCTGGTCAAGTTCCACCCGGAACTGGCCGATGCGCAGATCGCCAAGCTGGTCGGCACCACCAAGCCGACCATCGCCTCGATCCGCGAGCGCACGCATTGGAACATCCAGAACATGCAGCCCATCGACCCGGTCGCCCTGGGCCTGTGCCGGCAGTCGGAGCTGGATGCCGCCGTGCAGAAGGCCGCGAAGAAGAAGGCGGCCGAGGGCGGCGCCATGACCGATGACGAGCGTCGCAAGCTGCTCTCGACCGAGACTTCGCTGGCGATGTCGGACGAGCCGCGCCTGCCCTCGAGCATCGCCGGGCTCGAGAACTTCAGCCTCAGCAAGGATGAGGACAAGCCCCAGGCCGAGGATCTGGACGCCGACAGCTTCTTCAACCTGCCCGAGGCGGATGACGACGAGGACGAGGACAACTGATCCCGTCCGGAAGATCGGCCCCCGGAGCCTGGCTCCGGGGGTTTTTCGTCAGATCGACAGGCAGATGTATTTCATCTCCAAGTAATCCTCGATGCCGTGGCGCGAGCCTTCGCGGCCCAGCCCGGATTGCTTGACGCCGCCGAAGGGCGCCACCTCGGTCGAGATGATGCCGGTGTTCACGCCGACGATGCCGTATTCCAGCGCCTCCTGCACGCGGGTGATGCGGCCGATGTCGCGGGCGTAGAAATAGGAGGCGAGGCCAAAGATCGTGGCATTGGCGCGTTCGACCGCCTCTTCCTCGGTCTCGAACTTGAACAGCGGCGCCAGCGGGCCGAAGGTCTCCTCGGTCGCGACCTTCATCTTGTCGGTGATGCCGGTGACGACGGTCGGGTCGAAGAACAGCCCCTCGCGCGGCTTGCCGCCCGTGACGACGGTGGCGCCGCCCGCCACCGCGTCCTGGATATGTTCCTCGACCTTCTCGACGGCGTCGCGGTTGATCAGCGGGCCGGTGGTCACGCCCTCTTCCAGCCCGTCGCCGACGCGCAGCTTGTCCACGGCCGCCGCCAGCCGTTTCGCAAACTCGTCATAGACCCCGGCCTGCACATAGATGCGGTTGGCGCAGACGCAGGTCTGGCCGTTGTTGCGGAATTTGGAAGCCATGGCCCCTTCCACCGCCGCATCCAGGTCGGCATCGTCGAAGACGATGAAGGGCGCGTTGCCGCCAAGCTCCATCGAGCATTTCAGCACCTGGTCGGCGGCCTGGCGCAGCAGGATGCGGCCGACCTCGGTCGAGCCGGTGAAGGTCAGCTTGCGGATCAGCGGGTTCTCGCAGAACTCCTTGCCGATGTCCGAGGACCGCGACGAGGTAACGATGCTGAACAGCCCCTTGGGCACGCCGGCGCGCTCGGCCAGCACGGCCAGCGCCAGCGCCGAAAGCGGCGTTTCGGCAGCGGGGCGGCCGACGAAGCCGCAGCCGGCGGCGATGGCCGGGCCGCATTTGCGGGTGATCATCGCGTTCGGGAAGTTCCAGGGCGTGATCGAGCCCACGACCCCGATCGGCTGGCGGATCACCGTCAGCCGCTTGTCGGGCTGGTGGCCGGGGATGGTCTCGCCATAGATGCGCTTGGCCTCCTCGCCGAACCATTCGATGAAGCTGGCGCCATAGGCGATCTCGCCCTTGGCCTCGGGCAGCGGCTTGCCCTGCTCGGCGGTCAGGATGCGGCCCAGGTCGTCCTGGTTCGCCATCATCAGGTCGAACCACCTGCGCATGATCTGGGCGCGTTCCTTGGCGGTGCGGGCGGCCCAGTCCTTCATCGCCGCGGCGGCGGCCGAGATGGCGCGGGCGACTTCAGCGCGGGACAGGTCGGCCACCTCGGCGATGACGTCGCCGCGCGCCGGGTTCACCACCGCAAAGGTCTTGCCGTCGTCGGCATCGATCCATTCGCCCGCCACATAGGCCCGCGTTTCCAGCAGCGAAGGGTCCTTCAGCATCATCCTCAGGTCGGTCGGTTGCGTGTTCATCGTCGGTCTCCTTGCGGCGGGATTCGGCGCAGGCTTGCGCTTTTGCCAGGCCAAAGCAAGGAAAACCGGGGCGCCCCGGCTTCGCGCAATCGTGATGAACCCGAAGCGCGCGACGGGCGTTGCCCCTCCATCGTCAGGTTTTCCCTCTTGGCGTGTGAGACTGGGGCGGCGCATCTCTCTCGCGCCGCCCCTTTTTCTTTCTTGCCGAAATATCCCGGGGGGGCGCCTCTGCGGCCCCATCGAGGGGCCGCAGAGGCGCGGGGGCAGAGCCCCCGGGCCGGCTCAGCCCTTGGCGGCCACGCGGATCCGGGTGCCCCAGGGATCGGTGAAGTCGCGCGCGCCGAGCGCCGCCAGGGACGGGGCGTCGGCGGCCAGCACCACCTCGGCCAGGCCGGTGGCATCGGCGCTGCGCAGCCCGGCGCCGCGGCTGTTCCAGATATTGCCCGCCAGGTGGTGGTGATAGCCGCCGGTGGCAAAGAAGCTGGCGCCGAAGAGATGCGCGCTGCGGTCCATGCCCAGCCGGTTCATGTAGAAGGCCTCGGCCTCGGCGACATTGCCGACCTGCAGGTGGACATGGCCGATCACGCTGCCTTCGGGCGCCCCGCGCCAGGGCGCATCCGCCCCGCCCGCGAGTTCGTTCAGGTCCAGCGCGAGGGTGTCCATGCGCACCTCGCGCCCGTCGGTCTGCCAGCTGCTGCGGGGGCGGTCGGCATAGACCTCGATGCCATTGCCCTCGGGGTCGCGCAGGTAGAGCGCCTCGCTGACCAGGTGATCCGAGGCCCCGTCCAGCCCGATCTGCCGGTCCGCGACATGGCGCAGCCAGCGGCCCAGCGCCTTGCGGTCGGGCAGCAGGAAGGCGGTGTGGAACAGCCCGGCCTCGCGCGGGCGGTGGCGCGCGGCCCTGTCGCGGCGCAGCACGACCAGCGGCTGGCCGCCGGCGCCCAGCACCCGCTCCTCGCCGCTGCCGGAAAGCCGGTCGAGCCCGATCACCGACTGGTAGTAATCCCCGACGCGGTCGAGGTCGTTGACGACCAGCGCAACCTGGCCGATCTGGATGGGGGCGTCACTTGTGGCCATGATGATCTCCTTGTGCTGCATGGAAGATAGCCCCGGCCCGCCGGCCACGAAATGGCGCCAATCGGGGAACACTGTCGCCCGGATGCAGACAATACCGCCGGATGGACTTTGCCCGTGGCAGGGCGCATGATGCGGGGCCTTTCGCCTTCCCGGATCCCGATGACGCCCCGCCAGACCAAAGCCGCCCGCAAGCCCGCCGCCGTCGCGGCACCGCCCGAAGCCGCACCGCTGGCCGCCGACCCGGCCCGGATGGAGATCTTCCTGGTCGCCACCCCGGGTCTCGAGGAACCCCTGGCCGCCGAGGCGCGCGCCCTGGGCTTCGACGCGCAGGTCCAGCCCGGCGGCGTGACCTTTACCGGCGGCTGGCCCGAGGTCTGGCGCGCCAACCTGCATCTGCGCGGCGCGACCCGGGTGCTGGCCCGCATCGGCGCCTTTCGCGCCATGCATCCGGCGCAGCTCGACAAGCGCGCGCGCCGCTTTCCCTGGGCCGACTGGCTGCGCCCCGAGGTGCCGCTGCGGCTGGAGGCCACCAGCCGCAAGTCGCGCATCTATCACGCCGGCGCCATCACCCAGCGCGTCGAGGCCGCGATCCGCGACAGCATCGGCGCCAGCGTCGCCGACGACGCGCCGGTCACGCTGAAGATCCGGCTCGAGGACGATCTCTGCACGCTCAGCCTCGATACCTCGGGCGAAAGCCTGCACAAGCGCGGCCACAAGCAGGCGGTCGGCAAGGCGCCGATGCGCGAGACCATGGCGGCGATGTTCCTGCGCCAATGCGGCTTCGACGGGCGCGAGCCGGTGCTGGACCCGATGTGCGGATCCGGCACCTTCGTCATCGAGGCGGCCGAGATCGCGTCGGGCCTTGCCCCCGGCCGGCTGCGCGGCTTTGCCTTCCAGCATTTCCCCGGTTTCGACGCCGCCGGTTTCGACGCCTTGCGCGGGACCGCCCCGAAAGCACCGGCGCTGCTGTTTCACGGCAGCGACCGCGACCCCGGCGCCATCCGCATGAGCCGCGAGAATGCCGAGCGCGCCGGCGTCGCGGCCCTGACCCGCTTCGAGACCTGCGCCTTTGCCGACCTGCAACGCCCCGACGGCCCGCCCGGCCTGGTCGTCATCAACCCGCCCTATGGCGCCCGCATCGGCAACAAGGGGCCGCTCTTCGGCCTGCACGCGGCGATGGGCGAGGTGCTGCGCACGCGCTTTTCCGGCTGGCGCGTCGGCCTGGTGACCAGCGAGGCGCCGCTGGCCCGCGCCACCGGCCTGCCGTTCCGCGAACCGGGGCCCTATGTCGCCCATGGCGGGCTGAAGGTGCGGTTGTGGCAGACGGGGGCGCTGTGACCGGCCGCGCCGGAAGCCGGGGCATCGCCGCCCTGATCCTGGCGCTGGCCGCCGGCCCGGCACTGGCCGATTGCGCGCAGCCGGGCGACTTGCTCTTTGCCTGCGAATTCCCCGAGCGCAAGGCGCGGGTCGAGATCTGCAGGCTGCCCGGCGGCGCGCTTGACTATGCCTATATCTCGCCCAAGGGCCGCGAGCTGAGCTTTCGGGCCGACAGCGGCATCGGCGGCGTCAAGGACCATGTGCAGGGCATCCATGGCCCGGCCTATGCCACCGCGCTGTCGAACGGCGGCACGGTCTATGCGGTCTTCGTGGACGGTGCCTTGATGAACCTTGACGGCGAAGGGCAAGAGCTGAACTCGCCCAACCCGGCGGTGCTGCAGGTCTATGGCTCGGAACAGGATTTCAACGAATACAGGCAGGACAGGCCGATCCAGCGCAGGGTCTGCTATCCTCCCTCGATCAGGATCGACGATGAAAATTTCGGGCCGGGCTAAGCGATGACGGCGGCAAGGCAGTTTCTTGCCGGATTGGGCCTGGCCTGCCTGGCCGGGCAGGCGGCGGCGAATTGCGGGCCGGGCATGATGCCGGTGCTGACCTGCGACATCCTGACCGCCGACCAGCGGGTCGAGTTCTGCGCCGAACGGCCGGACGCCAAAGGGCAGTCGAACCGCTACAGCTACAATTTCGCCGAGGCCCTCGATGCACCCGAACTCTATTTCGAGGACACGGGCTATTACTTCTCGACCAAATATTACCAGCCCAGCCAGGATGCCGAAAATACCCAGGGCTTCGGCCTGGCGCATGGCCAGCATGTCTATGCCTTCTTCGTGACCGGGGTGGACGGCGGCCATGTCCGCATGGCGCAGCTGCATGTCTACGACAGCCTCGACGCCTTTCAGAGCGACCGGGGCGAGACCGAGAGCCTGCGGCTTTATTGCGAACCGCGCTCGATCCGGGTGAACTGGGACTTCATTCGCCCCTGACGGCCTAGTCCTTGCCGATCCTGGCCCTGCGGCGGCGGGCCGGCCAGCGCGGCAGGTCCGGCACCTCCAGCAGCTCGCCCGGCCGCACCACCGAGGCGAGCCAGCCTAGGTCGCGCCGGGCCATGGCGATGCAGCCCGCGGTGGGAAAGCCCGGCCGGCGCCATTGGTGCAGGAAGATCGCCGAGCCGGCGCCCGGCCGCGCCTGCGGAAAGTTCCAGTCGGTGACCAGCACGATGTCGTAAAGCGGATCGGCCCGCCGCATCGCCTCGTGGCTGGGGGCGAAGGGCGCGCGCACCGGCTGGTTATAGGCCGGATCCCCCGAGGCATCGCACCACAGGTCGCCCGGCAGGATCGGCCGCGCCCAGCCCGAGGGCCGCGCCACCCGGTCGGGACGATAGAGCAGCCCGACGATGCGGTGCCGGCCGATGGGGGTCGCGCCGTCGCCTTCGCGCTTGGCGCGCGTCAGCCCGCCGCGCCCGACCGAACAGGGCAGCAGCCGGCCGCGCGCCCACAGCCCCAGCGGCGTCAGCCGGATCACAGCAGGTGCCCCGACTTGGCGGCCTTGACGTCCAGGTAGCCGGTGTTGTGGCGGTTGCGCGGCGTGACCAGCGGCACGCGCTCGGCGACCCGGATGCCGTGGCCCTCCAGCATGGCGACCTTGCGCGGGTTGTTGGTCATCAGCCGCACCGATTGAAAACCCATCTCGCGCAGGATGCCGGCGCCGATGCGGAAGTCGCGCTCGTCGTCGTCGAAGCCCAGCCGGTGGTTGGCCTCGACCGTGTCGAAGCCCTGGTTCTGCAAGGCATAGGCCCGCATCTTGTTCGCGAGGCCAATGCCGCGCCCCTCCTGGTTCAGATACAGCAGCACGCCCGAACCGTTCTGGCCCATCGCCTGCAGCGCGGCATTGAGCTGCGGCCCGCAATCGCATTTCAGGCTGCCCAGCACGTCGCCGGTGAAACAGGCCGAATGCAGCCGGGCCAGCACCGGCGCCTCGCGCGGGGGGGCGCCGATCTCGACGGCGTAATGCTCGGCCTCGCCATTGTCGGGGCGGAAGATGTGCAGTTTCGAATTCTCGGCCGCGAGCAGCGGCAGCCGGGCGGCGGCGACCGGCGCCATGGCGGCCTCGGCCGCCATCTGCGCCAGCGCGGGGCCGGGCGAGAGCCGGGTCAGCCCCTCGGGCGCGGCCGCCACCGGGACGACCAGCACCGCCGGCAGCAATTGCGCCGATTTCGCCAGCGCGATCCCGGCGCGGTGCGCCGCGGTATCGCCGCCACGCGGGCTTTGGAACGGCCCCTTCATCGGCGTCATCAGATCGCCCGCCGGATCGGCGACGGCGCGCAGCCAGCCGAGGTCGGCGTCCCCCGGCACCGCGATCCGCGCCAGGTCGCCGTCATAGACCCGGACCTTCAGCGTCTCGGCCCGGGGCAAGGTGATGGCCAGTGTGGCGGGGCCCAGCGCGCGCATCGCCGCCAGCCGGTCCGGGCGCAGCGTCTCGACCGCGGCGACCAACTGGTCGCCGACCACCACCGGCAGGCCCATGCGCAGGTCGGCGCGGGCGCGCGACAGGGTCTCGGTCAGGGTCGGGATCAGGGTCATGGCAGCCGCGCGGTTGAAACAAACTGAAACATAGGGCGGATTCCCGACAACTCCATGTGAGAATTGCTGCAAGGCGCTGGACGCCCGCCCCAGGCCTCATCACCTTTCCGCCATAAAGCCAAAGGAGGCAAGAATGGCCGGACTGAAAAAGATCCTGCTCGTCGATGACGAGGACGACCTGCGCGAGGCCCTGGCCGAGCAACTGACCGCGACCGAGGACTTCGAGGTGCTCGAGGCCGGCTCGGGCCATGAGGCGGTGGAACGGACCAAGGGCGCGATCTTCGACCTGGTCGTGCTGGACGTGGGCCTGCCCGATACCGACGGGCGCGAGCTGTGCAAGAAGCTGCGCAAGCAGGGCGTGAAATGCCCGATCGTCATGCTGACGGGCCACGATACCGACGCCGACACCATCCTGGGGCTGGATTCGGGGGCGAACGACTATATCACCAAGCCGTTCAAGTTCCCGGTGCTGCTGGCGCGGCTGCGGGCGCAGCTGCGCACGCATGAACAGTCCGAGGATGCCATCTTCCAGCTGGGCCCCTATACGTTCAAGCCGGCGATGAAGATGCTGATCGACGGCAAGGACCGCAAGATCCGGCTGACGGAAAAGGAAACCAACATCCTGAAGTTCCTCTATCGCGCCCAGGACGGCGTGGTGCCGCGCGACGTGCTTCTGCACGAGGTCTGGGGCTACAATGCCGGCGTGACCACCCACACGCTGGAAACCCACATCTACCGCCTGCGCCAGAAGATCGAGCCCGATCCCTCGAACGCGCGTCTGCTGGTGACGGAATCGGGCGGCTATCGCCTGGTGGCTTGATAAAGGCTAAGCGGCGGAACCGGGCGCGCCGCTTGGGGTTCTGTCTGCGAAGCCCAGTGGCCGGTGGATGCGGCCACACGACCACCCGGCCCCCGAACAGGTGGCCGGGTTTGTCTTTGCCCTGCCGCAGCCGGGGGTTTCACACCCCCGGACCCCCGTGGGATATTTCCACAAGAGAGAAACACCGAGCCTGGTTCTTTCTTGCGGAAATATCCTCTGGGGGTCCGGGGGGCGAAGCGCCCCCGGCGCCGGGCGTGGTGGACAAGCCGGGCCGTGCCGCCTAGGCTCCGCCCGCGAAAAAGGAGCCGCCCATGTTCACCATCGCCACCTGGAACATCAATTCCGTTCGTCTGCGCGAGGCGCTGGTGACGCGGCTTCTGACCGAGGAGGCGCCCGACATCCTGTGCCTGCAGGAGATCAAGAGCCCGGTCGAGAAGATCCCGCTGGAGGGGTTCCATGCCCTGGGCTATCGCCACATCGTCGCGCGCGGGCAAAAGGGTTATAATGGCGTCGCGATCCTCTCGAAGCTGCCGATCGAGGATGCCGGCGACCGCGACTATGCCAGCCTCGGCCATGCCCGCCACGTTGCCGCACGGCTGGAGAACGGCGTGACCATCCACAATTTCTACGTTCCGGCGGGCGGCGACATTCCCGACCGCGAGCAGAACGTCAAGTTCGGCCAGAAGCTGGATTTCCTGACCGAGATGCGCGACGCCTTCCATGCCGACCTGCCGGCCCGCGCCATCATGGTGGGCGACCTGAATATCGCGCCGCGCGAGGATGACGTCTGGAACCACAAGGCGCTCTTGAAGATCGTCAGCCATACGCCGGTCGAGATCGAGCACCTGGGCGCCGCGCAGGACGCCGGCAAATGGGTCGACATCACCCGCAAGGACATCCCCGACGGCCGGCTTTTCAGCTGGTGGAGCTATCGCGCCCGCGACTGGGATGCGGCCGACAAGGGCCGGCGGCTGGATCACATCTGGGCGACGCCCGACATCGCCAATGCCGGCCATGGCAGCCGCATCCTGCGCCCGGTGCGCGGTTGGGAGCAGCCCAGCGACCACGTCCCGGTGCTGGCGCGCTTCGACCTCTAGCCGCGGGCTGCGGCGGCGAGGCGGCTTGCATCGCCCCGGTCGCTGCTCCATCTAGAAGGCAATCCATTCGCAAGAGGAATCCCGATGCTCGAGCTTGGCCAAGCCCCCGCCGACAAAGCCCCCGCCGACATCATCAAGGACGTGACCGAGGCGACCTTCATGGCCGATGTCATCGACGCCTCGATGACGGTGCCGGTCATCGTCGATTTCTGGGCGCCCTGGTGCGGCCCCTGCAAGACCCTCGGCCCGCAGCTGGAGGCCGAGGTCGCCCGCCACAAGGGCCGCGTCCGCATGGCCAAGATCAATGTGGACGAAAACCAGATGATCGCCGGCCAGCTGCGCGTGCAGTCGATCCCGACCGTCTATGCCTTCTTCCAGGGCCAGCCGGTCGATGCCTTCCAGGGCGCGGTGCCGCAGAGCCAGGTCAAGCAATTCGTCGAGAAGCTGGCCGCGATGGGCGGCGATGACGGCGGGCTGGCCGAGGCGCTGGACGCGGCCGAGGCCATGCTGGCCGAGGGGGCCGCCGAGGACGCGGCCGAGACCTTTGCCGCCATCGCCGAGGAAGAGCCCGAGAATGCCGTGGCCTGGGGCGGGCTGGTCCGCGCCCTGGTGGCGGCGGGCGACACCGCCCGGGCCGAGCAGGAACTAGCCCGGGTGCCGGCCAGCGTCGCCGGCGCCGCCGCGGTCGAGGCCGCCCGCGCCCAATTGCAGCTGGCCCGGCAGGCCGCCAATGCCGGCCCGCTGGACGAGCTGCGCGCCAAGGTCGAGGCCGATCCCGCCGACCAGCAGGCCCGGCTGGACTATGCCACCGCGCTGCATGCCGCCGGCCAGGTCGAGGAGGCCATCGACCAGCTTCTGGACGCCTTCCGCCGCGACCGCGACTGGAACGACGGCGCCGCCAAGGCGCAGCTGCTGACGATCTTCGATGCGCTGAAACCCACCGATCCGCTGGCGCAGAAGGGCCGGCGCCGGCTGTCCTCGCTGATCTTCGCCTGAGATGTCGCGCGGCATCGACTTGCCCGAGGTCATCGCGCTGTTCCCGCTGCCCGGCGCGGTGCTGATGCCGCGCACCCGGCTGCCATTGCAGATCTTCGAGCCGCGCTATCTGCAGATGGTCGAGGACGTGCTGAAGACGCCCTCGCGGCTGATCGGCATGATCCAGCCGGCAGCGGCCGGGCTCGACGCCCTGGCGCAGGTCGGCTGCGCCGGGCGCATCGTCGCCTTTTCCGAACTGGACGACGGCCGGCTGATGATCTCGCTGAAGGCGATCTCGCGCTTCCGGCTGATCGAGCTGCGGCCGGGCTTCACCCCCTATCTGCGCGGGCAGGTGGACTGGGCGGACTATGCCTCGGACCTCAGCCCCGAGCCGGAGCAGGACCCGGGCTTTCACCGCGCCGAATTCATGGCGCGGCTGGGCCGCTACATGGAGCAGCGCGGCCTGTCCACCGACTGGGAATCCGCCGAGGCGACCGACGACGAGACGCTGGTGAATTCCATGGCGATGCTGTTGCCGCTGGCGCCCGAGGAAAAGCAGGCCCTGCTGGAACGCCAGACCCTGGCCGGGCGCCGGCAGCTGCTGGACGGCTTGCTGGAATATGCCCTGCACGGCGGCGACAACGAGGAGACGATCCAGTGAGCGAAGACACCACCACCGAACGCGGCTTCGACCGCCACATGCTCGAGGCGCTGGTCTGCCCGGTCACCCATGCCGGGCTGCGCTATGACGCGGCGGCGCAGGAGCTGATCTCGGACGCGGCGGGGCTGGCCTTTCCGATCCGCGACGGCATCCCGATCATGCTGATCGACGAGGCGCGCCAGACCCGCGCCTGAAGAGACGGGGGCGCACGGAAATCCTGGGGGAGGCCCGTGCGCCCGCGCCCGCGCGGTCAGACGCGGCAGATGTCCGACCGCACGAGAAAGCGTTTCTCGCGCCCGTTGTCCAGGCTGAACATGCCGCCCCGGCCCGGCACGACATCGATGGTCAGGATGGTGTGCTTCCACGCCTCGTATTGGCTGGCCGAGATGTAGAAGGGCATGCCGCCGATCTCGCCCAGCTTCACGTCGCGCGCGCCGATGCGGAACTCGCCCTGCGGATAGCACATGGGCGAGGACCCGTCGCAGCAGCCGCCGGACTGGTGGAACAGCACCGGCCCGTGATCGGCGACGATCTCGGCCAGCAGCTCCAGCGCGGCGGGGGTGGCGCTGACCTGGTCCAGGGCCTGGGTCATGGTTTCAGCCTTTTCTTCAGCAGGCGCAGGACCTGGCGTTCCTCGTCGCGCAGGTCGGTGTCGCCCAGGGTTGCGTCGATTTCCGCGCGCAGGATGATCTTCAGCTCATCGGCCAGATAGGCGTCGATGATCGCGGGATGGACATAGCACTTGCGGCAGATCGCCGGCGTGTTGCCCAGCGTGGCCGCGACCGTGGCGATGGCGTCGCGGACATTGCGTTTCGCCGCCGCTTCGCTGTCGACGGCCTCGGATGCGGCCAGCGCCATGGCGGCCAGCACGGTGCCGGTCCAGGTGCGGAAATCCTTGGCCGTCACCGCGCGGCCGGAAATCTCGCGCAGGTAGTCGTTCACCTCGGTCGAGGTGACGCGGCAGCGTTCGCCCGCTTCGTCCAGATACTGGAACAGCTGCTGGCCGGGCAGGTCCTGCACCTTGCGGATGATGGTCGCGACGCGGCGGTCGCGCAGGCCCAGGTCCCATTCCTTGCCGCCCTTGCCCTTGAAGCGGAAGCGGACCGTGCTGCCCTGGGTCCGGGCGTGGCGGTTGCGCAGCGTGGTCAGCCCGTGCGACTTGTTCTCGCGCGCATAGCTGTCGTTGCCGACCCGGATCATCGTGGTTTCCAGCAGGTGCACGATGGTCGCCAGCACCTTTTCCGCCGGCAGGCCGCGCCGGCCCATGTCGGCATCGACGCGGGCGCGGATCCGCGGCAGGCTGGCGGCAAAGTCCAGCATGTGCTCGAACTTGGCGCTGTCGCGGAATGCGCGGAAACGCGGGTGATAGCGGTATTGCTTGCGGCCGCGCGCATCGCGCCCGGTCGCTTGCAGATGCCCGCGCGGATTGGCGCAGATCCAGACGTCGCGCCAGGCCGGCGGGATCGCCAGCGCCCGGATGCGGGCCAGCATCCGCGGGTCGCGGATCAGCGCGCCCTTGGCGTCGCGATAGGAAAAGCCCTTGCCGCTGCGGCGGCGGCCGATGCCCGGCATGTCGTCGCTGACATGGACCAGCCCGGCAACCTGGGCCGCCTCCTCGGGGTCGACGATGACAGAGTCCTTGGGCATGGCGGTGATCCGGCTTGCGGCGCGATGTGGTGGAACGCCGCAAGGCCGGTCCCGGTTCAGCGGGGTAGCCGGGCGACCGGCAAGGGCCGCCCGCCCGCGCATCAGAAGAAGCCCAGCTTCTTCGGCGAATAGCTGACCAGCATGTTCTTGGTCTGCTGATAATGGTCCAGCATCATCTTGTGCGTCTCGCGCCCGATACCCGACTGCTTGTAGCCGCCGAAGGCCGCATGCGCCGGATAGGCGTGATAGCAGTTGGTCCAGACCCGGCCGGCCTTGATGCCGCGGCCCATGCGGTAGCAGGTATTGGCATCGCGCGACCACACGCCCGAGCCGAGGCCATAGAGCGTGTCATTGGCGATGGACAGCGCCTCGGCCTCGTCCTTGAAGGTGGTGACCGAGACGACCGGGCCGAAGATCTCCTCCTGGAAGATCCGCATCTTGTTGTGGCCACGGAAGATCGTGGGCTGGATGTAGAAGCCGCCCGACAGCTCGCCGCCCAGATCGGCGGCGGCACCGCCGGTCAGCACCTCGGCGCCTTCCTTCCTGCCGATGTCGAGATAGCTCAGGATCTTTTCCTTCTGCTCGCTCGACGCCTGGGCGCCGATCATGGTCGCCGCATCGCGCGGGTCGCCCTGCTTGATCGCCTCGACCCGTTTCACGGCGCGTTCCATGAAACGGTCATAGATCGATTCCTGGATCAGCACGCGCGACGGGCAGGTGCAGACCTCGCCCTGGTTCAGCGCGAACATGGCGAAGCCTTCCAGCGCCTTGTCGAAGAAATCGTCATCCTCGCGCGCCACGTCGGCGAAGAAGATGTTCGGCGACTTGCCGCCCAGCTCCAGCGTGACCGGGATCAGGTTCTCGGCCGCGTATTGCATGATCAGCCGGCCTGTCGAGGTCTCGCCGGTGAAGGCGATCTTGGCGATGCGCGGGTTCGAGGCCAGGGGCTTGCCGGCCTCCAGCCCGAAGCCGTTCACGACGTTCAGCACGCCCGGCGGCAGCAGGTCGCCGATCAGGTCGATCCAGACCATGATGCTGGCCGGGGTCTGCTCGGCGGGCTTGATGACGACGCAGTTGCCGGCCGCCAGCGCGGGCGCCAGCTTCCAGCAGGCCATCAGCAGGGGAAAGTTCCAGGGGATGATCTGGCCCACGACGCCCAGGGGCTCGTGGAAGTGATAGGCGATGGTTTCGCTGTCGATTTCCGAGATGCTGCCTTCCTGGCTGCGCAGCACGCCGGCGAAATAACGGAAATGGTCGATGGCCAGCGGCACGTCGGCGGCCATGGTCTCGCGGATCGGCTTGCCGTTGTCCCAGGTCTCGGCGGTGGCGAGCAGCTCCAGGTTCTGCTCCATGCGGTCGGCGATGCGCAGCAGGATGTTGCTGCGTTCGGCCGGGGCGGTGTGGCCCCATTTGTCCTTGGCGGCATGGGCGGCGTCCAGCGCCGCCTCGATGTCGTCGGCGTTCGAGCGGGCGATCTCGCCGATCTCGGCGCCGGTGATCGGGGTGGTGTTGGTGAAATACTTGCCGGATTTCGGCGCGACCCAGGTGCCGCCGATATAGTTGTCATAGCGCTTGGCGAAAGGCAGGACGTTCACGCCCTTGAAGTCATGCGTCTGGTCGTTCGGCATCGTTTCCTCCTGTCAACCCGGCTCCTCCAGCCGGTTCGTCCAGAAGGGTGGGCCGAGCGGCCTCGCAAATCAACGCCGCAGCCGCGGCGCTGCGCCGAATGTGTTTCAGGGCCGAGACAGTCGCCCCGGATTTTCGTCGATCCCCAGCCGCTGCATGCGGCGATAGAGCGTCGCCCGCCCGACCCCCAGCGCGCGCGCGGCGGCCGAGACATTGCCCTCGGCCCGCGCCAGGGCCCGAATCACCGCGGCGCGCTCGGCCTTCTCGAAGCCGGTGGCCTCGTCGTCGCGGCCCAGCAGGTCCGAGGCGGGACGCGGCCGCAGCCGGCCCTCGCGCTCCAGCCCGAAGGCGCGGCGGGCGGCGCGGTTGGCGCCGATGGCCAGGTCGTCCTTGTCCACGGCGATCAGCAGCGTCGCATCCTCGGCCCCCTCGGCCTGGGCGGCGATGATGCGCGCGCCGGGGAAGCTGACGCGGAAGAAGGCCGCCTCGATGGCGCGCGCGCTATGGGCGACCTGCGCCGCAATCAGCGCATTCCAGCGCTCGGTATGGTCGGACCGGGCCGAGCTCACGTCCAGCGCCGCGATCAGCCGCCCGTCCGGGCCCCAGATCGGTGCGTCCATGCAGGAAAGGCCGGTATTGCGGGCATAGAAATGCTCGTCGCGGTGGATGGTGACCTGGCGGCCCTCGGCCAGGCAGGTGCCGATGCCATTGGTGCCCTCGGCCTGTTCCGACCAGTCGGTGCCGGCGCACAGGCCCCAGTCGCGAAACACCGCCGCATCGGCGGCATTGGCGCGTTGTTCCAGCACGATGCCGGTGGCGTCGGTCAGCAGCACGTTGCAGCCGGTCGGGCAGACCAGCTGGAACAGCTGGTCCAGCTGCGGCCGGGCCACGGCGATGAATTCGTCCAGCCGCCCGCGCCGCTCGGCCAACTCGCGCGCGGTCAGGCGGCGCAGCTGCGGCGGACGGGCCGGGTCCAGCCCGTGCTTGACCATCGAGCGGCGCCAGCTTGCGGCCAGCCGCGTCACCGCCCCCGGCGATTGCGAGGCCGAGGCGACGCGATCCTCATGGCGTTCGGGCAAGGTCTCCTCCCCTCCCTGTCGGTCGCGGGATTATTGCGCGCGGACGGCCATCCGGCAAGCAATGCTTTCCCGCCGCGACCCAGCGCCGCGCCTCCCTCAGTCTTCTTTGCTCCCCAAATACCCACCGGCACCGTGCCACCGGCGCCATGCGGTCCTCAGGGCGTGACGGTCACGCTGCCGCCCTCGCTCCAGGCGCGGAACTCGGGGCGGTACATATCCTCGACGCTGGCGGCCGGGTGGCGGAACTGCCCGGGCGTCACCGCGCGGACGATATAGGCCAGCCGGAAGCTATCGGCCGAGGTCCAGGTCAGCGCAGCCGCGAAACGGTCGGCGCGGAACTCGGTCATCTCGGCCGAAGTCTGCCCGTCCAGCCAGTCCAGCGCCGAGACATCGCCGGCGCGCAACAGGTTCGGGTTGTCGATCTCCCATCCCGCCGGCAGCGGGTCGGCGATGACCAGCCGGCCGCCGCCCTCGGATTGCGGCGCGATTTCCAGCTCGACCACCATGCGGGTGCCCTGGCTGACGCTGGCGGGGTCCAGCGCCTCGCCCTCCATGCTGTAATAGCGCCGGGCGATGCTGTAGCCCTTGCCGCCCGCCGCCACCTGGCCGCGGGGCTTGCCGGTGGCGGTCAGCGTCACCTCCAGCGCCTGCGCGCCGTTGTTGGCCAGGCTCGCATCGGCATCGGGCAGGCTGGTGACCGGCTGGGTCAGCGCCACGCCGTTCAAAGCCGCGGGTGGCACCGATTGCGACAGCGCCTGCGCGGCCATCACCGTCCAGAGCGATTCCTGGGTGGAGAGGCTGCGGCCGTCCTCCTCGGCCCGCTGGATCTGTTCGGCGATGCGGCTGGTCAGGTCGGTCTCGTCCACCGCCCGGCTTTTCGCCTCGGCCGCCAGGGCCAGCACCGCCGTCGCGTCGCGCAGCCGCGTGCCATAGTCGGCGCGGAAGACCTGCGGCTCGGGCGCGCCCAGGTTCAGCAGGTTGCGCGCCTGGGTGAACATGCGGTCCGCCCGCGCCTGATCGCCATATGAGGCCAGCGCCGCGCCCAGATTCGCCGCAGCCATCGGCGTCGAGAACGACCCCGCCGCCGTGTCGGCGTAATAGCGCAGATCGCCCACCGTCGCTGCCCGCTCGCGCGCCAGCACCGCCAGCGCATAGGCCAGCGCCGCGTTCTCCTCGGCCGAGGCGGCGCCGGGTTCGGTGGCGTAATTGGCGCGGTTCCTCAGGTTGTCCACCGCCAGCCGGAAGCCGGTGTCGGGCACCTGATAGCCGGCCGCGCGCGCCCGCGACAGGAAGTCGGTGACATAGGCTTCCAGCCACAGGTCGCCCGAATCGGCAGACCACAACCCGAAGCCGCCATTGCTGCCCTGCCGGGTCAGGATCTGGGTGATCGCCTTTTGCACCTGCTCGGCCGTATCGCCGCCGTCCACGCCCTCCAGCGCGGCCAGGCCGGGCAGATACAAAAGCGGCATCGCGCCCGAGGTCAGCTGCTCGGTGCAGCCATAGGGATAGCGCGAGAGCCGCGCCAGCGCGCCCGCCACGTCCAGCCGCGCATAGGGCCCGACCGCCGCCGTCAGCAGCGCGCCGGGCAGCATGCCTTCGGTCAGCGTCGGCGGCACGGCGATGCTCTGCCCCGGCTGGACCAGGATGCGGTCCTGGCGCTGGATGTCGGCTTCGTTCAGCGCCACCGGGATGGTGATGTCCTTGGTCAGCGCCTGGCCGTCGGGCGTGGTCAGCGTCAGGCGCAGATCGGCATGGCCCAGGGCCTCGCCGGCGGTGACCGGCATCTGGACCTGCGCCTCGGCCTTCTCGGCCAGGGTCACGCTGTCGGTGGGCAGGCTGGTCGTCAGCGGCGCGGCGCCGCCGACCTGTTCGACCGCCAGCCTGACCTCGCCCGCGGGCCCCGAAGCATGGGTCAGCCGCAGCCCGACCTGCGCCCGGTCGCCCGGCGCCAGGAAGGCCGGCGCGGTCACGGTCATCACCACCGGGTCGCGCACCAGCACGCTTGCATCGGCCTGGCCCACGCCCTTGCCGGACCAGACCACGGCCATGACCCGCACCTCGCCGTTGAAATCGCCCACCGGCACCTCGACGGTCGCGGTGCCGTCCGCGCCAACGGTCACCGGGCCGGAAAACCAGCTCATCAGCTTTTCGGTCGGCGGCGGTGCCTCGGCCGTGGCCTGCATGGCGTCGCCGCCGGTCCGCAGCGCGCCGTCCGGGGCGCCGGTCGACAGGATCAGCCGGCCGTAAAGGTCGCGCAGCCCCACCCCCAGCCGGCGCTGGCCGAAGTAATGGTCGGACGGGTTCGGCGGCTGGAAGCCGGTCAGGTTCAGGATGCCCTGGTCGACGGCGGCGATGGTGGCCTGCACCGTCTCGCCCGCCGCGCCATCGACCTTCAGCGTGACCGGGATCACGCCGCGCGGGCGGGTCTCGGCCGGGGCCTCGATGCTGGCGGCCAGCTTGCGCGCGCCGGGATCGACGGCGGCATGGGCCAGGCCCAGCGCCCGCACCGGGGTGCGTTCGGCCTTGGCCTCGCCCAGCGGACGGATGGCGCTGACGGTGACATAGACCCCGGCGCCCCAGGCGTCGGTGACCGGCAGGTCCAGGCTGTTTTCGCCCGCCTTCAGCACCACGGTCTGCATGGACACCAGCCGGTTCGACAGCACCGAGACCAAGCCCAGCCCGTCGGCCAGCGCTTGAACCTTGACCCGGGCGGTGTCGCCGCTGCGATAGGCGGGTTTGTCCAGCACCACCTGCAAGCGGTCCGGCGTCTGCGTGCCGGCATTCGCCACCGCGCCCCAGCCGGCATAGAATTGCGTCGAGCTTTGCCCGCCCTGACCCGAGGCCGGCTCGGCCACCAGCTCGTACTGGCCCCATTCGACGGCGGCGGCGATCTCGGCCGGGGCCTCGCCCGGCTCGGCCACACCTTCACCCACCCGGGTGCGGGTGGTGATCGCCTCCCAGTTCCATTGCCCGCCCAGCGAATACCATTGATAGTCGGTGTCGATGCGGTTCAGCACCCAGCGCACCGGGGCCGCGGCCGGTTTCAGGTCGGGGCCGACCGCGAGCAGCGCGAAACGCGCTTCCGAGCCTTCGCCCACGATGTCGCCTTCGAACAGCGGCTTGATGCCGATCACCGGCGCCTCGGGCATGACCACGCGGGATTCCACGCGCTCGACCGGGCGGCCGGCGCCCTCGCGGATGTCCAGCACCACTTCGGCCTCGAACGGGCGCGGGCCAAGCTCGGTGGCGGGGGGCAGGGTGATCTGCGCCTGGTAATGGCCCTGCGCATCGGTCTGGCCGGGCGGCAGGCTGTCCGTGACGGGCGAGGTATCGTCATCCTCGCGTCCGAAGACATAGCCGTCGAAGCCGGCCAGCGCGCGGGTCGGGGACAGGCGCAGGCTGCCCTCGACCGGCAGGTTCGCGGCCGGCGCCCCGAACAGCCAATGCGCGTTCAGGCTCAGCGCCAGCTCGCCGCCGGCCCGGGCCGGGCCCTCGGGCAGTTTCGGGGTGAAGTCGATGCGCTCGGGCAGGAAATCCTCGACCAGCAGGCGGGCCGTGGCCAAGGCCGGGCCTTCGGCTTCGGTGCGCAGTTCCAGCCGCCAGGTGCCGCGCGGGGCGTTGCCGGGGATGGCCCAGCTGACCACGCTGCCGCCGGCGCCGGCGGGGGTCGCCGGCATCCGGGTCTGTTCCACCCCGTCGGGGCGCAGGATCACGGCGGTCAGCGGCAGGTCCGGCAAGGCGCGCGATTCGGCGTCGCGGGCCAGCACGGTGGCGTTCACCGTCTCGCCGACGCGATAGGCGCCGCGGTCGGTGGTCAGGAACAGGTCGATGGGCGGCGCCGGCGGCTGGCCCTCGACGCCGCGGTCCGACAGGTCGAATTCGGGATCCGACAGCGACAGGAAGGCCATGTCGCGCGGCGCGCGCGCAGCGCCCTCGCCCTGCCAGTCGGTCACCGTGACCAGCGCCGGCGCCGCGCCGTCCTTGCCAAGCGCCAGGCCCGGGGCGAAATGTGCGATGCCCTGGTCGTCGGTCGCGGCCTTGGCCAGCACGTCGTTCGAGCGGCTGACCAGCGCCACCTCGGCCCCGACCTTGGGCGCGGTGTCGTTCAGGCTGCGCACCGCCACGGTCAGCCCGTCGGTGCCGCTGAAGGTGGAAATCCCGAAATCCGAGATCACGAACCATTGCGTCGCCAGCCCGCTGTCCGAGGCGTTCTCGGTCGCGACGCCGGCCTCGACGATATAGATGCCGGGCTCCAGCGGGCCGGCCTCGGCCGGGATGGCGAGGCTGGTGGTCAGCTCGCGGTTCAGGCCGTCCTGGCCCACGGGCTTGGCGACCTGCGCGGTGCCCTTCCAGATCTCGCGTGCCATGCTGTCGCTGAAATAGTTGCTCTGCCAGCTGTCGAGCGGCGTCGCGAACATATCCTCGGCCATGGCGCGGATCAGGTTGCGGTCCGAGATGCGCAGCAGGCGCAGGTCGACCGCATCGGCATTGACCGTGACCATCGACAGCCGCTGGTCGCCCGAGGCGGGCAGGACATAGGCGCGGCCGGGGAAGCGCACCTCGGGGCTGCGGTCGCGGACATAGCCCTTGAGCGTCACGTCGCGGGCCAGCACCTCGCCATCGGCCGAGGGCAGGCCGGCGCGCAAGGTCAGCTCGACCTCCTGGCCGTGGGTCAGCCCGGCGACGCAAAGCCGGTCGTCATTGGCCTCGACCGTCAGGTCGCGGCCGGGCAGGCGCAGGAAGGGCGCGTAATCGGTGCTGGTCGACAACGCGCGCGACATGACGGCGCAGAAGCGCGGCGTCTTGCCTTCGGATTCGACCTGGGTGTCGGTGACGCGGAAACCGTTGCGGGCCTCGGATTCCTCCAGCGCCGAGGCGATCTCGCTGTCGGCGGGCGACAGTTTCGCCGCCAGCCGCAGCGCCGCCAGCGCGTCGCGGCCCCGGCCCTGGCGTTCCCAGGCCATGGCCAGCCAGGACAGCGCGCGGCCTGCGACGGCATCTTGGCCCGCGCGCAGATAGCCGTTGATCGCCATCGCGGCGACCGCGTTCGAGGCGTCGCTGTCGTTCTGGTCGCCGGTGTAAAGCGTCAGCCGCGCGAGATTGGTCCAGTCCTCGGCCCGGTCATAGCGCGCGGCCTCGGAGGCGGTGATGCGGGCGGCCAGCGCCAGGTCGCCGCCGCTTTCGGCCGCCTGCGCGCTGCCCTGCGGATAGTCGGCCATCGGCGGGTGCAGCGCCGGGAAGGAACGCGCCTGTGCCTGCGCCTGGGTCAGGTCCTGCGGCGCGATGAAGGGGGCGGCGGCGGCGCGGGACTGCGCGCGCAGCCGCGCTTCGCTGTCCAGCGCCACGACATGGCCCGAGATCGCGCCGACGAATCCCGCGGCGGCGCCGGTGCCTTCGCCCTTGGGGAAACAGGCGCGGGCGCGTTCGTTATAGGTCAGCGCGGTGCAGGCGTCGTTCGCAACGCAGGCCTGCACGCAGGCTTGCAGCGTGGTGTCGAAGATCGGGCCCAGGTCGCCGCCGGGCAGGTCGGTGTCGGCCTGCAGCGACAGCCGCCGCTCGGGCACCGGCGCCTCCTCTGCCTGGGCGTTTCCGACCAGCAGCAGGGCGGCGAGCGCCGCTGCGATGAAACCGTGCCGAGGTGCCATGACCTTCCTCCCGATGCGCTCGGCATAGTTGTGGCATCGGGGCGCGGGCGAGGCAATCTATTCCCATTCCAGCTCGGCGAAGGCCGTGGCGGCATTGCGCGCGGTGACGGCCTGGAAATCGGCCCAGCCTTCCGAGAACGGCCGCATCTCCTGCACGATGGCGGGAATCGCGGCGGACAGCGCCAGCCCGTGCGACAGGGCCTGCCGCGCGGCGTCGCGCAGCGCGGTCAGGTATTGCCGCTCGGGCGCGGTGGCGTCTTCCCACAGTTCGGTCACGGGACCATGGCCGGGCACGATGCGCGCGGGGGCCGGATCGGGCGGCTGGCCCAGCCAGCCCAGCCAGCCCGCCAGCGAGCCGTCGAGCGAGGGCGTCAGCCCCAGGAACACCAGGTCGCCCGCGAACAGCGTGCCGCTGTCCTGGTCCAGCACGGTCAGGTCGCTGTCGGTATGGGCGGGCGGCACCGGCACCAGCCGCAATTCGCGCCCGCCCAGCGAGATCGTCTCGGGGGCCGTCACCGGATGATCGACGGCGGCGATGCGGGTGCCGGCGAAATTTCCCGCCCCGATCTGGCGCGGGACCGAGATCATCCAGGCCTCGGCCCGCAGCGCCACCGCCTGCGGCAGGCGGGCGTCGGCGGTGACGGTGGCGCCGGCCTCGGCAAAGACCTCGGCGCCCAGGATGTGGTCGGGGTGCATGTGGGTCAGGATCAGGTGGCTGACGGGCAGGTCGGTGACCTGGCGGATCGCGGCGTAAAGCGCCTCGCCCTCGGCCCGGCTGCCGCCGCTGTCGATGACCGCCACCGTGTCGCCGACGACGAAGCCGGAATTGGCGATTCGGCCGCGATTCTGCGGCGAAAGCTGGTCCATGGCGCCCTGGTGCAGATGCACCCCGGCGGCGATTTCCTGCATGGACAGGGCGGGCAGCTCGGCCGTCTCGACGCAGCGGGTGCCGCTTTCGCCCGCGGCCAGGTCGGGATGGCGCGCCAGCCAGTCGCGCGCGATCGCCGCGGCGCCCGCTTCGCAGGCCTCGCGCGCGGGCGCGTCGCCGGCCGGCAGAAGCCGGCCCTCGCATACCCCCGGCTGGGCCGCGAGACAGGCGCTGAGGATCAGGTGAAACATGGCCCGCATCCTTTCGCGCGCAGCCTAGCACCACGGGGCGGGCGCGGTCATCTACGACCTTTGGCGCGTTGACTGGCCGGCGGACCGGCCTAGCATCCAAGGGACCGCGACATGCGGTGAACTGGAGGAGGAGATCTATATGGCCTGGACCAAACCCGCGCTGACGGAAATCGCCTGCGGCATGGAAATCAATATGTATGCCCCGGCCGAGGACGAGCCGGTTCTGTTCTGACCTGACCCGGCGATTTCCGGGCCCGGCTGCCTGGGCAAACGGGCGGCCGGGTCTGCCGGAAGGGGCAAACATGCGTATCGTGATCCTTGGCAGCGGCGCAGGCGGCGGCCTGCCGCAATGGAATTGTGGCTGCCGCAATTGCGATGCCGCACGCGACGGCCGCATTCCGGCGATGAGCCAGAGCGGCATCGCCATCTCGGCCAATGGCCGCGACTGGGCGCTGGTCAATGCCTCGCCCGACCTGCGCCAGCAGCTTGCCGGCTCGGTCCACCTGCGGCCGCAGCGGCTGCGCGGCTCGCCCATCCGCTCGGTCTTGCTGACGAATGGCGACATCGACCATGTGGCCGGCCTTCTGACCCTGCGCGAGGGCCAGCCCTTCGACCTTTACGCCACGCCCGCCCTCCATGCGGTGCTGGCCGCCAACCCCATGCTCTCGGCGCTGGACCCGCAGGTGGTGACGCGCCGCGACCTGGCGCTGGACCAGCCGTTCCAGCTGGTGCCCGGGCTGATGGCGACGCTGTTCGCCGTGCCGGGCAAGGTGCCGCTCTACCTTGAAGGAGACGAGGTCGACACCGGCCTGATGGGCGAGCAGACCGTGGGGGTCGAGCTGTCCGCGGACGGCCGGCGGGTGTTCTATATCCCCGGCTGCGCCTCGGTGCCCGGCTGGCTGCGCGAGCGGATCGCGGGCGCGGATGCGCTGCTGTTCGACGGCACGCTGTGGAGCGACGACGAGATGCTGCGCGAGGGGCTGGGCCGCAAGACCGGCCGCCGCATGGGCCATGTCTCGGTCTCGGGGCCCGAGGGCAGCCTGGACGCGCTGCGCGACGTGCCGCTGCGCGCCCGCATCTATGTGCATCTGAACAATTCCAACCCGCTGGTCGATCCCTCCAGCCCCGAACGCGCCGCTGCCGAGGCGGCGGGCTGGCAGGTCGGCCGCGACGGCATGGAGATCGTGCCATGAAGCTCGCCGACCACCGCGCCCAGAGCCGGGCCGAATTCCACGAACGCCTGCGCCGCATCGGCGCCGAGCGTTATCACGACCGCCACCCGTTCCACAAACGCCTGCACGGCGGGGAATGCTCGCCCGACGAGGTGCGCGCCTGGGTCATCAACCGCTGGCAATACCAGTCGCGCATCCCGATGAAGGACGCGGCCTTCCTGTCGCGGCTGGACGACCCGCAGATGCGCCGCATCTGGCGCAGCCGCATCGAGGATCACGACGGCGGCGTCGATGAGGGCGGCGGCATCCGGCGCTGGCTGGCCCTGGCCCGTGCCGTCGGGCTGGACCCGGATTATGTCGCGGGCGGCGCCGGCGTCATGCCCGCGACGCGATTCGCCGTCGATGCCTATGTCCGCTTCGTGCGCGACATGCCCTTGCTCGACGCCGTGGCCGCCAGCCTGACCGAGATGTTCGCCCCCAAGATCCACGCCGAGCGCATCGAGGGCCTGCTGAAGCATTATGATTTCGCCGACGAGACCAGCCTGTCCTATTTCCGCAAGCGCCTGACCGAGGCGCCCAAGGACGTGGAGTTCGGGCTGAACTACGTGCTCGACCATGCCGATACGCTGGAGAAACAGGACGCGGCGGCGGCGGCGCTGGTCTTCAAGACCGACGTGCTCTGGGCGCAGCTCGACGCGCTGTGGCACGGCTATGTCGAGGGCCGCATCCCGCCCGGCGCCTGGCGCCCGGGCGAGGGGCTGCTGGCCCGGCCCGCGCAGGCGGCCGCCTCATGACCGGGCATCGCATCAGCGGCGGCTGCGTGCCCTATCTGCCCCGGGGGGTGCGGCTGCATGACGACCGGGTGCGCGGCATGCGGGTGCTGCTGGCGCCGGAACGGGCCATGCAGCTGGACCCGGTGGGCGACGCGATCCTGTCCGAGCTCGACGGCCGGCGCAGCCTGGCCGAGGTGGTCCTGACGCTGTGCCAGCGCTACGCCGCCCCCGCCGAGCAGATCGAGGGCGACGTGCAGGAGTTCATCCGCGGCCTCGTCGACCGGCGCATGGTGTTCCTCGCCTGTGCCGAGGGCGACGCGCAGCAGGGGTGCCAGGATGAAGGATGAGCCGATCCCCCGCGACATCGACGGCCATCCGGTCCGCGTCGGCCTGCCCATGGCGATGCTGGCCGAGCTGACGCATCGCTGTCCCCTGGCCTGTCCCTATTGCTCGAACCCGGTCGAGCTGACGCGGGTGCAATCCGAACTGACGGCGGCGGAATGGGCCGACGTGTTCCGGCAGGCCGCCGATCTGGGTGTGCTCCAAGTGCATCTGTCGGGCGGCGAGCCGGCCTCGCGCCGCGACCTGGCCGAGATCGCGCATTCGGCGCGGGACGCGGGGCTTTACGTCAATCTCATCACCTCGGGCATCGGGCTGACGGAATCGCGGCTGCGCGAACTGGACGGCGTGGTCGATCATATGCAGCTGTCGCTGCAAGGCATCGACGCCGAGATGGCGGACTGGATCAGCGGCTATGGCGGCAGCTTCGCGCGCAAGATGCAGGTGGCGGAATGGATCGGCGCCATCGGCTTTCCGCTGACCCTGAACGCGGTGGTGCATCGCCAGAACCTGGACCGCCTGCCCGAGATGATCGACCTGGCCGAGCGGCTGGGCTGCCGCCGCATCGAGGTCGCGACCGTGCAGTTCCACGGCTGGGCCGACCTGAACCGCCGGCCGCTGATGCCGACCATGGCGCAGGCGGCCCGCGCGCGCGAGGTGGTGAACGCCGCCCGCCAGCGGCTGCGCGGGCGCATGGTCATCGACTATGTCCCCGCCGACCACCATGCCATCTATCCGAAAAGCTGCATGGGCGGCTGGGGCTCGACCGGGCTCAACATCGCGCCCGACGGCACGGTGCTGCCCTGCCACGCCGCGCAGACCATCACCGGGCTGCATTTCGACACGGTGCGCGAGCTGCCGCTAGCGCGGATCTGGCGCGACGGCGCCGCCTTCAACGCCTTTCGCGGCACCGCCTGGCTGCCCGAGCCCTGCCAGTCCTGCGACCGGCGCGAGGTGGATTTCGGCGGCTGCCGCTGCCAGGCCATGGCCATGGCCGGCGATGCGCGCGCCACCGACCCGGTCTGTTCGCGCTCCAGCCTCAATGCGCGGCTGCGCGCCGAGGCCGAGGCCGATGCGACCAGCGACGACACCGCGCTGGTCTATCGCCGCATGGCGAAAGAGAGGCGGATATGAGACTTGCGCTGATCCTGACCCTGCTGGCCGCCCCCGCCCTGGCGGCCGAGGTGGAGAACCCGATGCTGCCCTCGCCCCTGTGGGACGACCTGCGCTCCAGCATCATCGGCACCGAGGAAGAGCCGCCGGTGGACCCGGCGGTCTTCGACCTCGACGCGCCGAAGCGGGCGGACAATCCGGCGCTGGTGCCGGTCCATGTCACGCAACCGCCCGGCGCGCCGGCGATCACCGCCCTGACGCTGGTGGTGGACGGCAACCCGGCCCCGGTCGCGGCCGAGTTCACCTTCGGCAAGGCGCTGATGCCCTTGGATTTCGAGGTGCGGGTGCGGGTCGACAATTACTCCGACCTGCGCGCCATCGCCACGCTGGAGGACGGGCGCAAGGTCATGGCCGGGCGCTATGTCAAGGCCTCGGGCGGCTGTGCGGCGCCGGCCGGGAAAAGCATGGACCAGGTGCGCGCCACCATGGGCGAGATGCGGTTCCGCCAGACCGAAGAGGCCGGCCGGCAGATCGGCACGCTGATGATCCGGCATCCGAATTTCTCGGGCCTGCAACGCGACCAGGTCACGCTGCTGACCATCCCGGCCGAGTTCATCCAGACGCTGGAGGTCAAGCAGGGCGATGCGGCCCTCTTCACCATGGACGCCGGGATCTCGATTTCCGAGGATCCGGTGTTCCGCTTTGCCTATGCGCCGGGGCAGGGGCCGGTGACGGTCCATGCCCAGGATACCGACGGCAGGGTCTGGGATCAGTCGTTCTGAAGCCGCGCCGGGCTGCCCGACAGATGCAGCGGCCGGGCGGCCAGCGCCTGCGCCTCGGCGGCATCATGCGTGACCAGCACCAGCCCGGCGCCCGAGCGGTCCAGCAGCGCGCCGGTCAGCGCCAGCATCCGCGCCCGCGTGTCCTCGTCCAGCGAGGCGAAGGGTTCGTCCATCAGCAGGATGTCGGGCCCGGCGGCAAAGGCGCGGGCCAGCGCCAGCCGGCGCTGCTGGCCCAGCGATAGCTGGCGCGGGAACTTGTCCTCGTGCCCGGCCAGCCCGACCTGTGCCATCCAGTCCCGCGCCGTCGCCGCGTCGCAGCCCGTGGGCAGGGTGATGTTAGCGACCGCATCGCGCCAGGGCAGCAGCACGGGTTCCTGGAACACCACGGCCAGGCGGTCGCCGCCCTGCAACCGGCCGCGATAATCGCTGTCGAGCCCGGCCAGGATGCGCAACAGCGTCGATTTCCCGATGCCCGAGGGGCCGAGCACCGCCAGCCTTTCGCCGCGCCCGACCGCCAGCGACAGCGGACCCAGCACCGCGCGGCTGCCGAAGGACTTGTCCTGCAGATCAAGCCGCATCCTGCCTCCAGCGGTTGGCGCGCGACTCCAGCGGGCGCAGCAGAAACAGGTCGATGGCCAGCATGACCGCGACGAAGGCCAGCGCCCAGGCCAGCACGCCCGTCACGTCGAAGCTGGAGAACAGCAGGTGGATCTTGAAGCCGACCCCGTTCGAGCGGCCAAGGAACTCGACCACCAGCACGATCTTCCAGATCAGCGAGATGCCGGCCCGGGCCGAGGCCGCGATCTGCGGCGCAAGCTGCGGCAGCACGACATGGCGCAGCCGGGTCAGGGGCGCCATGCGGAACGCCCGCGCCATGTCGTCGAGGTCGGGGCGCAGCGCGCGCGTGCCCTCGCGGATCATCACCGTGACCACCGGGATCTTGTTCAGCGCCACGGCCAGGATGGCGGCGGTCTCGTTGAGCCCGATCCAGATATAGCACAACACGATCACCACCAGCGCCGGCACGTTCAACAGGATGATGAGGCCCGGATTCAGCCAGTCGTCGGCGGTGCGCGACCGGCCCATCCACAGGCCCAGGGCCATGCCCACCACCATGGCCAGCGCAAAGCTGGCGGCGACGCGGAACAGCGTCATGCCGGCGTTCAGCCACAGCTCGCCGCTGGCCGCGAGCCCGGCGATGCGCGCGGCGACATGCCAGGGCGCGGGCAGGGTCTGCGGCCGGTCGGTCAGCTGCGAGGCCACGGTCCAGAGCAGCAGCATCGCCGCGACGGACAGCAGCCCCGGCAGCAGGGCGCGAGAGGGGCGGCCGGGGCGCATGGGTTACTCCGGCGACCAGAACAGGCCTTCGGGCAGGGCGGCGACGCCACCGGTCAACTCGTCGCCGCCCAGGCGGGCCATGGTGGCGAACATGGCTTGCGCATTGGCGACATCGACCGGGCCCGGCACCGGGATGCCGGCGCGCCAGCCGGCGCGCAGCGCCTGGAATTCGGCGTCGTCCCTGGCCTCCATCAGCGGGCGCAGATCCTCCCAGGCGGCATCGTCGCTGGCCAGCAGTTCCTTGGCGGCGCGCGAGGCGCGCGCGAGGCCGGTGGCCAGCGCCGGATTGGCGGCGATCCAGTCGTCGCGCAGCACATAGCCCAGAAGCGGCGTGGCCGGGTCCAGCCCCAGCGCCTCGGCCGCCGTCGCGACCGAGATCAGCTCGCGCATGCCCCGCGCCTGCATCTTGGCCTGGAAATGCCAGAAGTTGATCGCGGCATCGACCTCGCCGGTTTCGGCGGCGTTCAGGATCATCGGCGGGGCGCCGAAGACCTGCTGGGTGATGTCGGCCAGGTCCTCGCCCAGCTCCTCGCGCGACCAGGCGCGCAGGATCAGCCAGCTCTTGTCCACCGGGCCGCCGGCGATGCCGATCTTCTTGCCGCGCAGGTCGGCGAGCGTCCTGGCCGGGCTGTCGGGGCGCACCATCAGCCCGCCCACGGCGGTGGAATAGGGCAGGAAGGCGAAGCCGGTGCCGCGCGCGCGCTGCTGCGCCACCCAAAGCCAGTCCGAGACGATGGTATCGACCTCGGCCCCCTGCATGGCGACCTGGGTCGCGGGGTTGCCGGCCAGCACCATCGGCACCAGCCGAAAGCCGTTCGCGCGGTCGAAGCCGCGCTTGATGATGGTCTGAAGCTCCCAGCTGACGGTGCCGTTCTCCAGCGTGCCGACCCGGATCGCCGGCAATGCGGCCTCTTGCGCGCGGCCCGGAAGCGCGGCCGAGGCGCCGGCCAGGCCAAGGCCGATCAGGGCCGTCCTTCTGGTAAGTTGCATGCGATTTTCCCCCTTGGCTTCCGGTCAAATTGCCACCTGTCCGCGCCGGGGCCAATACATCCGAAGTCGCAGGCCGGCGCCAGCCCCCGCGACCAACGGGCTTGCGCTGCCGCCCCGGGGCCGTAAGATGGACGGGAACGGGCCGCGGGCGAACACGCCCCGCCCCCTGTCGTTTCTTTGGGAGGAGAACGATGGCCTCAGCCGAAATGCAGTCGCAGGACCGCGCCGCATCGCCAAGGCTCACCGCCGACCGGGTCCGCGAGATCCTGATCGTCGATGACCATCCGCTGATGTGCGACGCGCTGGCCCTGACGCTGAAGATCAGCTTCGGGCTGCGCAATGTCCGCACCGCCCGCAGCCTGGCGGCGGCCCAGGAACAGATCCGCGCGCAGGGCGCGCCGGACGCGGTGATCCTGGACCTGAACCTGCCCGATGCCAAGGGTGCCGAGGGGCTCGTCACCCTGCGGCGCCAGATCCCGGACGTGCCGATCACCATGATCTCGGCCGATCTGGAAAACGCCATGATCTCGGCCGCGATGGCGGCGGGGGCGCAGGGCTATGTCAGCAAGTCGCTGGGCCGCGAGGCGCTGGTCGACAGCCTGCGCCGCATGTGGGAGGGCGAGCGGGTGACCCCCGACAGCTATCAGCCCGACAGCGTGGGCGAGGAGGACGCCGCCCGCGTCGAACTGGCCCGCCGCTTCGCCAGCCTGACGCCGCAGCAGATGAAGATCCTGCGGCTGATCTGCCAAGGCAAGGCGAACAAGGAGATCAGCTACGAGCTGTCCATCGCCGAAGCGACGGTCAAGACCCACATCACCGCGATCATGTCCAAGATCAACGCTCGCCGTCGCACCCAGGCGGTGCTCCTGGCCAATAGCGTCAGGCTGTTCGAGCCGGCATGACCAGCCAGGCCGCGCCCGCGCCCTGGCCGGGCGGCGCCCGTCCGGGGGATGCGGCGCAGCCGCCGGGGCCGCGGGTGCTGTCGGTCGCGGCCGCGGCCGGGGACATCGCCGCCCGCATCGCCGCCGAGATGGCGCCGCTGGAGCCGGCGCTGGTGCTGCTGTTCGGCATGCCCGCGTGCGGCATGCCGGCACTGGGCGGCGAACTGCGCGAACGCCTGGGCACGGGCTGCCGGGTCGTCGGCTGTTCCTCGGCCGGCGAGATCGGCCCGCGCGGCTATTGCGCGGCGACGGTGACGGCGGTCGGCTTTCCCTCGGCCAGCTTCCGGGTCGGGGTCTGCGTGCTGCGCAACCAGGCGCTGGTGCCGGCCTCGGAATGGATGGCGACGCTGCGCCGCTTCCACGCCGATTTCCGGCCCGACCTGCGCCGCTCGGTCTTTGGCGTGGTGCTGCCCGACGCCCATGCCCGGCAGGAGGACGTGCTGACCGCGACGCTGGACGCGGCGATCCCCGGCCTGCCGGTGGTCGGGGGCTCCAGCGCCGAGGGCATCCTGTTCGCGCCCAGCTGCCAGATGGTCGACGGCGCGGCGCATGAGGGCGCGGCGCTGTTCCTGCTGCTGGAAACCGACCTTGCCGTGGCCGAGGTGCTGTTTTCGCATTTCAGCCCGACCGACAAGCGGGCGGTGGTGACGGCCGCCGATCCGCACAACCGCATCATCCTGGAGTTGAACGCCGAGCCCGCGGCGCAGGAATACGCCCGGCTGGCCGGGCTGGCGCCCGAGGCGCTGACGCCGACGGAATTCGCCCGCCACCCGCTGCTCTTGCGCACCGGCAAGCGCCACCATGTCCGCGCCATCCGCGCCGTCACGCCCTCGGGCGGCTTGCAACTGATGTCGGGGACCGAGCCGGGCCATATCCTGACGCTGGGCCGGGCCATGGACATGACCCGCGGCTTTGCCGAGGTGATGGACGCGCTGCCGCGCCCGCCGCTGATGGTGCTGGGCTTCGACTGCATCCTGCGCCGGCTGGCGCTGGAGCGCGCCGGCATGATCCCGCAGATGTCGGAACTGCTGGCCCGCTATCGCGTCGCCGGCTTCAACACCTATGGCGAGCAGCACAGCGGCATGCATGTGAACCAGACCTTCGTCGGCATGGCGCTGATGCCGCCCGAGGCGGGCTGAGCCATGTTCCTGCGCGAGGACGAGCCCCCCGCCCGCCGGGCCGAGAAGCTGGCCCGCATCGCCGATGTGCTGGTCGATCGCATCGACCGGCTGGAGGAATCGCGCGGCTCGGCCTGGTCGATGTTCCAGGCCGCCGTGGCGCTGGAGCGCGAGGTGCAGGTCCGCACCCGCGAGCTGGAAAAGGCGCTGGCCGACCTGTCGGAGCGCAACCGCGAGCTGGCCGTGGCCCGCGCCTCGGCCGAAGAGGCGAACCGCTCGAAGACCCGCTTCCTGCGTGCCGCCAGCCACGACCTGCTGCAACCGCTCTCGGCCGCCAAGCTGTTTCTGTCGGCCCTGAAGGACACGGCCCTGGACGAATTCCAGCGCGAGTTGACCGACCGGCTGTCCGGCGCCTTTGATTCGGTCGAGGAGCTGATGCATGCGGTGCTGGACATCTCGCGGCTCGACAGCCAGCGCATCGAGTTCCAGCGCAAGCCGGTGGACCTGGGCGATATGTTCCGCCGGCTGGCGGTGGAATATGCACCGATGGCCGAGGCCAAGGGGCTGCGGCTCAGCTTCGCGCCGACCTCGGTGCTGGTCGAAAGCGACCCGACCTTCCTGCGGCGCATCGCGCAGAACCTGGTCTCGAACGCGATCAAATATACCGACCGCGGCGGGGTGCTGGTCGGGGTCAGGCGGCGCGGCGAACGCGCCTGGCTGGAAATCTTCGACACCGGCATCGGCATCGCGGCGACCGACCGCGCCCGCATCTTCGACGAATTCCAGCGTATCGGTCGCGAGGGCGGCGGCGTGCCGGGCATGGGGCTGGGCCTGTCCATCGTGCGCCGCGCCTGCGCCAAGCTGGGCCATCCCATCGCCATGGACAGCGAGCCGGGGCGCGGCACGGTGTTCCGCGTCAGCCTGCCCCTGGTCGCGCCCTGCGCCGAGCCCGCCCGCAGCGAAGGCGCCCGCGCCGGCCCGTCGCTGCGCGGCCGCGTGGCGCTGGTGGTGGAAAACGACGACGCCATGCGCCGGGCGCTGGAGCTGGTGCTGAAGGACCGGCTGGGCATGGTGCCGCGCGTCTCGGGCGGCATCGCCGAGGCCTTGGCCCAGATGGGCGACGAGCCGCCGGACGTGGTGATCGCGGATTATAATCTCGACAATGGCGACAATGGCTTGCAGGCGATCCAGGCGCTGCGGCAGGCGGCGGGCCAGCCCGTGCCGGCGATCCTGGTCACGGCGCAGCGGGCGCCGGAACTGGCCCGCGCCAGCCATGCCATCGAGGTGCCGCTGCTGGAAAAGCCGGTGCGGCCCGAGGATCTGGCCGCCATGCTGCAACAGCTCTTGGCCTAAGACCAAAGCCGGATAAAGCCCGACGCGGACTTTCCCGCGGCCGGGCCAGGGGGCAAGTTCCCCGGTGGGAGAAGGAAGACGTTCATGAGGTTTCTGAGCCGCATCGCCCTTTTGGCGCTGGTCGCCGCGACGCCGCTGATGGCGGACGAAGCGGGCGATCTGGTCTTTGCCGAGCGCGGCCCCTGGCAGCTGGACGGCAAGCCGCTGGTCTGGACGCTGACCCAGACCGGCCCCGAGGTCGAGGGCTTCACGCCGCTGGGCCAGGGCACGATCTCGCTGACCCAGACCACCGACGCCTCGGACGGCAAGCCGGTGCTGGAACTGGTGGAAAAGACCGCGCGCATCGACCGCAGGATCGGGCCGTTTCCGGTCTCGGGCGGCGATCCGGCGCTGACCTTCTTCCTGGAAACCGTGTCGCGCGACATGGCGGCGCTGACCGGCGGCAGCCCGTTCTATATCCGCAACCGGCTGAAGGACGCGCTGTTCCGGGGCGGCGAGGTCCGGCGCGAGGACGGCGCCACCGTCGCGGTCTTCGTGCCGTTCCGGGGCGACAAGAACAGCGCCCGCATGATGGGGTTCGAGACGCTGGAGCTGCGCTTCACCCTGGGCGAGCCCAAGGCACCGATCCGCGCCATGGCGGCGCGCACCGGCCCCCTGGCGGGCGGGCAGCCCGCCTATGACAGCGCGATGGTGTTGAAATGATGCTGCGACCTATCCTGACGGCGGCGCTTGCGATCTGGGCCGGCTCGGCCGGGGCGCAGGCGGTGAACGACTATCCCACCAATGCCCGGGCCGATTACGTCTTCGTCTGCATGGCGGCGAACGGCCAGACCCGCGACATGCTGGAAAAATGCAGCTGCGCCATCGACCAGATCGCCTCGGTCCTGTCCTATGACGACTACGTCAAGGCCGAGACGGTGCTCTCGATGCGGCAGATGGGCGGCGAACGCTCGGCCGCCTTCCGCGGCATGGGCAGCAACGACATGGTCGCGAATTACCGCCGGGCCGAGGCCGAGGCCGAGATCCTCTGTTTCTGAACTGGACAATCGCCCGTGCCCGCGCTTCCCTGTCGGCCGACCGACAGGGAAAGGAACGCCATGGATCTGGGCATCAGGGGCAAGAAGGGGCTGGTCTGCGCGGCCTCGAAGGGGCTCGGCCGCGGCTGCGCCGAGGCGCTGGCCGAGGCCGGGGTCGAGCTGGTCATCAACGCCCGCGGCGCCGAGGCGCTTGAGGCCACCGCCCGCGACATCGCCGAACGGCATGGCGTCCGGGTGACGCCGGTCGCGGCGGACATCACCACCGAGGCGGGCCGCGCCGCCGTGCTGGAGGCCCTGGGCGGGCAGGCCGACATCCTGGTCAACAATGCCGGCGGTCCGCCGCCCGGCAGCTGGACCGACTGGTCGCGCGAGGATTTCATCCGGGCGCTGGACGCCAACATGCTGACCGCCGTGGCGCTGATGCAGGCGCTGGTGCCGGGGATGATGCAGCGCGGCTGGGGCCGGGTCGTCAACATCACCTCGCAATCGGTGCGCACGCCCATCGCCATCCTGGGCCTGTCGAACGCCGCCCGTGCCGGGCTGACCGGCTTCGTCGCCGGCATGTCGCGGCAGGTGGCGGGCTCGGGCGTGGTGGTGAACAACCTGCTGCCCGGGATCCATGCGACCGAGCGGGCCTATGCGCTGGACAAGGGCGTGGCCCAGGCCGAGGGCATCGAGATCACCGAGGCCCGCCGCCGGCGCGAGGCGACCATCCCGACGCACAGCTATGGCCTGCCCGAAGATTTCGGCGCCGCCTGCGCCTTCCTGTGCAGCCAGCACGCCCGTTTCATCGTCGGCCAGAACCTGCTTCTGGACGGCGGCGCCTCGAATATCTCGATCTGAGCCATGGAACCGATGCGACAAAACGGTGCAGGGCTCTTGTCAGGTCAGCGCGTGACGGCTACGACTTAAGTCGGAAATCGGGAGACGCTGGCGCAAGCCAGGGCCGAAGGAGCAACCGCCCCGGGAATCTCTCAGGCAAAGGGACCGTTTTCCGCCGAAGACTCTGGAGAGAGGCGGCCCTGGGCCGTCCGCCGAAGGGATAACGATCTCAGGCGCCCCGATCGGGGCAGGGACAGAGGGGGCATCTGATGCGGGCGGGATGACCCTGTCCGGGAAACAGGAGATGCCCATGGCCGAGCTACAGCGCACGCCGCTTCACGATCTGCACGTCGCGCTGGGCGCGCGCATGGTGCCCTTTGCCGGCTGGGACATGCCGGTGCAATATCCCATGGGCGTGCTGGCCGAGCACCTGCATACCCGCGCGCGGGCCGGGCTGTTCGACGTCAGCCACATGGGCCAGGTGATCCTGCGCGGACCGGACGTGGCGCGCGCGCTGGAAACCCTGGTGCCCGCCGATGTGCAGGGCCTGGCCGAAGGGCGGCAGCGCTACGGCCTGTTCACCAATGCGGCGGGCGGCATCCTCGACGACCTGATGATCGCCAACAAGGGCGATCATCTGTATCTGGTGGTGAATGCCGCCTGCGCCGACCAGGACATTGCGCATCTGCGGCAGCTGGAAGCCTTGGGCGTGACGGTCGAGCCGGTGACGGATCGCGGCTTGCTGGCCTTGCAGGGCCCCGAGGCCGAGGCGGTGCTGGCGCGGCTGCTGCCGGGCGTCGCCGCGATGCGCTTCATGGATGTGGCCGAATTCGACTGGCAGGGCGCGCGGCTCTGGATCAGCCGCTCGGGCTATACCGGCGAGGACGGGTTCGAGATCTCGGTGCCGCTCGGGCAGGTCGAGGCCTTGGCGCGGGCGTTGCTGGACCAGCCCGAGGTGGCGCCCATCGGCCTGGGCGCCCGCGACAGCCTGCGGCTGGAAGCCGGGATGCCGCTTTACGGGCACGACATGGATGCCGGGACCACGCCGGGGGCGGCGGGGCTGGGCTGGTCGATTCCGAAGCTGCGCCGCATGGGCGGTGCGCGGGCGGGCGGTTTTCCGGGCGCCGATGCGGTGCTGGCGGAACTGGCCGCGGACCCGGCGCAGGTCCGGCAGGGCCTGCGCCCCGAGGGCCGGGCGCCGATCCGCGAAGGCGTCGCGATCTTCGATGCGGCCGAGGGCGGGGCGCAGATCGGCACGGTCTGTTCCGGCGGCTTCGGCCCCTCGGTCGGCGGGCCCATCGCCATGGCGATCCTGCCGGCGCATCTGTCGCCCGGCGATACGGTCTGGGCCGAGCTGCGCGGCAAGCGGCTGCCGGCGACCGTCACCCCGCTTCCTTTCCACCAACCCGGCTACAAGCGTTGAGAGGCCAGAGATGCTGAAATTTACCGAAGACCATGAGTGGTTGAAGCCGGAGGGCGACGAGATCACCGTCGGCATCACCGCCCACGCCAGCGAGCAGCTGGGCGACGTGGTGTTCATCGAGCTGCCCGAGGTCGGCCGCGCGGTCGAGGCCGGCGAGGAGATCGTGGTGATCGAATCGGTGAAGGCGGCCTCGGATATCGTGGCGCCGCTGGCGGGGGTGATCACCGCGGTGAACGAAAGCCTGCCCGACAATCCCGGCGCGGTGAACGACGATGCGATGGGCACCTGGTTCTTTCGCATCAAGCCGGTCGATGCCGATCTGTCCGGCTTCATGGACGAGGCCGCCTATCAGGCGCTGATCGGGTGATCATTTGCCGGGCCTGACGGCCCGGCGATGGCGGGGGCGCTTCGCCCCCCGCACCCCCAGAGGGTATTTCTGAAACGGAGAAGGCCGGGGCTTCCCGGGCGGTTTTCCAGGGCAATGTTATTCCGACGAGGCCGATGATGGGCAAGTGGACGCCGACTGACTACAACCCCGACGATTTCGCCAACCGGCGCCATATCGGGCCGTCCCCGGCCGAGATGCAGGCGATGCTGGCCGCCGTGGGGGTCGAGAGCCTGGACGAACTGATCGCGCAGACCGTGCCCGCCGGCATCCGCCAGGCCGAGGCGCTGGACTGGCCGGCGCTGTCCGAGGCTGCGCTGCTGGCGCGGATGCGCGAGGTGGCGGGGCGCAACAGGGTGATGACCAGCCTGATCGGGCAGGGCTATTACGGCACCGTCACCCCGCCGGCGATCCAGCGCAATATCCTGGAGAACCCGGCCTGGTATACCGCCTATACGCCCTATCAGCCCGAGATCGCCCAGGGGCGGCTGGAGGCGCTCTTGAATTTCCAGACCATGGTGTCGGACCTGACAGGCCTGCCCGTCGCCAATGCGAGCCTGCTGGACGAGGCGACGGCGGCGGCCGAGGCGATGGCCATGGCGCAGCGGGTGGCGAAGTCCAAGGCGCGCGGCTTCTTCGTCAGCGACGGGCTGCACCCGCAAACCGTCTCGGTGATCGAGACCCGGGCCGCGCCCCTGGGCATCGAGATCCTGCGCGGCGAATACGATCCGGCGGCGGTCTTTGGCGCGATCTTCCAGTATCCCGGCACCTTCGGCGAGATCCGCGACCATAGTGCCGAGATCGACGCTCTGCACCAGGTCGGCGCGGTCGCGGTGATGGCGACCGACCTGCTGGCGCTTTGCGTGCTGAAGGATCCGGGCGCGATGGGTGCCGATATCGCCGTGGGCTCGGCGCAGCGTTTCGGCGTGCCCATGGGCTATGGCGGGCCGCATGCCGGCTTCATGGCTTGCCGCGACGAGATGAAGCGGGCGATGCCGGGGCGCATCGTCGGCGTCTCGGTCGACGCCAAGGGCAACCGCGCCTATCGCCTGTCGCTGCAGACCCGCGAGCAGCATATCCGCCGCGAGAAGGCGACCAGCAACGTCTGCACCGCCCAGGCGCTGCTGGCGGTGATGGCGAGCTTTTACGCCGTGTTCCACGGGCCGGTCGGCCTGCGCGCCATCGCCCAGCGGGTGCATCTGAACGCGGTGACGCTGGCGGATGCCCTGCGCGCCGCCGGGGCCGAGGTGGCGCCGGATTCGTTCTTCGACACGCTGACCGTGCGCGTGGGCGTGGGGCAGGCCGGCATCCTGGCCGCCGCCCGGCATCGCGGCATCAACCTGCGCAAGGTGGGCCGCGACCGGGTCGGCATCTCGGTCGACGAGACCACGGATGCGGGCGTCATCGCGCGGGTGCTGGACGCCTTCGGCATTTCGGACCCGGCGCTGCCGGCCCGGGCGCCGGCGATCCCCGAGGGCCTGCTGCGCGAAAGCGATTACCTGACCCATCCGGTCTTTCACATGAACCGGGCGGAATCCGAGATGATGCGCTATATGCGCAGGCTTAGCGACCGCGACCTGGCGCTGGATCGGGCGATGATCCCGCTGGGCTCCTGCACGATGAAGCTGAACGCGGCGGCCGAGATGATGCCGATCACCTGGCCCGAATTCGCTGCGCTGCACCCCTTTGCCCCCGAGGACCAGGCCGCCGGCTATCACGAGGTCTTTGCCGACCTGACCGAAAAGCTCTGCGCGATCACCGGCTATGATGCGTTCTCCTTGCAGCCGAACAGCGGCGCGCAGGGGGAATATGCCGGGCTCTTGACCATCGCCGCCTATCACAAGGCGCGCGGCGAGGATCGCGACATCTGCCTGATCCCGGTGTCGGCGCATGGCACCAACCCGGCCAGCGCGCAGATGGCGGGGATGAAGGTCGTGGTGGTAAAGTCGGCGCCGAATGGCGACATCGACCTCGAGGATTTCGCCGCCCAGGCGGCGAAGGCCGGGGACAGGCTGGCGGCGGTGATGATCACCTATCCCTCGACCCATGGCGTCTTCGAGGATACGCTGCGCGAGGTCTGCCGCATTACCCATGACCATGGCGGCCAGGTCTATATCGACGGCGCCAACATGAATGCGCTGGTCGGGCTGGTGCGGCCGGGCGAGATCGGCGGCGACGTCAGCCACCTGAACCTGCACAAGACCTTCGCCATTCCGCATGGCGGCGGCGGTCCCGGCATGGGCCCGATCGGGGTCAAGGCGCATCTGGCGCCCTTCCTGCCGGCCGATCCGCGGGCGGGGGCGGGCGCGGTTTCGGCGGCGCCCTGGGGCTCGGCCTCGATCCTGCTGATCTCCTGGGCCTATATCCTGATGATGGGCGGGGCGGGGCTGACCCAGGCGACGCGCGTCGCGATCCTGAACGCGAACTACATCGCCAGCCGGCTGGCCTCGGCCTATCCGGTGCTGTTCATGGGCAACCGCGGCCGGGTCGCGCATGAGTGCATCCTGGACATGCGGCCCTTTGCCGAGCATGGCGTGACCGTGGACGACATCGCCAAGCGGCTGATCGACAACGGCTTCCACGCGCCGACGATGAGCTGGCCGGTCGCCGGCACGCTGATGGTCGAGCCGACCGAATCGGAAACCAAGGCCGAGATCGACCGGTTGATCACCGCCTTCCTGGCGATCCGCGACGAGATCGCCGCGGTGGCCGATGGCCGCATCGCGCCCGAGGCCTCGCCGCTGCGCCACGCGCCGCATACGGTCGAGGATCTGGTCGCCGGTTGGGACCGTGCCTATTCGCGCGAACAGGGCTGTTTCCCGCCCGGGGCGTTCCGGGTGGACAAGTACTGGCCTCCGGTCGGGCGGGTGGACAATGCCTATGGCGACCGCAACCTGGTCTGCACCTGTCCGCCGCTGGAAAGCTATGCCGAGGCGGCGGAATAGGGGCGCCCGGCGGCCGGTCGGCGGGGGTGCGTGCTGGGAAAAAAGAATGCCGGCGATCCCGGCATTCCGCCCTTGACAACCCCCGGGCCTTGGGCGAGATAGCAGCCGGATGGGGCCGTAGCTCAGTTGGTAGAGCGCATCGTTCGCAATGATGAGGCCAGGGGTTCGATTCCCCTCGGCTCCACCAAGTTCTCTCAAAGCTTTGAAATCTAAATAGTTTCCAGCAATGCTTGGGTGAATTTCGGCTTGTGTCACGCAGGGGTGTTACAGTGGAAAGGCTGATCGTGCGCCAACCGGGGGCATGATCCGCTGATGTGTCTGCTGGTTTGCTTGGGCCTATCCGGCGAGGGCCTCGGCCAGCCTGTTCAATTCCTCGGCCAGTGCGTCAGCCCCCGCAGCGCGGTTTCGGTCCGGTCATCGGCCAGTTCCCGCAGCATCTCGGCGGTTTCATTTCGGCCCGTCCACTCCTGCGTCTCGGCCTCGCTGCGCAGGGCTTGGGCGGTCTTGATCTGGCGCACAATCTGCACAGCCAAAAATTTTCCAGCAATGCTTGGCTGGTCTGCTGGGCATGAGGACGGCGCCACCATCCCCGCACGTCATTGACGCACCCCGCGGGTAAAGACCGCAGCGGGGCGCAGGGGCCGTCACGGTCAGGCGGGGCAGATGGCCGCCACGGGCGATGCGCAACCTTCAGCGATCGGCCTGGCCCGCGAAGTCCAGGATCAGACGGCCATCCAGGTGGTCGGCCTCGTGCTGGGCGATGCGGGCCTCGATGCCCGACAGGCACAGCGTCAGCAGGGTCCCGGTCAGATCGAAGCAGCGCATGGATATCACTGCGGGCCGCGTCACGGTGACGGGATGGTCGGGGATCGACAGGCAGCCTTCCTCGAGCGTCTCGGTCTCGGTGCCGAGCGCGGCGATGTCGGGGTCGAGCACGACGCGGGGCAGCGGCGTGCCGGCCTTCCAGCCGTGGTCCATCACGAAGATCCGCCAGGGCTCGCCGATCTGCGGCGCGGCCAGGCCGCGGCCGCCGGCGTCATACATCGTCGCCAGAAGATCCGCCGCCAAGGGCAGGATGCGGTCCCAGCCCAGCCGGCCGACCGGCAGGCAGACCTGCCGCAGCAGCGGGTCAGGATGGATCAGGATCGGCCGCACCCGGCCCAGCCCGGCCAGCGCCGCCGGGTCCGGGCCCTGCGGTGCGGCGGCCCGATCCTCGCCGTCCAGCGGTTCAGGCACGGGCGCGCTCGCGCTTCAGCTTGACCATCTTGCGGGTGATCATCTGGCGCTTGATCGGGCCGAGATAGTCGATGAACAGCTTGCCGTCGAGATGGTCGATCTCGTGCTGGGCGCAGGTGGCCCAGAGCCCGTCGAACTCGCGCTCCTGCGTCTTGCCGTCCAGGCCCAGCCAGCGCACCCGCACCTGGGCCGGTCGCGTCACGTCGGCGTAATGGTCGGGGATCGACAGGCAGCCCTCTTCATAGGTGTTCAGCGCCTCGGAACGCCAGGTGATCTCGGGGTTCAGCATCACGACGGGTTGCGGCGCGGCCTCGGGATCCTTGTTGCAATCCATGACATAAAGCCGCGACAGCACGCCCACCTGCGGCGCCGCCAGGCCCACGCCCGGCGCGTCATACATGGTGGCCAGCATGTCGGCGGCCAGGGTCTCGATCTCGGGCGTGATGCGGGCCACGGGCTCGCACGGCTTTTTCAGGCGCGGATCGGGGTGAAGGATGATGCTGCGCAATGTCATGACCGTGATCTAGGGCAAGCCTTGGCCTTGCGCAACAACGCGCTATGGTGGCCGGGCATTGAAAATGAGAGGGACCATGGCCCAGCCCGATTTCGACGAGATCATCGACCGCACCGGCACCGCCTGTTCGAAATGGGACGACATGCAGGCGAGCTATGGCGTTTCGCCGAAGGGCGGCATCGCCATGTGGGTCGCGGACATGGACTTCCGCCCGCCGGCCTCGGTCCAGCGCGCGGTCGAGCGGATGGCGGCGCATGGCGTCTATGGCTATCCCGGCGCGAACCCGGCCTATCTGCAGGCGATCCGCTGGTGGATGGCGAACCGGCACGGCTGGGCGATCGAGCCGGACTGGATCCTGACCGCGCACGGGCTGGTCAACGGCACCGCGATCTGCGTCGATGCCTTCACCGAGCCCGGCGACCGGGTGATCGTGATGACGCCGGTCTATCACGCCTTTGCCCGGGTGATCCGCGCCTCGGGCCGCGAGGTGGCGGAATTCCCGCTGGCCATCGAGGACGGCCAATACCGCATGGACTGGGACGGCTGGGCCCGCCAGCTGACCGGGCGCGAGCGCATGCTGATCCTGTGTTCGCCGCACAATCCCGGCGGCCGGGTCTGGTCGCCCGAAGAGCTGCGCCAGGTCGCCGATTTCTGCACCGCGCATGACCTGATCCTGGTCTCGGACGAGATCCACCACGACCTGGTGATGCCCGGCGCGCCGCGCCACACGGTCATGGCCAAGGCGGCGCCCGGGATCGCGCCGCGGCTGGTGACGCTGACGGCGGCGACCAAGAGTTTCAACATCGCCGGCGCCCATATCGGCAATATCATCGTCGCCGACGAGGCGCTGCGCAAGCGGCTGCAAGGCCGGATGATGGCGCTGGGGATCTCGCCCGGGCTCTTCGGCATCGGCATGGTCGCCGCCGCCTATTCGCCCGAGGGGGCGGCCTGGGTCGATGCGCTGGTGGCTTACCTCGACGGCAACCGGCGCATCTTCGACGCGGGCATGGCGGCGATTCCGGGGCTGCGCTCGATGCCCCTGCAGGCGACCTATCTCGCCTGGGTCGATTTCTCGGGCACCGGCATGGAGCGGGCCGAGTTCACCCGTCGGGTCGAACAGGGCGCCCGCATCGCCGCCAACCACGGCGGCAGTTTCGGCAGCGGGGGCGAGGACTTCCTGCGCTTCAACCTCGCCACGCCGCGCGCCCGGGTGACCGAGGCGGTGGCGCGGCTGCAAGAGGCGTTCCGCGACCTGCAATGAAACGGCTGGGCGGGCTTTTCTCGGCGCTGTGCCTGGCGGCGCTGGTCTGGGGGCTGTGGACGCTTTGGGCGCCGCAGCCCGCGCCGCCGCCGGTGCCGCCGCCGGCGCAGGGCTGGCACTGGCCGCGTCTGCCGGACTGGCGGTTGCCGGAATGGCGCCTGCCCAGGCTGCCGCCGGTCTTGCCGCGCCCGCCCGCGCGGCCCGAGGCGCCCATCGCCTCGCCCGTCGAGCGCATCCTGGTCGAGAAATCCGCCCGCCGCATGACCGTCTGGCAGCGCCAGGGCGGGCCGCGCCGCTTCCGCATCGCGCTGGGTTTCGCGCCCGAGGGCGACAAGAGCCGCCAGGGCGACGGCCGCACCCCCGAGGGCATCTTCCGCATCGACCGGCTGAACCGGCAAAGCGCCTATCACCTGTCGCTGGGCCTCGACTATCCACGCGCGCACCACCGCGCGGCGGCGCGGCGCGGCGGCTACGACCCGGGCGGCGACATCATGATCCACGGCCAGCCGAACCAGGTGCCCGACGGCTACAAGGTCAAGGGCGACTGGACCGCCGGCTGCATCGCCGTCACCAATGCCGAGATCGAGGAGATCTTCGCCCATGCCGCCATCGGCACCGAGGTCGAGATCCGGCCCTGACGGCCGGCGGGGATCCGGCCCAACCTGCCGTCGCGGCAAATATGTCCAGACATCTTGCCGCCCCGACTGCCCAGAGATAAGGCAGAGGCATGACTCTTGCCCGTTACGCCCCGCATCTGCGCGCCACCCTGGCGCTGGGTCTGCCGCTGGTCGGCAGCCATCTCGCGCGCATGGCGATCCATGTCGCCGATACGGTGATGATGGGTTGGTATGGCGTGACCGAGCTGGCGGCGCTGGTGATCGCGGTCAGCTTCTTCAACATCCTGTTCTTCCTGGGCATGGGCTTCGGCATCGGTGTCATGGGCCTGATCGCCGCCGCCATCGCCCGCGGCGACGAGGTCGAGGTGCGCCGCGCCGCCCGCATGGCGCTGTGGCTCTCGATCGTCTTCGCGGTGCTGATGCTGCCCGCCCTGTGGCATTCCGGCCCCATCCTGCTGGCCCTGGGCCAGGCGCCCGAGGTGGCCCGGCTGGGCCAGGACTATCTGCGCATCGAGGGCATCGGGCTCATCGCCGTGCTGTGCCAGCTGACGCTGAACAGCTATCTCGCCGCGATGGAGCGCACGCAGGTGGTGCTGTGGATCACGCTGGCCGGCCTGCCGCTGGTCATCGCGCTGAACTGGGTGCTGATCTTCGGCAACCTCGGCGCGCCCGAGCTTGGCGTGCGCGGCGCCGCCATCGCTGCCGTGATCGTACAGTTCAGCCAGCTTCTCGCCATCGTCGCCTATGCGGCCTGGCTGCCCGCCGCCCGCAAATACCACCTGTTCCAGCGTTTCTGGCGCCCGGACTGGGTGGCCATGCGCCAGGTCTTCCTGCTGGGCATGCCCATCGGCCTGACCATGGTGGCCGAGGGCGGGCTCTTCGTCGGCTCGAACGTGATGATGGGCTGGATCGGCACGCGCGAGCTTGCGGCGCATGGCATCGCGCTGCAACTCGCCTCGCTGACCTTCATGCTGCATCTCGGCATGTCCAATGCCGCGACCGTGCGCGTGGGCCAGGCCAAGGGGCGCGGCGACGCGGCCTTCATGCGCGACGCGGCGGCGACGGTGACCGCGGTCTCGATCGTCTGGGCGCTGATGGCGGTGGCGGCTTTCGAGCTCTTCCCGCGCCAGCTGGTCGGGCTCTACCTCGACGCCACCCACCCCGAGACGCCGGCCATCGTCGCGCTGGCGGCGGGGCTGCTGTTCTATGCCGGGCTGTTCCAGCTGATGGACGCGATGCAGGTGATCGGGCTGGGTCTCTTGCGCGGCGTGCAGGACACCCGCGTGCCCATGGTCATCGCCGGCATCAGCTATTGGCTGGTCGGCATCCCGGTCGCCTGGGGCCTGGCCTTCCCGGCCGGTCTGGGGCCGGCGGGGCTGTGGCTGGGGCTGGTTGCCGGGCTCAGCTTCGCGGCGGTGCTGCTGATGCGGCGTTTCTGGCTGGGCCTGCGCCGCGGGGACTGGACCCGCGCGGCGCCCGCGGTCTAACCTGCCGCCGCAGAAGTCAGGAGGCCCGCTCATGCGCCCGGTTTTCGTCCAGTTCCGTTGCACCCCCGGCAAGACCTACGAGGTCGCCGACGCGATCTATGACCGCGAGATCGTCAGCGAGCTTTACTCGACCTCGGGCGAATACGACCTGCTGGCCAAGATCTATGTCCCCGAGGACAAGGACGTGGGCCATTTCCTGTCGGAAAACCTGTTCGACATCCCGGACATCGTGCGCACGCTGACCACGATGACCTTCAAGGCGTTCTGACGGCGGCGTGGCTGCGGTCGGCCGACCAGCCCTGCGCGCTCGGAGGGGCCGAATCGCAAACCGCTTCTATCCGGGAACCGGCCGTCGTCGCGGCCCGACGCGCCATCGTCCGCGTGGTCCGGTTGACGCATGGGCTGTAATCCATCGAGGCAATGCCTTCCGCGACCGCTGGGCGATGGCTGCCCGATCAAGAGCAGCATCTCCAAAAAGGGCGAACGAATCTATCACACGCCCTGGTCGCCGGCCTAAGCAGAGGCGAGCGCTGGTTTTGCGATGAGGCCGAGGCCATTGCCGCCGGTTGGCGCGCGGCGCGCTGGCTCGAATCTACCGCCAGGGCATCACCGTGAAAATGCCCGCTGGCTATCCGCTGACGCCTTGTTGGCGCTAAAACCGCCTCGCAGGCAGTTTCTCGTAACCGCTTGTCATGTAAGGAAGTTCAGTGGTGAGCCCGACAGGATTCGAACCTGTGACCCACTGATTAAAAGTCAGTTGCTCTACCAACTGAGCTACGGGCCCATCGCACGGGGGGCTAACTACGGTCGGCGGCTGACAGGGTCAAGCGGAAAAAACGCCGCCTCTGGCAAAAACTTCGCGGCGGGCGTAAAGGGGCTGCATGGAACACCAGCAAAACCCCGGACTGGGCACCTCTCGGCCCTTCATGAAGATGCACGGGCTCGGCAATGATTTCGTGGTCGTCGACGGCCGCCGCACCGGCGCGCTGCCCGATGCCGCGACCGTCGCCGCCATGGCCGACCGCCACCGCGGCGTCGGCTTCGACCAGCTGGCCGTCATCCTGCCCGGCGAGAATGCCGATGCGCGGCTGGTGTTCTTCAATGCGGACGGCTCGCGCTCGGCAGCCTGCGGCAATGCCACGCGCTGCGTCGCGCGTTTCCTGATGGACGAATCGGGCGCCTCGGCGCTGCGGCTGGCCACCGACCATGCCGTGCTTGCGGCCGAGGATGCGGGCAACCGCCTGACCCGCGTCAACATGGGCGCCCCGGTGCTGGACTGGGCGCGGATCCCGCTGGCCGAGGATGTCGATACGCTGCACCTGCCCGTCGAGGGCAATCCGGTGGCGACCGGCATGGGCAATCCGCACATGACCTTCTTCGTGCCCGACGCGGCGGCGGTCGAGCTGGACCGTTTCGGCCCGGCGCATGAGCATCATCCGCTTTACCCGCAGCGCGCCAATGTCGAGCTCGTGCAGGTCGTCTCGGACAGCGAGATCATCCTGCGCATCTGGGAACGCGGCACCGGCATCACCCTGGCCTCGGGGTCCTGTTCCTGCGCGGCGGTGGTGGCGGCGGCGCGGCGCGGGTTGACCGGGCGGCGGGTCAGGGTGAACGTCCCCGGCGGGCAGCTGGAAATCGACTGGCGCGAGGACGGGGTCTGGATGACCGGCCCGACCGCGCATGTCTTCGACGGGGTCTGGCGCGGATGAAGGATCTGAAGGCGCCCGTGTTCGCGACCCTTGGCTGCCGGCTGAACGCCTATGAGACCGAGGCGATGCGCGAGATGGCCGAGGCCGCCGGGCTGGGCGGGGCGGTGATCGTGAACACCTGCGCGGTGACGGCCGAGGCGGTGCGCAAGGCGCGGCAGGAAATCCGCCGGCTGGCGCGCGAGAACCCCGGCGCCCCGGTCATCGTCACCGGCTGCGCGGCCCAGACCGAGCCCGAGACCTTCGCCGCCATGGCCGAGGTCAGCCGGGTCATCGGCAACCATGAAAAGATGCTGCCCGAGACCTGGCAGCGGATGCAGGCCCCCGACCTGATCGGCAAGACCGAGAAGGTGCAGGTCGACGACATCATGTCGGTCAAGGAAACCGCCGGCCACCTGATCGACGGCTTCGGCCGGCACCGGGCCTATGTGCAGGTGCAGAACGGCTGCGACCATCGCTGCACCTTTTGCATCATCCCCTATGGCCGCGGCAATTCACGTTCCGTGCCGGCGGGGGTGGTGGTGGACCAGATCAGGCGGCTGCGGGATCGCGGCTTCAACGAGGTGGTGCTGACCGGGGTGGACCTGACCTCATGGGGGGCGGACCTGCCGGGGACGCCGCGGCTGGGCGATCTGGTGATGCGCATCCTGCGGCTGGTGCCGGACCTGCCGCGGCTGCGGATTTCCAGCATCGATTCGATCGAGGCGGATGAGAACCTGATGCTGGCCATCGCCTCGGAGCCGCGGCTGATGCCGCATCTGCACCTGTCCCTGCAGGCCGGCGACGACATGATCCTGAAGCGGATGAAGCGCCGGCACCTGCGCGACGACGCCATCCGCTTCTGCGAGGATGCCCGCAAGCTGCGGCCGGGCATCGTCTTCGGCGCCGACATCATCGCCGGCTTCCCGACCGAGACCGAGGCGATGTTCGAGAACAGCCTGAAGCTGGTCGGCGATTGCGGCCTGACCTTCCTGCATGTGTTTCCCTATTCGGCGAGGAAGGGCACGCCGGCGGCGCGGATGCCGCGCGTGCCGGGACCGGCGATCAAGGAGCGTGCCGCCCGGCTGCGGGCCGCGGGTGACGCGGCGCTGCTGCGGCATCTGGCGGGCGAGATCGGGCAGAGCCGCATGGTGCTGACCGAGGGGCCGCGCCTGGGCCGGACCGAGCATTTCACCGAGGTCGCCTTCGACCGCGACATGCCCGAGGGCACGCTGGTCGAATTGCGCATCGCCGGGCATGACGGGCAGCGGCTGACGGCCTGATCCTTCGCCGTCGCGCCGGGGGTCCTCGGACCCCCGGACCCCCGAGGATATTTGCACAAAAGAGAACAAGTCCCGGGGGCCGCGGTTCAACCCCGGGGCGTCGATTTCGGCAGGTCGCGGAAGATTTGCTTGCCGGGGCGGGGGGCGGCCCATAATCCTTGGCCGATGACATTGCTTTACACCCATGCCTCGGGACAGGCGCATGTGACGCCGCCCAGCCACCCCGAGCAGGTGGCGCGGCTGGATGCGGTCCTGGCGGCCCTGGACGGGCTGGAACTGGAGCGGCGCACGGCACCGGAGGCGGCCGAGGCCGACCTGCTGCGCGCGCATCCGCCGGAATACCTGGCCATGCTGCGCCGCAAGCAGCCGGCCGAGGGCTGGGCGATGCTGGATTCGGACACCTATCTGGCGCCGGGCAGCCTGCTGGCGGCGCGCCATGCCGCGGGCGGGGTCTGCGCCGCCGTCGATGCCGTGCTGGCGGGCCAGGCGCCCAATGCCTTCATCGCCATGCGTCCGCCCGGCCATCATGCCGAGCGCATGAAGCCGATGGGCTTCTGCATCCTGTCCTCGGTCGCGATCGGGGCGAAGCGGGCGCTGGAGCATCACGGGCTGGACCGCGTGGCGGTGCTGGATTTCGACGTGCATCACGGCAACGGCACCCAGGACGTGCTGTGGGACGAGGCGCGGGCGCTGTTCGTCTCGACCCACCAGTCGCCGCTTTACCCCGGCACCGGGGCCGCCTCGGAGACCGGGGCGCATGGCCAGGTGGCGAATGTGCCGCTGGCCGCCGGCAGCGGCGGCGATGCGGCGCGCGCGATCTGGCGCAGCCTGTGTGCCCGGGTCGAGGCCTGGCGGCCGCAGCTGATCCTGGTCTCGGCCGGCTTCGATGCCCATGCCGAGGATCCGCTGGCCGGGCTCATGTGGGACGAGAGCGATTTCACCGCCATTACCCGGATGATCTGCGATACCGCCGCCGCCTGTTCGGCCCCGGTGGTGTCTGCGCTGGAAGGCGGCTATGATCTCGGCGCTTTGGGCCGCTCGGCGCGTGCCCATGTCGCAGTGCTGAGGGAGACCGCCGCGTGACCGAGATCGAGATGATGTCCTTTGAAGAGGCGATGAAGGAGCTTGAGGCCACGGTCGGCCGGCTGGAGCATGGCGAGGCGACCTTGGAGGAATCCATCGCGCTTTACGAACGCGGCGCCAAGCTGCGCGCGCATTGCGACAAGGTGCTGCGCGCCGCCGAGGAGCGGGTCGAGAAGATCACCCTGGCCGCCGGCGGCCAGCCCACCGGGACCGTGCCGGTCGAGGGGCTGTGATGCAGGACCGGCTCGAGGATGTGAAGGCGCAGGTCCAGGCCGCGCTGCAAGAGGCCATGGCCGGCCTGCCCTCGGGCGACCTGGCCGATGCGATGCGCTATGCCTGCATCGGCGGCAAGCGCGTCCGGGCGCTTCTGGTGATGGAATCGGCCCGGCTGTTCGGCCTGCGCGACCGGGAATCGCTGCCGGTGGCGGCGGCGGTCGAGGCGCTGCATGCCTATAGCCTGGTCCATGACGACCTGCCGGCGATGGATGACGACGACCTGCGCCGCGGCCTGCCCACCGTGCATGTGCAATGGTCCGAGGCGACGGCGATCCTGGCCGGCGACGCACTGCAATCGCTGGCCTTCGGGCTGTTGACCGATCCGGCGGTCGGCTCGGCCGAGGTGCGGCTGGCGCTGGTGCGCGGCCTGTCCGAGGCCATCGGCGCGCGCGGCATGGTCTGGGGCCAGGCGCTGGACATCGCCGCCGAGACCGCGCTGGAGCCCCTGGACATCGTCGCGATCAAGCGGTTGCAGGGCGCCAAGACCGGCGCGCTGATCCAGTTCTCGGCCACGGCGGGGGCGGTGATGGCGGGCGAGGATGCGGCGCCGCTGGCGGACTATGCCAAGAACCTGGGCCTGGCCTTCCAGATCCAGGACGACATCCTGGACGTGACCGGCAACGAGGAAGAGACCGGCAAGCGCACCGGCAAGGATTCCGCCGCCAACAAGGCGACCTTCGTGTCGCTCTTGGGCCTCGAGGGCGCGCGCGACAAGGCCCGCAAGCTGGCGCGCCATGCCGAGGCGGCGCTGGACCCCTATGGCGAGCTCGCCGGAAACTTGCGACAGCTCGCGCGTTTCGTTATCGAACGCGACGCCTGAAGCCCGCCCGGAAAGGGGCAAGCCATGACCCAAGACGACCACCGCCCCGCGACTCCGGTTCTGGACCGGGTGACCCTGCCTTCGGACCTGAAGGCGCTGACGGATCGCGAATTGCGGCAGCTGGCCGAGGAATTGCGCGCCGAGACGATCAGCGCGGTCTCGGTCACCGGCGGCCACCTGGGCGCGGGCCTCGGCGTGGTCGAGCTGACCGTGGCGCTGCATGCCGTCTTTGACGCGCCGCGCGACAAGATCATCTGGGACGTGGGCCATCAGTGCTATCCGCACAAGATCCTGACCGGGCGCCGCGACCGCATCCGCACCCTGCGGACCGAGGGCGGGTTGTCCGGCTTCACCAAGCGCAGCGAAAGCGCCTATGACCCATTCGGGGCCGGGCATTCCTCCACCTCGATCAGCGCGGCCGTGGGCTTTGCCATGGCGCGCGAACTGGGCGGCGATCCCGGCGATGCCGTGGCGGTGATCGGCGACGGCGCCATGAGCGCCGGCATGGCCTTCGAGGCGCTGAACAACGCCGGCCACCTCGGCAAGCGGCTGTTCGTGATCCTGAACGACAACGAGATGTCCATCGCGCCCCCGACCGGGGCGCTTTCGACCTATCTGACCCGGCTCTATACCCGCGGCCCGTTCCAGGATCTCAAGGCCGCGGCCAAGGGCGCCGTCAGCCTGCTGCCCGGCCCGATGCAGGAAGGCGCCAAGCGTGCCAAGGAAATGCTGAAGGGCATGACCGTCGGCGGCACCCTGTTCGAGGAGCTGGGCTTTTCCTATATCGGCCCGGTCGACGGCCATGACCTCGACCAGCTGCTGCCGCTTCTGCGCACGGTCAAGGCCCGCGCCGACGGGCCGGTGCTGATCCACGCCGTGACCCGGAAGGGCAAGGGCTATGCCCCGGCCGAGCGCGCCGCCGACAAGGGCCATGCCACGGCGAAATTCGACGTGGCGACCGGCACCCAGGCCAAGGCGAAATCGAATGCGCCCAGCTATACCTCGGTCTTTGCCCGCGCCCTGGTCGACCAGGCCAGCCGCGACGACAAGATCGTCGCCGTGACGGCGGCGATGCCGGACGGCACCGGGCTGAACCTGTTCGCCGAGCGTTTCCCGCGCCGTTGCTTCGACGTGGGCATTGCGGAACAACATGCCGTGACCTTCGCGGCCGGGCTGGCGGCGGGCGGGATGAAACCCTTCTGCGCGCTCTACTCGACTTTTTTGCAGCGTGGTTACGACCAGGTGGTGCATGACGTGGCGATCCAGCGCTTGGCCGTGCGCTTTGCCATCGACCGCGCCGGGCTGGTCGGCGCCGATGGCGCGACCCATGCCGGCGCCTATGACATTGCCTTCCTCGCGAACCTCCCCGGTTTCGTGGTGATGGCCGCCGCCGACGAGGCCGAGCTGGTGCATATGGTCGCCACCGCCGCCGCGCATGACGAAGGCCCCATCGCCTTCCGCTATCCGCGCGGCGAGGGCATGGGCGTCGAGATGCCCGAGCGCGGCATTCCGCTCGAGATCGGCAAGGCCCGGGTGATCTGCGAGGGCAAGCGCGTCGCGATCCTGTCCTTCGGCACCCGCCTGGCCGAGGTGATGCGCGCCCGCGAATCGCTGGCGGCGCGCGGCGTCGCGCCGACGGTGGTCGATGCGCGCTTTGCCAAGCCGCTGGACCGCGAGACGATCCTGCGCCTGGCCCGCACGCATGAGGCGCTGATCACCATCGAAGAGGGCGCGGTCGGCGGCTTCGGCTCGCTGGTGGCGCAGCTGCTGTCCGACGAGGGCGTGTTCGACGGCGGCTTGCGCTTCCGCCAGATGGTGCTGCCCGACACCTTCATCGACCACGCCAGCCCCGAGGCCATGTATCGCTGCGCCCGCATGTCGGCGCCCGACATCGAGGCCAAGGTGCTCGAGGTGCTGGGTGTCGCCCGGATCGGGGAAAAGCGGGCGTGAGCGGGGCTGATCTGCCGAACTATCAGGATTTCATGCTGCCGGTCTTATCGCTGATCGGTGAGCAAAGAGAGCGTCTGGATCAGGCACTGCCCGATTTGCAGAAGTATTTCTCCTTGTCCGACGAGCAGATGGAGCGGTTGCTGCCCAGCGGCAAGGCCTATGTGGCTGATCGGGCCGGATGGGCACGAACCTATCTGGTCAAGGCTGGTCTTGTCGAAAAGATCGGTCGCGCACGCTACGCCGTGACACCGCGGGGGCGTGAACTCCTTGGCCGCAATCCAAAGAAGATCAGCAAGAACGACTTGCTCCAATATCCCGAATTCCAAGCGTGGCTGAACTCAAGCCGCAATGGAGGCGAGACGCTGGTCGCGACGGTGGCAAAGACACCTGCTGAGAGTGGAAATACCACGCCCGAAGAGGCCATGGAGTCGGCATTTTCCGAGATCGACTCGGCACTTGCCGAAGACCTGCTGGAACAGGTTCTCTCCCTCACCCCCGCCCGCTTCGAGCGTCTGATCGTCGAACTGCTGCTCGCCATGGGCTATGGCGATGGCCGGGCCGAGATGGGGCAGGCCATCGGCAAATCCGGCGACGGCGGCATCGACGGCGTGGTGAACGAGGACAAGCTCGGCCTCGACGCCGTCTATATCCAGGCCAAGCGTTACGCGCCCGACAATACCATCGGCCGCCCGGCGCTTCAGGCCTTCATCGGCTCGATGACCGGCGAAAGCGCCACCAAGGGCGTTTTCGTCACCACCTCGTCCTTTTCCAAGGACGCGCGGGACTACGTCCGCCGCGTCCAGCAGCGGGTGGTGCTGATCGACGGCGCCCGGCTGGCGCGGCTGATGATCGACCACGGCGTCGGCGTGCGCATCGACAAGACCTATGTCCTGCGCTCGATCGATGCTAATTTCTTCGATGTGACCTGAACCGACACGGTGCCCGATGAACCTGTTGACGACCCTTCTGGCCGGCCTGGCGCTGGCGGCTCCGGCGGCGGCCATGGCCGAGGACTATCTGCCGAATCTCTTCGACGTGACCGTGGTGGAAACCTGGGACACGCTGAACGTGCGCGAGGCGCCGGATGGCAAGGCCAGGATCGTCGGCACGCTGCCCTCGACCGCCAAGGGGGTCGAGCTGCTGGCCCATGACGGCTCGGGCAAATGGGGCCGGGTCAATGTCGGCGAAACCACCGGCTGGGTGGCGCTGCGCTTCCTGAAGCCGCAGCCCTCGGCCTGGAAGCCGAACGCCCTGCCGCTGACCCTGCAATGCAGCGGCACCGAGCCCTTCTGGTCCTTCAAGACCGTCGAGAAGGGCCTGGTGTTCAGCGAGCCCGACCAGCCCGAGCGCCCGCTGTCGCTGCGCAAGGTCATGGACCGCGGCATCGAGGGCGAGCCGATGCGCGGCATGATCGCCGGCGACGACAAGGGCCGGCTGACCGCGGTGATGCAGCCCCGGCAATGTTCGGACGGCATGTCGGACCGCGGCTTCGCGCTGGCGGTCACGGTGATCCTGGACGGGCAGGACCAGCCGTCGCGCATGCTGACCGGCTGCTGCTCGATCGCGCCCTAGATCAGCCCCTCGGCCCGGGCCAGCGCCGCCAGCCCGGCGCGATAGTCGGGATAGCGCAGCGCGACGCCCAGCTCGCGCTTGATGCGGTCGTTCGCCACGCGCTTGCTTTCGGCATAGAAGCTGCGCGCCATCGGCGTCATCGCGGCCGTGGCGAAATCCTCGGCCGGGGGCAGGGGCAGGCCCAGCAGGTCGGCGGCATGGCCGATCACCGCCTCGGGCGGGGCCGGGTCGTCGTCGCAGACATTGTAGACCGCGCCGGGGCAGGGCGCCTTGATCGAGGCCAGCAGCACCCGCGCGATGTCCTCGGCATGGATGCGGGAAAACACCTGGCCCGGCTTGACGATGCGCCGCGCCGTGCCGGCGCGCAGCTTGGCGAAGGGCCCGCGCCCCGGGCCATAGATCCCGGCCAGGCGAAAGATGTGCAGGGGCAACCCGTGTTCCGCCGCCAGCCGCTGCCAGCCCTGTTCGGCCGCGACCCGCTCGCGCCCGCGCCGGGTCGTGGGGGTGCAGGGGCTGTCCTCATCGACCCAGCCGCCGTCCCGGTCGCCATAGACCCCGGTGGTGGACAGATAGCCCAGCCAGCGCGGCTGCGCGCGACCGATCTCGGCGCCGAACGCCGCCAGCACCGGGTCCGCGCCACCCTCCGGCCCGACCGAGACCAGGATCGCATCGGCCGCCGCGATCTCCTGCCGCACGGCCGCATCGTCGCCGGGCCAGAGCAGCGGCGCCGCCCCCGCCGCCGCCACGCGCGCCGGATTGCCGCGCGTGGTGCCGGTGACCTGCCAGCTCTCGGCCACGAGCAGCGGCGTCAGGAAGCCGGCGGAATAGCCGTGGCCGAAAACCAGCGCCCTCACGCCCGGCCCCGCAGGATCTCGGCCGCGATGGCAAAGGAACGGTGCCGCGCCGCCTGGTCGTAGATGTTGCCGACCAGGATCAGCTCGTCCGGGCGGTATGTCGCGATCAGCGCGTCGAGCTGCCTGGCGACCGTCTCGGGCGCGCCGACGGCGCTGACCGACAGCGCGTGCTCGACCATCGGCAGCACCGCGGCCGACACCGCGTCATGGATGTCGTCGACCGGCGGCGGCAGCAGCCCCGGCATGCCGCTGCGCAGCCGGGCAAAGGAAATCATCTGGCTGCTGCGCAGGCGCTGTGCCTCGGCGTCGGTGTCGGCGGCGATGACGTTCACCGCCAGCATGAAGCGCGGGCGGGTGCCGAATTCGGTCGCCTCGAACCGCTCGCGGTAAAGCCCGACCGCCTGCTCCAGGTCGCCGGGCGCGAAATGGCTGGCGAAGGCATAGGGCAGGCCCAGCACCGCGGCGAGGCTGGCGCCGTAAAGCGACGAGCCCAGGATCCAGACCGGCACATTGGTGCCCTCGCCCGGATGGGCGGCGACCGGGGCGCCGGGGCGCGGCGGGCCCAGATAGCGCAGCAGCTCGACCACGTCGTTCGGGAAATCGTCGTTGCGCTGCATCCCCCGGCGCAGCGCGTGCATCACCGCCCCGTCGCCGCCCGGCGCGCGGCCCAGGCCCAGGTCGATGCGGTCGCCATGGATCGTCGCCAAGGTGCCGAATTGTTCGGCAATCGCCAGCGGCGCGTGATTGGGCAGCATGACGCCGCCGGCGCCGACGCGGATCGTCTGCGTATGCCCGGCGACATGGCCGATCAGCACCGCGGTCGCGGCACTGGCGATGCCGGGCATGTTGTGATGCTCGGCCAGCCAGAAGCGGTGATAGCCCCAGCCCTCGGCGGCCTGGGCCAGCGCGACCGAATTGGCGATGGCCTGCCGGGCGTCCGCGCCCTCGGTGACGACGGCAAGATCGAGAACGGAAAATTCCATGCGGATCACTCCTTTGCCTCCCCAGATAGGCACTGGGCCAGCCGCTTGCCAGTGGCGGGGCGCGCTGGCACTCTGGCGCCAAATTGGAGAGCGCGCATGACGACCGACCGCCGGACCCTTCCCCTGGAAACGCCCGAACCCGCCGAGCGGCAGTCTTTCGACGACCCCGCCGCCGCCGTGGCGCGGCTGATCGAACTTTACGAACGCGCCTCGCATTTCCTGCTGGAACGCTTTGTCGCCACCCTGCAGGGCGCCCGGCCGCAGGCGCGCTATCGCGCCTTCTACCCCGAACTGCGGCTGCAGGTGCCGGTGCATTCCAAGACGGATTCGCGGCTGTCCTTCGGCCATGTCGCGCTGCCCGGGGTCTATGCCACCTCGATCACCCGGCCCGACCTGTTCCGCGGCTACCTGACCGAACAGATCGGGCTGTTGATGAAGAACCACGGCGTCCCGGTCTCGGTCACCGACAGCGGCACGCCGATGCCGGTGCATTTCGCGGTGGCGACGCAAAGCGACCTGAACGTGCCGCAGGAAGGCGTGCTGAACTATTCCCTGCGCGACGTGTTCGACGTGCCGGACCTGAACACGATGAACGACGACATCGTGAACGGCACCGCGGGTCTGAACCCGGACGGCAGCCAGCCGCTCGCGCCCTTCACGGCGCAGCGGGTGGATTACTCGCTGGCGCGGCTGTCGCATTACACCGCGACCCTGCCCGAGCATTTCCAGAATTTCGTGATGTTCACCAACTACCAGTTCTATGTCGATGAGTTCGAGGCCTTCGCCCGCCGCGCGCTGTCCGACCCGGAATCGGGCTATACCGCCTTCATCGGGCCGGGCAACCAGGTGCTGGAGCGGCCCGAGGACATTATCGCCACCGGCGCCAAGATGCCGCAGATGCCGGCCTATCACCTGAAACGCCCGGATGGCGACGGCATCACGCTGGTCAATATCGGCGTCGGGCCGTCCAATGCGAAAACCGCGACCGACCATATCGCCGTGCTGCGCCCCCACGCCTGGCTCATGGTCGGCCATTGTGCCGGGCTGCGCAACTCGCAGTCCCTGGGCGATTTCGTGCTGGCCCATGCCTATCTGCGCGAGGATCACGTGCTGGACGACGACCTGCCAGTCTGGGTGCCGATCCCGGCCCTGGCCGAGGTGCAGGTGGCGCTGCAAGAGGCGGTGGCCGAGGTCACGCAGCTGGACGGCTACGACCTCAAGGCGATCATGCGCACCGGCACGGTGGCGACGATCGACAACCGCAACTGGGAGCTGCGCGACCAGTCGGGCCCGGTCCAGCGGCTGTCGCAGTCGCGCGCCGTCGCGCTCGACATGGAAAGCGCCACCATCGCCGCGAACGGCTTCCGCTTCCGGGTGCCCTATGGCACGCTGCTCTGCGTCTCGGACAAGCCGCTGCATGGCGAGCTGAAGCTGCCCGGCATGGCCACGGATTTCTATCGCACCCAGGTCGCGAACCATCTGCTGATCGGCATCCGGGCGATGGAGAAACTGCGCGCGACTCCGCTGGAACGCATCCACTCGCGCAAGTTGAGGTCATTCAACGAGACGGCTTTCCTCTGATAGGCCGTTTTCCGCGGCTTTTCGCTGCGTCCAACCGCGGAATCCACAGGAAAACGCTTGAACTGCGCGCAAAAAGCTTGTGTAGCGGCGTTCGTGCCGCCAAGGTGGCGTCCGAAAATTTCCCGAACGGGGAACAACGAGGAGACAGAACATGGCCCAGGCCGCTTCGAAACCGATGACCAAGACCCAACTCGTCGCCACCCTGGCCGATGAGATGGGCAGCGACAAGAAGACCGCCGCCGCGGCTCTGGATGCGCTGTCGGCCGTCGTGTCGAAAACCGTCGCCGAGGGCGGCGCCGTCACCCTGCCGGGCATCGGCAAGGTCGCCTGCCGCGCCCGTCCCGAACGCCAGGTCCGCAACCCGCAGACCCAGGAAATGATGACGAAGCCCGCCGACAAGGTGGTCAAGGTCACCATCGCGAAAGCCCTGAAAGACAGCGTGAACGCCTGAGCCCTGGCGCTCGCGTCATGAGGGGCCGCGCAGGTGATGCGCGGCCCTTCCTCATGCCCGGCCTCCCCCCGCCGGTGCATGTCCTGTGCACGGCCGGTGTACGCGCCGCGCCTTGCGCTTGCGCCCGCCCGCTGATCTGCTAGCCCAAGGGGGCAGCCAGCAAGGGGAAAGCGCGATGGACCTGAAAGCCATCCTGATGGGCACGGGCTTTGCCCTGGTCTGGGCCTCGGCCTTTACCACCACCCGCATCATCGTCCTGGCCGCGCCGCCCCTGACCGCGCTGGTGATCCGCTTCGCGCTGTCGGCCTTGGTGGCGATTCCGCTGGCCTGGGCCATGGGGCAGAACTGGCGGCTCAGCCGGGCCGAGTGGCGCACGGTGATCGTCTTCGGCCTGTGCCAGAACGCGCTGTATCTGGGCCTGAACTGGGTCGCCATGCAGCATGTCGAGGCCTCGGCCGCCGCGATCATCGCCTCGATGATGCCGCTGCTGGTCGCCTTCCTGGGCTGGCTGCTCTACGCCGAAAAGCTGCGGCCGATGGCGGTGGCCGGGCTGGTCGCCGGCGTGATCGGCGTGGGGCTGGTCATGGGCGTGCGGCTGCGCCACGGGCTCGACATCCCTGGGCTGCTCCTGTGCCTGGGCGGCGTGGTGGCGCTGACCTTCGCCACGCTGGCGGCGCGCGGCGCCGGCGGCAGCCGCAACATGATGATGATCGTCGGCCTGCAAATGGCGGTCGGCGCCGCGGCGCTGCTGGTCCCGGCCGCGCTGCTGGAATGGGGCCGCCCCGTGCTGTGGAGCGGCACCCTGGTCTGGTCCTTTGTCTATACCGTGATCGCGCCCGGCATCGGCGCGACCTGGCTGTGGTTCCTGCTGGTGAACCGCGTCGGCGCGGTCAGGGCGGCGACCTTCCACTTCCTGTCGCCGCTCTTCGGCGTCGCCATCGCCGCCGCCCTGCTGGGCGAACGCTTCGGCGCCTCGGATGTGCTGGGCGCGGGGATCGTCGCGGCCGGCATCCTGATGGTGCAGCTGGCGCGCATCCCCGGCGCCGTTCCGGCTCAACCGTCGAATTCGCGCGCCCAGGCCATCGAGGGACGCGACTGAATCCGCCGCACCCAGGCATCGACCGCCGGCGGGCGCGGCATGCCCTCGCCGAAGAAGGCGAAGGGCGAGGCGACCAGCAGGTCGGCGGCCGAGAAGCGGTCGCCCAGCAGGTAGTCCTGGCGCGACAGCACCTCCTCGAGCCGCTGGATCGCGGTGTCGTAGTCGCGGAAGGTCGCCTGCAGCGCCGGGTGCTCGATCTTGAAGAAGTTCAGGATCGCCACCGGCTCCAGCACGCCCTGATACCAGCTGAGCCAGCCCAGATAGCGCCCGCGCGCCGGATCGCCTGGCAACGGCCCCAGCCCTGCCTCGGGGAAGCGGTCGGTCAGATACAGCATGATGGCGCCGCGTTCGCGGACATGGTCCCCGCCCTCGACCAGAAAGGGCACCTTGCCCTCGGGATGGGGGTTTGCCGGATCGCGCCCGCCGCTGCCGTCCTGGCGCGGGATCGCGACCTGGCGGATCTCGACCTTGTCGAGCGCGTCGAGTTCCTTCAGCAGCACGATCACGCTGGACGAGCGGCTTTGCGGGGCGTGGTAAAGGGTCAGCATCTTGGCCTCCTGCGATGAAGCGGCCAGAATGGCCCGGAAACCCTGACAGAAGGTGACAGCATGGCCCGCACCGACCGGCTGATGCGTCTGATGGATGCGCTGCGCCGCCTGCCGGCCCCGGTGACGGCGGCGCGGCTGGCGCATGAGACCGGCGTGTCGTTGCGCCAGCTTTACCGCGACATCGCCACGCTGCGCGCCGGCGGCGCGCTGATCGACGGCGAGGCGGGCGTCGGCTATCGCCTGACCGAGGATCCGGCCCTGCCGCCGCAGAGCTTCTCGCGCCTGGAAATCGAGGCGCTGCTGCTGGCGATCTCGGCCCTGGGCGGCCTGGGCGACCGCGAGCTGACCGAGGCGGGCGAGGCCGCCCTGGCCCGCATCGTCGCCACCCTGCCCGAGAGCCAGGGCCGCCACGCCATGCATGCGACCATGCGCCTGTTCCGCCCCGCCACCCAGCGCGAGGCGCCGCGGATCGACATGGCCCTGCTGCGCGAGGCGCTGTGGCAGGAACGCAGCCTCGAGATCGACTACCTGGACCTGGCCGAGGCCCGCAGCACGCGCGAGATCTGGCCCTTGGGCCTGAGCTACAGCGAGAACCACGTCATGCTGCTGGCGCATTGCAAGCTGCGCGAGGATTTCCGCATCTTCCACGTCTCGCGCATCCAGGCGATGCGGCCCGGCGGCGCCAGCTTCCGGCCGCGCCGGGTGGCGCTGGTGCGGGATTATGTCTGCGCCCGCGCGGCTATTCCGCCGCAATCGGGGTGAAGATCGCCGTGGCGCGGTTGCAGCGATACTGCGCCAGGTAATCGCCCGCGTGATCGGCCAGGTCACGGACGGCATCCAGGATCGCCTCGACCTCGGCTCGGCCGGCGGCCCAGCACAGGTTCAGCCGGACGAAGCCGGGCTTCTCGATCTCGTCGCCCCTCAGGATCGCCGCGCGCAGCCGGTCCGATTCCGCCGCATCCAGCCCCAGCAGCCGGTGCACATAGGGCCCGGCGCAGGCGCAGCCGCCGCGCGCCTGCACGCCATGCAGGTCCGACAGCATCCGCGTCGCCAGCTGCTGGTGGATGAAGCCGCCGCGCCCGTCGCGGATGCGGAAGCTGAAGAAGGGCAGGCGCGGCGCGCCCAGGTTGCCCAGCAGGGCGATGCCCGGATGCGCGCCCAGCCGCGCCAGCCCCAGCGCCAGGTATTCGGCATTGCGCGCCGCGATGCGCGGCTGGCCCACCGCCGCCTTGGTCAAGAGCGCCAGCGCGGCGCGGATGTCGCCGACCACGTTCGGCGTGCCGCCTTCCTCGCGCGCCTCGACGGTCGCGGCATAGTCGTGACCATGCGGCGAGACGAAGCGCACCGTGCCGCCGCCGGGCAGGCTGGGCTGGTCGGCCACGACCGCATCGCGGCGCAGCACCAGCACGCCCGAGGCGCCCGGCCCGCCGATGAACTTGTGCGGCGAGAACACGATGGCATCCATGCCGAGGCGCATGTCCATCGCCAGATAGGGCGCGCCGCCGGCATAGTCCCAGACCGCGCGTGCCCCGGCCCTCTTCAGGATCGCCGTCACACCGGCCACATCGGTCAGCGTCCCGGTGACGTTCGAGGCGGCCGAGAAGGCGCCGATCACCGGGCCGGGCGCGGCCGCCAGCGCCGCGCGCAGGGCGTCCAGGTCCGGGCCGCCGGTCTCGGCCTCGGGAATTTCCACCACGCTTGCGCCGCTTTCGCGCCAGGGCAGGATGTTTGAGTGATGCTCATAGGGCCCGATCAGCACCGTGGTGCCGGGCCCCGCGGCGAACAGATGCACCAGCCGGTTGATCCCCGCCGTTGCCCCGGTGCCGGCAAAGACCACCGCATGCTCCGGCCCGGCGGCGATGCATTCGGCAATCGCCGCCCGCGCCGCACGGCGCATCCGGGTCATGGCGGCGCCGCAATGGCTGGCCTCGGTATGGCGGTTGGCATACCAGGGCAGGACATGCTCCATGATCCAGGCCTCCAGCGGGCGCAGCGCCCGGCCCGAGGCGATGTAATCGGCATAGATCATCCGGCGCGGCCCGAACGGCCCCTGGACCACCGCATCGCGGCCGATGATGCCGTCATGGACGCTTGCCAGCGGATCGGGGTCCAGGGCGGCAAGATAGCTGTCAAACGGGGTCATCGGTCGGTCCTTTCGCGCTTTTGGCGGATTTTGATCCGGGTCTTCTGCAAAATCACCGCTGGATATTGGCGAAAACCGCGAATATCGTTGTCATATGAACGGAAGACCTCTCGAAATCGACGAAACCGACAACCGGCTGCTGCGGCTGTTGCAGCAGGACGCCAGCCTGTCGCAGCGCGAACTGGCCGAGCGCATCGGCCTGTCGCAGAATGCCTGCTGGCGCCGGTTGCAGCGGCTGACCGAGGCCGGCGTCTTGCAGGGCAGCCGCGCCGTCATCGACGCCGGCCGGCTGGGGCTGGGGCTGACGGTCTTCATCATGGTCCGCACCCGCCATCACGACGACGCCTGGGCGCGGCGTTTTCGCGCCCGGATCGAGTCCCTGCCGCAGATCACCGAGTTCCACCGCATCGGCGGCGAGTGGGATTATATGGCCAAGGCGGTGGTCGGCGACATGGCGGGTTACGACCAGCTTTACAAGCGGCTGATCGCCGACATGGATCTGGAACGTGTCACCGGCGTTTTCTCGATGGAGACGATCTTTCACGGCCGCCCGCTGGCGCCGGGTTGATTTTCACGAAATGTTCTACATCTTGGGCTCATGCGCGCCGATCCGATCCTTTTGCCGACCGAGGCCGGGCTTTACTGCCCCGAGGGCGATTTCCACATCGACCCCTTGCGCCCGGTCGCGCGTGCGCTGATCACCCACGGCCATTCCGACCACGCCCGTGCCGGCCATGGCGCCGTGCTGGCGAGCCAGCAGACGCTGGACATCATGCGGCTGCGCATGGGGCCGGATTTCGCTGGCTCGACCCAGGTCGCGGCGGGCGAGATGCGGCTTGGCGGCGTCTCGGTCGGCTTTCACCCGGCCGGGCATGTGCTGGGATCGAGCCAGATCGCGGTGACCTCGGGCGATTGCCGCATCGTCGTCTCGGGCGACTACACCCGGCAGCCGAACCCGACCTGCGCGCCGTTCGAAGCCGTGCCCTGCGACATCTTCGTGACCGAGGCGACCTTCGGCCTGCCGGTGTTCCGCTTTCCCGAGCCCGCGACCCAGGTCGAGAAGCTCTTGGCCAGCATGGCCGAGTTTCCCGACCGCCCGCATCTGATCGGTGCCTATGCCCTGGGCAAGGCGCAGCATGTCATCGCGCTGCTGCGCGCGGCGGGCTATGACGCGCCCATCGCCATCCATGGCGCGCTGAAGACGCTGTGCGACTATTACGTCCAGCAGGGCGTCGATCTGGGCGAACTGGTCCCTGCCACGGCCGACGAGGTGCCGGCGCAGCTGGTCATCGCGCCGCCTTCGGCCTTCGCGAGCCTTTGGGTGCAGCGCTTTCGCGACCCGGTGCTGGGCTTCGCCTCGGGCTGGATGACGGTCCGGGCGCGGGCGCGGCAAAGGGGCGTCGAGCTGCCCCTGGTCATCAGCGACCATGTCGACTGGCCGATGCTGACCGGCACGCTGACCGAATTGGCCCCCTCCGAGGTCTGGGTCACGCATGGCACCGAGGACGGCGTGATCCGCTGGTGCGAGCTGGCGCAGATCCCGGCCCGGCCGCTGCGGCTGGTCGGCTATGAGGACGAGGCCGAGGAATGAAGGCTTTCGCCGCCCTGCTGGAACGCCTGGCCTTTACGCCGGCGCGCAATGCGAAGCTGCAGCATGTGCAGCATTACCTGGAACGCACGCCGGACCCGGATCGCGGCTGGGCCCTGGCGGCGCTGACTGGCGAGCTGGAATTGCGCCGGGTCACGCCCTCGCTGCTGCGGGGGCTGGCGGCCGAGCGCATCGACGGGCAGCTGCTGGCGCTGAGCTATGATTTCGTCGGCGACCTGGCCGAGACCATCGCCCTGGTCTGGCCCGAGGGCGCCGAGGACGACCCGCCGCTGTCGCAGGCGGTCGAACTGCTGCAGACCACCGGCAAGGCCGGGCTGCCCGGCGCGATCGCCGGGATGCTGGACCGGCTGGGACCGTCCGAGCGGCTGGCCTTCCTGAAGCTCGCCACCGGCAATCTGCGCGTCGGCCTGTCGGCGCGGATGGCGCGCATGGCGCTGGCCGGGATGGGCGCGCCCTCGGTCGCCGATCTGGAAGAGGTCTGGCACGGGCTGGCGCCGCCCTATGCGCCGCTTTTCGGCTGGATCGGCGGCGGCGCGCGGCCGGAAAGCGCGGCGCTGGCGCCGTTCCGGCCGGTGATGCTGTCGACGCCGACCGATCTGGACGAGCTTCGCGCGCTGGACCCGGCCGAGCATGTCGCGGAATGGAAATGGGACGGAATCCGCGTGCAGGCGGTCAGCGACGGCGGGGTCAAGCGGCTTTATTCCCGGACGGGAGAGGATATTTCCCATGCCTTTCCCGACGTGATCGACGCGATGGATTTCGACGGCAGCGCCGATGGCGAATTGCTGGTCCGCCGCGCGGGCGAGGTGGCGCCCTTTGGCGAGTTGCAGAAGCGGCTGAACCGCAAGGCGGTGGGGCGCGCGCTGCTGGCAAGCCACCCGGCCGGCCTGCGGCTTTACGACCTGCTGATCTGGCAGGGCCGCGACCTGCGCGCCGAGCCCCTGGCCCTGCGGCGCGCCGTGCTGGAGGCGGCGGATTTCGGGCCGGGCATCGACATCTCGCCGCTGCTGGATTTCGCGAGCTGGGAGGATCTGGCGGCCCTGCGCGCCGATCCTCCGGCCGCGGTGATCGAGGGGGTGATGATCAAGCGCCGCGATTCGGCCTATGTCGCCGGCCGGCCGCGCGGGCCCTGGTTCAAGTGGAAGCGCGACCCGATGGTGGTCGATGCGGTGCTGATCTATGCGCAGCGCGGCCATGGCAAGCGCTCGGGCTTTCATTCGGATTTCACCTTCGGCCTGTGGCAGGGCGACGAGCTGGTGCCGGTCGGCAAGGCCTATTTCGGCTTCACCGATGCCGAGCTGCGCGAACTGGACAAGTTCGTGCGCGCCAATACCACCGAACGCTTCGGCCCGGTGCGGGCCCTGGCGCCGAAGCTGGTGGTCGAGGTGGCTTTCGAGGGGCTGAACCGCTCGACCCGGCACCGCTCGGGGGTGGCGATGCGCTTTCCGCGCATCAGCCGCATCCGCTGGGACAAGCCCGCGGCCGAGGCGGACCGGCTGGAAACGCTCGAGGCGATGCTGTGATCCTGCCGGAGCTGTTCCACGACTGGTTCGCGCGGCAGGGCTGGCAGCCGCACCCGCATCAGCTGGCGCTGCTGGCGGCGCCGGGCGACAGCCTGCTGATCGCGCCCACCGGCGGCGGCAAGACGCTGGCGGGGTTCCTGCCCTCGCTGGTGGAGCTGGCGCCGGTGGCGGGGCCGGATGGGTATTTGGAAAACAGAGAAAGCCGGAAGGGGCTGCATACGCTTTATGTCTCGCCGCTGAAGGCGCTGACGGCGGACATTGCCCGCAACCTGGGGCGGCCGGTGGCCGAGCTGGGCCTGGGCATCCGCGTCGAGGACCGCACCGGCGACACCGGCCAGACGCAGCGGCGCCGGCAGCGCGTCGATCCGCCCGAGATCCTGCTGACCACGCCCGAGAGCCTGGCCCTGATGCTGAGCTATCCCCAGGCGCCGGCGATCTTTGGCGGGCTGCGCCGGGTGGTGCTGGACGAATTGCACGCCCTGGCCGAAAGCAAGCGCGGCGACCAGCTGATGCTGGGGCTGGCGCGGCTGCGGGCGCTGTCGCCGGGGCTGCGGGTGACCGGGCTGTCGGCGACGGTCGAGGATCCGCAGGCGCTGGCCGGCTTCATGACCGGCGCCGGGCCGGTCGAGATCGTCGAGGCCGATCCGGGACCGGACCCGGACATCGCCATGCTGCCGACCGCGCGCCCCGCGCCCTGGTCCGGCGGCGGCGGGCATTACGCCATTCCCGAGGTGCTGGCGGCGGTGAAATCGGCGCGCACCACGATCATCTTCATCAATACGCGGGCGCAGGCCGAGCTGTTCTTCCAGGCGCTCTGGGCCGCGAATGACGAGAACCTGCCCATCGGCCTGCATCACGGCAGCCTGGCGCGCGAGCAGCGCGCCCGCGTCGAGGCGGCGATGGCGGCGGGCGAATTGCGCGCCGTGGTCGCCACCGGCAGCCTGGACCTGGGCATCGACTGGGGCGCGGTCGATCTGGTGATCCAGGTCGGGGCGCCGAAGAACGTCAAGCGGCTGGTGCAGCGCATCGGCCGGGCGAACCACCGCTATAACGCGCCCTCGAAGGCGCGGATCGTGCCGGCGAACCGCTTCGAGCAGATCGAATGCGTGGCCGCGCTGGAGGCCGTGCGCGAACGCGACCTGGACGGCGAGCCGCGCGGGCCGGGGCCGCTGGACGTGCTTTGCCAGCATATGCTGCTGACCGCCTGCGCCGCGCCCTTCGATGCCGACGCGCTTTATGCCGAGGTGGTGACGGCGGGGCCCTATCGCGAGCTGGCGCGCGCCGATTTCGACGCCTGCCTGGATTTCGCGGCCACCGGCGGCTATGCGCTGCGCGCCTATGACCGCTGGCAGCGGCTGATGCTGCGCGGCGGGCTGTGGTGCCTGCGCGACCCGCGTGCGGCGAAGCTCTTGCGCATGAATGTCGGCACCATCGTCGAGGCCGAGATGCTGAAGGTGCGCCTGCGCGGCCGGGGCGGCGCCCCCCTGGGCGAGGTCGAGGAGGCTTTTGCCGCCGGCCTGACGCCGGGCGACAGCTTCCTGATCGGCGGCCGCGTGGTGCGCATGGACGCGCTGCGCGAGATGGTGGTCGAGGTCACGCCCGACCCCTCGCGACAGCCGAAGATCGCGGTCTATTCCGGGGTCAAGCTGGCCATGTCGACGCAGCTTGCGCATCGGGTGCTGGCGCTGATCGGTGATCCGGCCCGCCATGCCGCGCTGCCGCCAGATACCCGCGACTGGCTGGGTTTGCAGGCCGAGGTCAGCCGCCTGCCCGAGCCGGGGCTGCTGCTCTCGGAAAGCTTTCCCCATGCCGGGCTGTGGCATTTCGCGCTTTATGGCTTTGCCGGGCGCAATGCCCTGCAGACGCTGGGCCTGCTGCTGACGCGCGAGATGGAGCAGCAAGGGCTGGGCCCGCTGGGCTTCATCTCGACCGATTACGCGCTGCTGGTCTGGTCGCTGGACAAGGTCGCGGATCCGGCGCCGCTGCTTGACGCGGAACGGCTGCGCGCGGGCCTGGGCGACTGGCTGGGCGAGAACGCGGTGATGAAGCGCACCTTCCGCAATGTCGCGACCGTGGCCGGGCTGATCCAGCGCAATATGCCCGGGCTGCGCAAATCCGGGCGGCAGGCGACGTTTTCCAGCGACATCCTTTATGACACGCTGCGGAAATACGACCCCGACCACCTGATGCTGCGCGTTACCGCCCAGGAAGCCGGGCGCGGCTTGGTCGATTTCGGCCGCATCGAGGAAATGCTGGCGCGCTCGCCCCGGCGCGAGCACCGGCTGCTCGATCGCGTCTCGCCCCTGGCCGCGCCGCTGTTGTTGGAGATGGGCCGGGTGCCGATCCGCGGCGAGGGCCGCGAGCGGCTGGCCCGGATCGAGGCCGAGGCGCTGATGCGCGAGGCCGGGCTGGAAGGCATCGCATGACCGGATACCTGTTCGATTTCCATGGCCTGTCGCTGGAGGCGCGGGGCTCGGGTGCGCTGTGGTGGCCCGGCGGGCGCTGGCTGGTCGTCGCCGATCTGCACCTGGGAAAATCCGAGCGCCTGGCCCGGCGCGGCGGCCCCTTGCTGCCGCCCTATGAGGGGCTGGCCACGCTGGAGCGCCTGGCCGGCGAGATCGCGGCTCTGGCGCCCGAGGTCATTGTCAGCCTGGGCGACGGTTTCGACGACCTGGCAGCGGCGCAGGCGCTGGATCCGCTGGTCGCGGGCGCGCTGCTGGCGTTGGCGCGCGGGCGGGAGTGGGTCTGGCTGCATGGCAACCACGACCCGGCCGCGCCGCGGCATCTGCCTGGCCGCGCGGCGGCGGAGCTGCGGCTTGGCCCGGTGGCGCTGCGGCACGAGGCCGGGCCGGGGCCGGATATCTCCGGGCATTTCCACCCGGTCGTGCGCCTGGCCGGCGAGCGGCGGCGCGCCTTCCTGCTGGGGCCGCAGCACCTGCTGCTGCCGGCCTTCGGCGCCTATACCGGCGGCCTTGCGCATGACCATGCGGCCGTGCAGGCGCTGGTGCCGCGCGGGCTGGCCATCGCCTGCGGGCCGCGGGCCATCCCGCTGCCCATCGGCCAGCCGCGGCGGCGCTAACGAGAAAGGGCCGCCCGAAGGCGACCCTGTCCCGTCCGTGGAGCCGGATCAGATCGTGCGGATCAGAACTTGAAGTTCAGGCCCAGCTTGACGTTGTGGAATTTCGCCGTGGCGTTGGTCGAGGCGCCGAGGCCATCTTCCAGCTCTTCCTTGCCGAAGTTGGCGAATTCATATTCGCCGGTCACCGACATGCGGTCGTTCAGCTTTTTCTCGGCGCCCAGGCCGACGATGTAGCCGGTCTTGGAATAGCTGTCGTTCAGGTCGATGGCGCCTGCGCCACCCGTGCCCTCGACCGAATAGTCGACCTTGGCGCGCGCCACACCGGCGATGCCATAGACCAGCATGCCGGGGCTGACTTCGTAGCCGGTCTTCATGCGCAGGGCGAGCACGTTCTTGACCTTCGCTTCGGCGTCGTAGCCGTTGGTCGAGAAGCTGTCCTCGATGCTGCCGCCTTCATAGCCCAGCTCGGGGCCGAACACCCAGCGATCCCGCTGCCAGCGATAGCCGACATGCACGCCGCCGTTGACGCCGTTCATCTTCAGCTCGTCCGGGGTGCCGCCGAGGCCGCCCGGCGAGTTGATGCCGACAGCGTCTTCGCCGCCAAAGGCATAGCCCAGGGTCAGACCGGCATAGCCGCCGGCCCAGTCGCCGACCGGAGCGGTCTCGACAATCGGTGTCACGACCTCGGGTTCGACCACCGGGGGGGTGTAGCCGCCGGCATTGGCGGCGAAGGCGCCCAGAACGGCGAGGGGGGCGGTCAGGTATGCTGCGCGCATATTCATCTCTCCTAATGTGACAAGGCCCGGCACAGGAGCAAGTCTCGCGGGCGTCGGATTTGAACCAGAACTAGTCTCGCTAACGCCGCGCTGCAAGCCGCGGGGCACTGATTGGGCACTGTCTCGCACGATGCGCGGCATGATAGCAACAATCAATCTCCGGTTGCGTTAACCTTTGGCGGTCCTGTCCCCTGCAACTGCCGGAATTTGGTCAGATGTCCAGATTCTCGACGTTCAGGGCGTTCTGCTGGATGAAGTCGCGACGCGGCTCGACGACATCGCCCATCAGCTTGGTGAAGATGTCGTCGGCCTCGGACAGATCCTCGATTCGGACCTGCAGCATGGTGCGCGCCGCCGGGTCCAGCGTGGTTTCCCATAGCTGCTCCGGGTTCATCTCGCCCAGGCCCTTGTAGCGTTGCAGCGACAGGCCCTTTTCGCCCTCCAGGAAGATGGCCTGCAACAGGCTCAGCGGGCCATGGATCGGGATGTCGCGGTCCTTGCGGATCAGATGCGCGGTCTGGCCATAGATATCCTGCAACCCTTCCGTCATCGCGCCCAGCCGCCGGCTTTCGCCGCTGCGCAGCATCGACCCGTCCAGCGTGCGGCTTTCCTCGACCCCGCGCAAGAGGCGCGTCAGGCGGATGCCGGCATCCTGGGTCGGGCGGCCGGTCCAGCCGCGCTCATATTCCTCGGCGATCATGTCCAGCCGCGCGGCGACGGCCGCGGCCACGCCCTGCGCATCGGCATCGACGCGGCCCTGCACCAGCGCGCCGGCGATGGCGGCCTGTTCGGTGATATGCGCCGGGTAATGCGTCGGATAGGCGCGCAGGATGCGGCGCGCGATCCGGGCCTCGTCCACCACGCGGGCCAGGTCGGCCCCGGCGATGCTGTCGCCATTGCCCAGCCGCAGCGTGGCGCCGTCGATGCCCTGCTCGATCAGGTAATCCTCCAGCGCCGCCTCGTCCTTGAGATAGACCTCGGAGCGGCCGCGCGCGACCTTGTAGAGCGGCGGTTGCGCGATATAGAGATGCCCGGCCTCGATCAGCTCCGGCATCTGCCGGAAGAAGAAGGTCAGAAGCAGCGTGCGGATATGCGCGCCGTCGACGTCGGCATCGGTCATGATGACGATCTTGTGATAGCGCAGCTTGTCCAGGTTGAACTCATCACGGCCGATGCCGGTCCCCAGCGCGGTGATCAGTGTGCCGACCTGGTCGCTGCTGAGCATGCGGTCGAAGCGCGCGCGTTCCACGTTCAGGATCTTGCCGCGCAAGGGCAGCACGGCCTGGTTCTGGCGCGAGCGTCCCTGCTTCGCGGAGCCGCCGGCCGAGTCGCCCTCGACGATGAACAGTTCCGACAGCGCCGGGTCCTTCTCCTGGCAATCGGCCAGCTTGCCGGGCAGGCTGGCCACGTCCATGGCGGTCTTGCGCCGCGTCAGCTCGCGCGCCTTGCGCGCCGCCTCGCGGGCCAGGGCGGCCTCGATGATCTTGCCGACGATGCCCTTCGCCTCGGCGGGGTTCTCCTCGAACCACTCGGCCAGCTTCTCGTTCACCAGCCCCTCGACGGCCGGGCGCACCTCCGAGGAGACCAGCTTGTCCTTGGTCTGGCTCGAGAATTTCGGATCCGGCACCTTCACCGACAGCACGCAGGTCAGCCCCTCGCGCGCATCGTCGCCGGTAAAATCGACCTTTTCCTTCTTCGCGATGCCGCTGGTCTGGGCGTAATTGTTGATGACCCGGGTCAGCGCGCCGCGGAAGCCGGCCAGATGCGTGCCGCCGTCGCGCTGCGGAATGTTGTTGGTAAAGGGCAGCACCGTTTCGTGATAGCTGTCGTTCCACCACATCGCCACCTCGACGCCGATGCCGTTCTTCTCGCCTTGGATGAAGATCGGCTCGGCCATGACCGGGGTCTTCGAGCGGTCGATGAACTTCACGAACTCGCGCACGCCGCCTTCGTAGAACAGCTCGGTGCGCAGGGGCTCGGCCGGCCGCTCATCCTCCAGGATGATGCGCACGCCCGAATTCAGGAAGGCCAGCTCCCGCAGCCGGTTTTCCAGCGTCTTGAAGACAAAGTCGCGATTCGAGAACGTGCCATCCGCCCGGTCCTCCTTGGACGAGGCCAGGAATCGCACCTCGGTGCCCTTTTCGCCCGGCTCGGCATCGCCCACCACGCGCAGGTGCTCGACCGTGTCGCCATTCTCGAAGCGGGCGTAATGTTCCTTGCCATTGCGCCAGATGCGCAGCTCCAGCCAGTCCGACAGCGCGTTGACCACCGAGACGCCGACGCCGTGCAACCCGCCCGAAACCTTGTAGCTGTTCTGGTCGAATTTCCCGCCCGCGTGCAGCTGGGTCATGATGACTTCGGCCGCCGAAACCCCCTCGGTCGGATGCAGGTCGACCGGGATGCCGCGGCCGTTGTCGCGCACGGAAACGCTGCTGTCGGCGTGGATCTTGACGCGGACGAAATCGGCATGACCGGCCAGCGCCTCGTCGATGCCGTTGTCCACGACCTCATAGACCATGTGATGCAGGCCCGAGCCGTCGTCGGTGTCGCCGATATACATGCCGGGACGCTTGCGCACGGCTTCCAGGCCCTTGAGAACCTTGATGGAATCTGCGCCATATTCCGAGGGCTGCGGGGCGGGTTCGCTCATCGTCTTCTTATCCTGCCTTGGGCTCGCATCTTATAGGGGCAAAGCCGGGGAATGTCACGGGAAAGCCACAAGATTTAGCGGTTCGCGCGCCGGGATCGCCGCGTCACGCCAGGCCCGTCCGGGAACCGCTCCAAACCCCGGCTTCTTTGCTCCCCAAATACCCATGCCAAGCGCGAGCCCGGGCGATCCCGGCGCGCTTTCACCGTTTTCCAAATACCCCCGCCAAGGATTCAAGCCAGCCCGTCCTGGTCCAGCAGGGTGCTGCCGTCGCGGCTCTCGATCTCGATCACCCACAGGTCGGGGTCGCGGCCGGCATTGCGGGCGATCTCGGCGTCGATGTCGCGCTCGGGCGCCTCGTTCAGCCGGATCCAGACCCGCCGGTCGGTCTCCAGATCCCATTCCCGGACCCAGAGGCTGGCCCGCCCGTCCAACGTCGCGCATTTCACCATGACGCTGCCGGCGGTGTCGTCGCCGTGGCGGGTGACATAGGCCGGGATGTCGGCCAGCCCCAGCCGGCGCAGATAGGCCGCGACCCAGATCCCGGCCGCGAGCCTCGCCTCAGGCATCGGCGGCCTCAGGCATCGCCGTCGCGGAAGTCGAGGCCCATCTCGTTGTAGCGCTCGGCCTCGTCCAGCCAGTTCTCGCGCACCTTGACCTGCAGGAACAGGTGGACGGGGCGGCCCATGAACTCGGCCAGCTCGGCCCGCGCCGCCTGGCCCACGGCCTTGATGGTCTCGCCGCCCTTGCCCAGGACGATGCCCTTGTGGCCGGGGCGGGCGACATAGACGATCTGGTCGACGCGGGCCGAGCCGTCCTTCTTCTCCTCCCAGCGCTCGGTCTCGACCGTCAACTGATAGGGGATTTCCTCGTGCAGGCGCAGGGTCAGCTTCTCGCGGGTGATCTCGGCGGCGATCATGCGCATCGGCAGGTCGGCGACCTGGTCCTCGGGGTAAAGCCAGGGCCCGGCGGGCACTTCGGCCGCCAGCCAATCCATCAGGTCGTTGCAGCCATAGCCCTTTTCGGCCGAGATCATGAAGGTCCGGGCGAAGGGGAAGGTCTCGTTGACCTGTTGCGACAGGGCCAGCAGCACCTCGGCCTTGACCCGGTCGATCTTGTTGATGACCAGCGCGACCGGAGTCTTGCCGGCATGTTCGCGCAAGCTCGCGATGATCGCCTGCGCGCCCTCGGTCAGCCCGCGATGCGCCTCGATCAAGAGCAGGATCACGTCGGCATCGGCAGCGCCGCCCCAGGCGGCCTTGACCATGCTGCGGTCCAGCCGGCGGCGCGGGCGAAAGATGCCGGGCGTATCGACGAAGACCACCTGCGCCGGCCCGTGCATGGCGATGCCGCGGATGCGGGCGCGGGTGGTCTGCACCTTATGCGTCACGATCGAGACCTTGGCCCCGACCATCTGGTTCAGCAGGGTGGATTTCCCGGCATTCGGCTCGCCGATCAGGGCGACGAAGCCCGCGCGCGTTTCGGTCATGTCTTCCCTTCGATCTGCGACAGCAGCACGGCCGCGGCCGCCTGTTCGATGCTGCGTTTGGTGCCCTTGCCGGTGGCCTGGGCCTCGCGGCCGTCGTCCAGCCGGACGGTGATTTCGAATTCCGGCGCGTGGTCCGGCCCCGAGCGCGCGGTCTGGACATAGCGCGGCGGGCTCATGCCCTGGGCCTGGGCCCATTCCTGCAGCGCGGTCTTGGGGTCGCGGGCGTCGTCCTCGACCCGCGCCAGCCGGTCGGCCCAAAGCCGCAGGATCACCGCGCGCGCCGCCTCGAGCCCGGCGTCGAGATAGATCGCGGCCAGAACCGCCTCCATCGCATCGGCCAGCAGCGCCTCTTTCCGGCGCCCGCCCGACATCATCTCCGAGCGGCCCAGTTTCAGCACCTCGCCCAGGCCGATCTCGCGCGCGACCTCGGCGCAGGTCTCGCCCTTGACCAGCGCGTTGTAGCGCGGCGCCAGCTGGCCCTCGGTCGCGGCGCGGTCGGCGGCGAACAGCGCCTCGGCCACGGTCAGGCCCAGCACGCGGTCGCCCAGGAACTCCAGCCGCTGGTTGTCGGGCCGCGTTGCCGTCGAGATCGAGCCATGCGTCAGCGCGCGGACCAGCAATTCGGGGCGCGAGAATTCATGCCCCAGACGGTCCGAGAAAGCGCGCAGGTCGGCGGAAATCTTCATGTCTCATCCTGCCACGGCGGGGGCCGCCGCGGCAATGTCCCTTAGTCCACGGCCTTGAAGAAGCGGTCGGCGCGCCAGGTCCAGAAATACAAGAGCGACTTGCCGGCGGACGAGAACATGATGCGGTCGGCCCGCCCGATCAGCGCATCCGCCGGCACCATGCCGACGCCGCCCGCCGCGGCCGGCCAGCGCGAGTCGCCCGAATTGTCGCGGTTGTCGCCCATGAAGAAGTAATGCCCCTCGGGCACGGTGAATTCCGGCGTGTTGTCGCCCGGACCGTTGTCGGTCAGGTTCAGCACGTCGTGGCTGACGCCGCCCGGCAGGGTCTCGGTGAACCGCTGGGCGGTGCATTGGCCGTTTTCCGCCTCGCGGATCTGGCCGGGGCAGGGCAGGCTGCCGGCGGGGCCCTGCGGCTCCTGCGCCTCGACGAACTCGCCCGCCGGGACCTGCGGCGCGGCTTCGCCGTTGATCCACAGCACGCCCCCTTTCATCTGGATGCGGTCGCCGGGCAGGCCGATCAGCCGCTTGATGAAATCGTCGCCGCGCGGGTGGCGGAACACCACCACGTCGCCGCGCTCGGGCTCCGAGCCCAGGATCCGGCCCGAGATCGGGCAGATGCCGAAGGGGCAGGAGACGGCGGAATAGCCGTAAGCCATCTTGTTCACGAACAGGAAATCGCCGATCAGCAGCGTGTCCTTCATGCTGCCCGAAGGGATCCAGAAGGGCTGGAAGAACAGCGTGCGGAAGACGCCCGCGATCAGCAGCGCCCAGAAGATGGTCTTGACGGTTTCCCAGATGCCCCCATCCTTGCGGGCGTCGCTTTTGGCCATGGCCGTTCCTTCCTGCGAAAGTCGCGCGTTCATGGGCCGCGCGGGGCGGCAAAGTCAACCCGCGGCGGATGCGGGCCGGCGCCCTCGGGCAGTGCCTCGATCAGCACGAAGGCCTGTGCCCAGGGGTGGTCGTCGGTCAGGGTGACATGGACATGCGCCCGGTGGCCGGGCGGCGTCATCGCGGCCAGCCGTTCCGCGGCCCAGCCGGTCAGCCGCATCCTGGGCTGGCCGGTGGCCAGATTGCTGACCGCCATGTCGCGCCAGGCGATGCCCATGGCCAGCCCGGTGCCGAGCGCCTTGGAGCAGGCCTCCTTGGCGGCCCAGCGTTTCGCCAGGGTCGCGGCTTCCTGCTTGCGGCGCGCGGCGAGCGCCAGCTCGGTTTCGGTAAAGACCCGGTTGCGGAAGCGGTCGCCGTGGCGCGCGAGCACGCGCTCGATGCGCTCGATATTGGCGAGGTCGCTGCCGATGCCCAGGATCATCGCGATGCGGGCCCGTTGCCGGGGTATTTGCAGAGCAAAGAAGTCACGGGCGCACCGCGTCCATGCGGCGGCGCATTTCGGTGATGGCGGCGCCCAGGCCCATGAAGACCGATTCCGCGATCAGGAAATGGCCGATGTTGAGTTCGCGGATTTCCGGGATCGCGGCGATGGGGCCGACCGTGTCGAAGGTCAGGCCGTGGCCGGCATGGACCTCGAGCCCCAGCAGATGGGCCTGGGCCGCGGCCTGGCGCAGCGCGGCGAGTTCGGCGTCGCGTTCGGGCAACCGGCCCTCGGTGTCGAGGTCGCAATAGGCGCCGGTGTGCAGTTCGACCACCGCGGCACCGATGCGGGCCGCGGCATCGATCTGCGCCTGCTCATGGCCGATGAACAGCGAGACGCGGCAGCCGGCCTCGCGCAAGGGCGCGATGAAATCCCGAAGGAAAGCCTCGTTGCCGGCCACGTCGAGGCCGCCTTCGGTGGTGCGTTCCTCGCGCTTTTCCGGGACCAGGCAGACGGCATGCGGACGATGGCGCAGGGCGATCTGCTGCATCTCGGCGGTGGCGGCCATCTCCAGGTTCAGCGGCAGCCTGAGCCCGATCAGCCGCTCGATGTCGGCATCGGTGATGTGGCGGCGATCCTCGCGCAGATGGGCGGTGATGCCGTCGGCGCCGGCCTGCTCGGCCAGTTCGGCGGCGCGCAGCGGGTCGGGCCATGGCGTGCCCCGGGCGTTGCGGATGGTCGCGACGTGGTCGATGTTGACGCCGAGGCGCAGCATGATGGTCCCCCCTGGTGGAATTGCTTGCAGGTTTAGGGATTTGCCGGCGCAAGTCCAGATGCGGCGACCCACCATTCGGGATGGGTCCGGGCGATGGCGATGCGGGCGGCCTCGGCCTCGGCCCGGCTGGCGAAGAGGCCGAAGCAGGTCGCGCCCGAGCCGGACATGCGCGAAAGCTGTGCGCCCCGGGCGCGGATCTCGGCCAGGCAGTCGGCGATCTGCGGCATGAGCCGGATCGCCGGCGCCTCGAGGTCGTTGCGGCCTTCCTGCAGGAAATCGATCAGCGTCGCGGCGTCCGGGAAGGCGGGCAGCGGCTCGGGCATCGGCGGGTTGTCGCGGCTTTCCAGCGCCTTGAACACCTGCGGCGTCGAGAGGCCCCGGCCCGGATTCACCAGCAGCACATGCAGCTCGGGCAGCCCGGGCAGCGGGTCGAGGATCTCGCCCAGGCCCCGCATCCGCGTGGGCCGGCCGGCAAGGCAGACGGGCACATCGGCGCCCAGGGTTTCGGCCCTCTCGGGCCGGGCGTCGAGCGCGCGCAGCACCGCCGCCGCATCGGCCGAGCCGCCGCCGATGCCCGAGGCGACCGGCAGGTTCTTTTCCAGCGTGATGCGCGCCGCGCGCCCCGCCAGCCGGGCGGCGCGCAGGCAGAGGTTGTCGGGCTCGGCCGCCAGCCCCGCGGCGAAGGGCCCGGTCAGTTCCAGCGACAGCGGGCCGGGCGTGACCGTCACCACGTCGCCGACATCCAGGAAGACCACCAGCGAATCCAGCAGGTGATAGCCGTCGGCGCGCTGGCCGGTGACATGCAGCGTCAGGTTCAGCTTGGCGGGCGCCAGCTCGCGCCGGGGCGGGGGCATCACCTAGTCGGCCTTGGCGGGTTCCGGGGCACGGGCCTCGGGCAGCTTGCCGCCATTGGCCTTTTCCTCGTCCAGCACCGCGTCGAGGCCGCGCTCCAGCTTGGCGCGGATGCGGTGGGCCTCGGCCTCCTGTTCGGGCTTCAGGGACAGGGCGCGGTGCCACTGGATCTCGGCCTCGCGGTGGCGGCCGACCATCCAGTAGATGTCGCCCATGTGGTCGTTGACCAGCGAATCGCCGGCCATGGCGGCGACGGCGCGCTCCATCGGCGCCACCGCCTCGTCATAGCGGCCAAGGCGGAAATAGGCCCAGGCCAGCGAATCGAGGATATAGCCGTCATCCGGGCGCAGTTCGACCGCGCGCTGGATCAGCTTCAGGGCCTCGTCCAGCTTCTCGTTGCGGTCCACCAGGCTGTAGCCGAGATAGTTCAGCACCTGCGCCGAATCCGGGCGGATCTTCAGCGCCTCGCGGAAATCGGCCTCGGCCTTGGAGAACTTGCCGGCGCGTTCCAGCGCGATGCCGCGGGCGTAAAGCGGGAACCAGCGCGCCTCGGGCGCCTTGTCGCCGATCAGCGACAGCGCCTTGTCATAGGCGGGGATCGCCTGGCCGAACTTGCCCTGCTGGCGCAGCAGGTCGCCAAGCGCGATCCAGCCCTGCGCCAGTTCGGGATGCGCGGCGGTCAGCGCCAGAGCGGCCTTTTCGGCATCGTCCAGCCGCTCGGCCCGGGCCAGGGCGTCGATGCGGGCCAGTTCCGCCACCGGCCGCATGTCGCCAAGCTCGCGCAGCTTCTCGAATTCCCGCTCGGCCAGGTCGAACTGGCCGAAGCCTTGCAAGAGCTGTGCGGTCAAGAGATGCGCCTCGCCCAGGTCGGGGGCCAGGTATTCGGCCAGCCGGGCATGGATCAGGGCCAACGGGTCGGGTTCCTCGGTCGAGGCCAGCACCGAGCCGAAGGTCAGGAACACCTGCGCGATGCCGTCGGCCGGCGTGCGGATGCTGTCGAAGGCCAGCGTCTCGCCCTTGGCCAGCCGGTCGCGCATGGCCAGCAGATGCGGTTCCTCGGCCAGGCCCTGGGTGGCGTCCAGCATGGCGACGGCATCCTTGTCGCGTTCCAGCTGCGACAGCACCTGCGCCCGGGCGACGACGCCCAGGATATGCGCGCCGGTGGCGGGGTCGGCCAGCAGTTCCTCGGCGCCCTCGAAATCGCCGACCTTGGCCTTGGCCAGCGCCAGGTGATAGTTCACCATCGGCGCCGCGCCGCGCATCGTGGCCAGCTTCTTGAAGGCGGCCAGCGATTCGCCCGCCTTGCCGGCGCCCAGCAGCGCCCAGGCCCGGATCATGCCGTCGACCAGCGCCGCGCCGCCGGGGGCATCGGCGGCATCCTCGGCCGTGGGGGCCGAGTCGATGGAGGCCACCAGGTCGTCCCAGCGCCCGGCGCGAGCCAGTTCGGCGCGCTGCACCAGCCGGGCCAGTTCGGTGGCGCGGCCCTGGTCGGACATGGTGACGGCCAGCGCCGTGGCGCGCTCCATCTCGCCCGAGGAGATCAGCGCCACCATCGCGCTGTCCTGCAGATAGGCGTCGGTGTCGTCCTGGGCCAGCGCCTGCAGGTAGTAATCGGCGGCGCTGCGATAGTCGTTCTGGATCGCCGCCATGCGCGCGGCCAGATAGGGGCCGGCCAGGCCGTGGATGGTGGCCGCCTCGCCGGGGCGATGGGCCGGGCGCTCGGGCTTCGGCGCCGGCTGGGTCTGGGCCATCAGCGGCGCCGCTCCGGCCTGTTGCAGCGGCAGCGTCGCGGTCAGCGCGATCAGCGCCATCTGGATCAGTCTTGTGGTCACGGCTTTGGCCCAGTCCTTCGCAATTCGCGTCCTTGGCAGTTCGCGCCGCGACCCTAGCCGGCGCGACGCGATTGGGCAACGCCACGGCCCGGGAGGCTGCCGGCCCTTGCGATCACATATTCGGGTAATTCGGCCCGTCGCCGCCCTGCGGGGTGGTCCAGTTGATGTTCTGGCTGGGATCCTTGATGTCGCAGGTCTTGCAATGCACGCAGTTCTGGAAGTTGATCTGGAACTTCGGCCCCTCGGGCCTTTCCAGCACCTCATAGACCCCGGCCGGGCAGTAGCGCTGCGCCGGCTCGGCATAAAGCGGCAGGTTCACCGCGATCGGCACCGCGGGATCCTTCAGCTTCAGGTGGCAGGGCTGGCTTTCCTCGTGGTTGGTGAAGCTGAACGCCACGTTGGTCAGGCGGTCGAAGCTCAGCTTGCCGTCGGGCTTCGGATAGTCGATGGGCTGGAAATCCGCCGCCTTGCCGGTGGCCTGCGCGTCGGTCTTGCCGTGTTTCCAGCTGCCCAAGGGGTTCCAGCCGGTCAGGTTCGCCACCCACATGTCGAAGCCCCCCAGCGCCAGGCTGGGCCAGAGACCCAGCTTCGACCAGACCGGCTTGACGTTCCTGACCGGCTTCAGGTCGCGGGCGATGGCGCCGGTGCGGAGCTCGGCCTCGTATTCGGCCAGCTCGTCGCCCGCGCGGCCGGCGGCGATGGCCGCCGCCGCCGCCTCGGCCGCGGCGATGCCCGAGAGCATGGCATTGTGGTTGCCCTTGATCCGCGGCACGTTCACCAGCCCGGCCGAGCAGCCGAGCAGCGCCGCGCCGGGCACCGTCAGTTTCGGGATCGACTGCCAGCCGCCCTCGGTGATGGCGCGGGCGCCATAGGAAATCCGCTTGCCGCCTTCCAGCGTCTCGCGCACCAGCGGGTGGGCCTTGAAGCGCTGGAACTCCATGTAGGGATACAGATACGGATTGGCATAGTTCAGGTGCACGACGAAGCCGACCAGCACCTGGTTGCCGCCGAGGTGATAGATGAAGCTGCCGCCGCCGGCATTCTTGCCCAGAGGCCAGCCCATCGTATGCGTCACCGTGCCGGGGCGGGCCTTGGCCGGGTCGATCTCCCAGATCTCCTTCATGCCGAGGCCGAATTTCTGCGGCTCGTGATCCTTGGAGAGGTCGTATTTCTGGATGAGTTCTTTCGCCAGCGAGCCGCGCACGCCCTCGGCGATGAGGACATATTTGCCGCGCAGCTCCATGCCGGGCTCGTAGCCGGGGCCGGGGCTGCCGTCGGCATTCAGGCCCATCTCGCCGGCGACGACGCCGACGACGCGCTCGCCCTCGTAGACCAGCTGCGAGCAGGCCATGCCGGGGAAGATCTCGACCTCCAGCGCCTCGGCCTGCTCGGCCAGCCAGCGGCAGACATTGCCCATCGAGACGATGTATTTGCCGTGGTTCGACATCAAGGGCGGCATCGGCCAGTTCGGCACCCGGACCTGGCCCTGCGGGCCGAGGATGTAGAAATTGTCGGTCGTGACCTCGGTCCCGACCGGGGCGCCCTTGTCCTTCCAGTCCGGGATCAGCCGGTCGAGGCCCGAGGTGTCGAGCACGGCGCCCGAGAGGATATGCGCGCCGATCTCCGAGCCCTTCTCCAAGAGCACGACGGAGAGCTCCGGGTTCACCTGCTTCAACCGGATCGCCGCCGACAGCCCCGCAGGACCGCCGCCGACGACCACCACGTCGTATTCCATGGATTCGCGTTCGATATCAGACATGGCTCGGCCCCCGCTTCCCTGGCTCATCAATCTCGGCGGAACACCTAGCGCGTCATATTGTTGCGGGCAATCGGAACGCGACGAACAATTGCAATTCTGCGACCTTTCTGCGCGGAGCTTCGCGGATGCGCGCCGGCGGGGCTTGAAACAGGGGGCGGAACCGGCCACGATGCCCCCCGGATTTCTGCGGACGCCCCCGGCCCAAGGCTCGGGGGCGTTCCAACACCTTGTTTCGCGTTGAGTGGTGTCGCCCTGTCGCGACCGGAAGGACTGGAATGGAAAAGATACCGATGACCCGCGCGGGCTATGACCAGCTGGACGAGGAACTGCGCGAGCTGCGCGCGGTCGAGCGACCGGCGGTGATCCGCGCCATCGCCGAGGCGCGCGAACACGGCGACCTGTCGGAAAACGCCGAATACCACGCCGCCCGCGAGAAGCAGAGCTTCGTCGAGGGCCGGATCAAGGAACTCGAGATGATCATCTCGCGCGCCGAGGTCATCGATCCCTCGCGCCTGTCGGGCAGCGTCAAGTTCGGCGCCACCGTCACCCTGGTGGACGAGGATACCGAGGAAGAGCGCACCTATCAGATCGTCGGCGAGGCCGAGGCCGACCTGGAGCGTGGGCTCTTGAACATCCGCTCGCCCCTGGCGCGGGCGCTGATCGGCAAGGACGAGGGCGATAGCGTCGAGGTGGTCACGCCCGGCGGCGGCAAGTCCTATGAAATCATCTCGGTCCGGTTCGTCTGACGCGGGGGACGGCGCATGAGCTCGCTTGATGTCCTGCGCCGCCTCGCCGCCGCCCAGGCCCGCGACCGGGTGCTGGCCTTCGGCATCGCGGCGAGCCTCGGCTGGCTGGCGCTGGCCGGGCTGCTGGCGCTGTTCGGCCCCGAGACCGAAAGCCAGGGCGCTGCCGGCTGGCTGATCTGGCTTCTGGGCCTGCTCTTGCCGCTGGCGCTGATCTGGCTGGCGGTCTGGTCGGCGCGCGCGCTGCTGCTGCTGCGGACCGAGGCCGAGGAATTGCGCGCCACCCTGGCGCGGATGCAGGGCGAGGCGGGCGCCGAGCCGCTGCCGCCCGCCGCCGAGCCGCGCCCCGAGCCGCGGCCGGCGCCGGCACCGCGCCGCGCCGCGATCCCCGCGCCGCCGCCCCGCCCGGCCGCCGACAGCCGGCAGGCGACGCTGGAGCTCGACTCGCCCCCCGCCGCCGAGCTGACCGGGCCAGAGCTTTTCTTTGCGCTGAACTTCCCCGACGGGCCCGAGGATCGCGAGGCGATTCGCTGCCTGCGGCTGGCGCTGGCCGATCCCGGCATGGCCCGGCTGATCCGTGCCGCGCAGGACGTGGTCACGCTGCTGGCCGGGCAGGGCGTCTATATGGACGAGCTGGTCGTCCCCGAAACCGATGCCGCGCTGTGGCACCGCTTTGCCGAGGGCGCGCGCGGCGAGCCGGTCGCCGGCCTTGCCGTCATCGGCGACGAGAATGCCCTGCGCATCGCCGGCACCATGCTGCGCGGCGACGAGGTGTTCCGCGATGTCGCGCATCATTTCCTGCGCCATTTCGACCGGCTGTTGAGCCGCAAGGCGCAGGACGGCGAGCCGCAGCTGCTGGCCGTGCTGGCCGAAAGCCGCTCGGGCCGGGCTTTCACGCTGCTGGCACAGGTGACGGGGATGCTGGGCCGCGCCGGCGCCGGGCCAGAGGGCATGACCGAAGACGAGCAGCCCTAGCAAGCTGCTAAGAAAACATTCTCACAGGTTGCCGGGACGAAAATTGTCCTGGATCTGGCAAGGATCGGCCGGAAAGCAGGTCATTTCCGGCCAATTCGAGGCAAGTTTCCTGCTTTCTCGCCCCTTTGTTGCAGCGGCCTGTTAAACCGGCAGCCGCAGCACATGCGCCGGTGCTGTCCAGGGCCAGCCCAGCCTCTGCCGTGGCAGGGGCTGAAAGCCGAGCGCGCGCCAGGCGGCCAGGGCGGCGTGGTTGCGGGCCTCGACTTCGACGCGCAGGCCGTGATGGCCGCGCGCCCGCGCCTCGGCCATCGCCGCGCGGACCAGCGCCCGGGCGACGCCTTGCCGGCGCCAGTGCGGATGCGTCGCCAGCCCGTCCAGCACCAGATCCGTCGTGCCCTGGCCGGGACGATAGAGCGCGGTCGACAGATGCCGCAGCCGCCCGCCCGCGCGGCCCCAGACCGCGACGAAGCTGCCGGGCCCGGGGGCGAGAAAGCCGCCCCCGGCGTCGCGCAGCCCGACAAGACCCACGAGCCCGCCCCGCGCCGACAGCGCGACCAGCGCCTGGCCGGGCCGCATGGCGGCGGCAACCAGCGCGATGCCTCGCCGCGCCGGGACCGGGACGGGCAGGATCTGCCGGCCGAAATGCCGCCAATAGAGCGCCGCCGCCGCCCGGTGCAGCGCGGGCGGCACGCCCTGCGCGATGCGGGGCGGCGGCATGGGGCGGGGCAGGGGCGCGGTCATGGGCGGCTTGTCATTCGGCGGCGGATGCGCCTATCTGCCGCAGTCCAAGGCGTTTGACGAGCCCAATCCATGCCAGCCCCCACCCCAGCCAGCGCGACCGAGCCGACGCCCGAGCAGGCCCGCGCCCTGGCGCGCACGCCCCGGCAATGCGTCCGGCACGGCTTTCTGCAGGCATTGCCCTTCATCCTGGTGCTGCTGCCCTTTGGCCTGCTGTTCGGCGTGGTCGCCTCGGACGCGGGGCTCGACCTGGCCAAGACCATGGGCTTCACCGTGCTGGTGCTGGCCGGAGCCTCGCAGTTCACCGCGGTGCAGCTGATCACGGACCAGGCCCCGGCGCTGGTGGTGATCGTCTCGGCGGTGGCGGTGAACCTGCGCATGGCGATGTATTCCGCCGCGCTGGTGCCCTGGCTGGGCGCGGCGCGGCCGCGCGACCGGGCCTGGGTGTCCTATGTGCTGATCGACCAGACCTATGCGCTGTCGGTCCAGCATTACGAGCGCAACCCGCGCCTGAGCATGCCGCAGCGGCTGGGCTATTTCCTGGGCGCGGCGCTGGCGACCTGCGTGCCCTGGTTCGTGGCTGCGGCCATGGGCGCGGTGATGGGCCGGGCGATCCCGGAAAGCTGGGCGCTGGATTTCGCGGTGCCGATCACCTTCATCGCGCTGATCGCGCCGGCGCTGCGCAGTCTGCCGCATCTGGTGGCGGCGCTGGTCGCGGTCACGGCGGCGCTGGTCTTTGCCTTCCTGCCGTCGGGGATGGGCCTGTTCGTCGCGGCGCCGCTGGCGATGGCGGCCGGCGCCCTGACCGAACTGGCGCTGGAGCGGCGCCGCGCCCGGACCGGAGCTTCCCTGCCATGACCTATTCCGACCCGACGATCTGGGGCATCATCATCGCCATCGGCCTGGGCACCTATGGGCTGCGCTGGTCGTTTCTCGGCGCGCTCGGCAACCGGCCGCTGCCGGTCTGGGCGCAGCGGCTCTTGCGCTATACGGCGGTCGGCGTGCTGCCGGCCATCGTCGCGCCGCTGGTGGCCTGGCCGGCGGCAACCCAGGGCCAGCCCGATCCGGCGCGGCTGTTCGCGGCGGCGGTGGCGATCGTGGCGGGGGTGGCGACGCGCAATGCGCTGGCGGCCATCCTGTCGGGGATGACCGCGCTTTACCTGGCGCTTTACCTGATCGGGTGAAGCTGGCCGTCCTGGCCGTAGCCCTCGATCACGCCGCTTTTCTGCCGCACCAGCACGTTGTGATTGTTGGCCGGATCGCCGTCCATGTGCTTCCTGGACTGCACGCCGGGCAGGGTCAGGAACCAGTCGCGCAGCTTCAGCGGCGACAGGCCCGTGGGCGCGCCGGCAAAGCCCGGCACCTTGCGCAGCGCCTGGCCGGTGTTCACGGCGCAGAAGCTTTTGTTCGAGGCGCCCTGCGCCTCGACCGCGCGGATGGCGGCATCGGCCACGGCCAGCGACACCGGCACGGTGTCCTCGGCGACCCAATAGGTCTCGCGCGCGTGGTAGTCGATGTAGAAATTCTTGAAGTTCGGGGTGATGCCGTAAAGCACGTCGCCCCGCTCGGGGATGGCGGGATGTTCCCAGCTGCCGGCCGGGTCATAGATCACCCGCTGGCTGCCGTTGATCATCAGCGCGGAATGCCCGCCCTCGCCGCGCGGAATGCCGATCACGGTGAAGAGGGTGATCGAGGGCGGCTCGTTCGTGACATAGCGCGCCTGGCGCAGGGCCTCGTCGCTGGCCCATTTGTGGTCGGCACCGCAGGCCGCAAGCGCGGCCGGCAGCGCCAGCGCAAGGAAGGCACGCCTTTGCATGATTCGGATCTCCGGTCGGGGTCAGGCGTTGCTGAGCGCCATGAACACCAGGACGGCGATGCTCAGGACGCAGACCCAGGTCGCGGCCTTGATGAAGCCGGCAAAGGTTGCCTGATGGGCGCGGATGTCCATTTCGCCGTGCTTGTGTTCGGTGATTTCGTGATGCGAGGCCATGATCCTGTCCGTCGAATGCGATGCGTCGGGCCAAGGGATAGCGCAAGCCGGCCGGCCTGTCACGCCCCCCAAAGTGCTGCGCCGGTTTCGGATGTGCCGGCGTGCCACACCCGGCCGCTGGCGCGCAGGTGGTTGATATGGCCCACCGCCTCGGCCAGGGCGAGGCCGAATTCCGGCTTGGCGATGTGCCGGCGATAGAGCGCCGGAAAGCAGTCCGCGGCGCTGAGCGGGCCGGGTCGCAACGCCTCGACCACGCGGTTCAGCGCGGCGCGCTGGTTCTCGGCTAGCTGGCGCAGCCGGGTCGGCAAGCCGCGATAGGGCAGCTTGTGGCCGGGCAGGATCAGCTGCTGCGGCGTGGCGAATTCCGCCAGCCGCGCGCAGCTTTCCAGCCAGTCGCCCACGGTATCGGCCTCGGGCTCGGTCGGATAGACGCCGAGATTGGGGGAGATGGTCGCCAGAAGCTGGTCGCCGCCGATCACCAGATCGTCGTCGAGCGACCACAGCGTCACATGCTCGGGCGCGTGGCCATTGCCCATGCGCGCAATCCAGCGCCGGTTGCCGAAGCTGATCTGCTGGCCCTCGCGCAGCCGGCGATAGCCGGGCGGCAGCGGGGCGCAGAAATCGGCGCTGTTGAAGGGCCGCTCGCCGCTGCGTTCCTCGACCAGATCGAGCGGCATGCCGGCGCGGCGCCAGAAGGCCAGCGCCTGCGGCGTCGGCCGCTCTTGCAGATCGAGGATGCCCATCCGCGCCATCAGCCAGGCCGTGCGCGAGGTCCAGAGCTCGGCCCCCTGGGCCACGAACCAGCCGGCAAGGCCCATGTGATCGATGTGGTGATGGGTGACGATGACCCGCGTCACCGGCGCGCCGGCCAGCGGGCCTTGCAGGATCCTTTGCCACAGCGCCCGGCCGCGGCGGCTGTCGAGCCCGGTATCGACCAGTGTCCAGCCCTCGGCGTCGCGGAAGGCATAGACGTTGACGGTATCGGGCTTGAAGGGCAGCGGCATTTGCAGCCACAGCACGCCGGGGGCGATCTCATGCGCCTCGCCTTCGGGCGGGATGGTATGGGTCTCGCTGCGTATCACCCGGCCATTTGGCCCGCGAAAACCGCCTCGTCAAGCGCTTGCAGATCGGCCAGCCCGGCGCGGGCGGCGGCCAGGTCGGCGGCGAAATGCGGCAGGATGCGGGCGATATAGATCCGGGCCAGCGGTTTGCTGCCGCCGCCGGTCGCGGCGCGCAGGTGGAAATGCCCGCCCAGCACCCGGGCGAAGGCGGCAAGATAGGGCACCGCCCCGGCGAAACGCTCATCCAGGTCGCGGTCGAGCAGGTCCAGCGTCGCCTCGCGCAGGGTCTCGGCCGCCTGCCAGACCTGGTTCGCCAGTTCCGGCTCTTCGGCCTGCGCTGCCTTGGCGCCGTCGAGGATCTCGTCCAGCAGCGCCATCGCCGCCGCGCCGCCGTCCATCAGCTTGCGGCCGACCAGGTCCATGGCCTGGATGCCGTTGGTGCCCTCGTAGATCGCGGTGATGCGCACGTCGCGCAGATACTGCGCCGCGCCGGTTTCCTCGATATAGCCCATGCCGCCATGCACCTGCACGGCGGTATCGGCGACGCGGATGCCGACATCGGTGCCATGCGCCTTGGCGATGGGCGTCAGCAGCGCGCCGCGTGCCGCCCAGTCCTCGGACCCGGTGGCCCGCGCCATGTCCAGCGCCACGGCGCAGGCCAGGCAGATCGCGCGGGCGGCAAAGACCTCGGCCCGCGATTCGGCCAGCATCCGGCGCACGTCGGGATGGCGGATGATCGGGCCCATCTGGTTGCGCTCGGCGGCATAGGCCACGGCCTGTTGCAAGGCCGCCTCGGCCTGCGCCACGCCCTGGATGCCGACGCCCAGCCGGGCGCAGTTCATCATGGTGAACATGGCGGCCATGCCCTTGTGCTCTTCGCCCACGAGCCAGCCCTTGGCGCCCTCGAAGCTCATGACGCAGGTGGGCGAGCCGTGGATGCCCAGCTTGTGCTCCAGACTGACGACACGCAGGTCGTTGGCAATGCCGGGGTTGCCGGCCTCGTCGGGGATGAATTTCGGCACCATGAACAGGCTGATGCCTCGGGTGCCCTTGCCGCCGTCGGGCAGGCGGGCCAGCACCAGGTGGCAGACGTTTTCCGTCACGTCGCTGTCGCCCCAGGTGATGAAGATCTTCTGCCCGGTGACGCGATAGCTGCCGTCCTCGGCCCGTTCCGCGCGGGTGGTCAGCGCGCCGACGTCGGAACCGGCCTGCGGCTCGGTCAGGTTCATGGTCCCCGACCATTCGCCCGAGATCAGCTTCGGCAGATAGAGCGATTTCAGCGCGTCGCTGCCGTGATGCTCCAGCGCCTCGATCTGGCCCTGGGTCAGGAGCGGGTTCAGTTGCAGCGCCAGGCAGCCCGAGGCGATCATTTCGCTGACCGCCATGTTCAGCGCCTGCGGCAGGCCCATGCCGCCATGTTCCGGGTTGGCGGCGATGCCGATCCAGCCGCCTTCGGCCAGGGCCCGGAAGGCCTCGGCATAGCCAGGCGAGGAACGCAGCTTGCCGTTCTCCAGCCGCGCGGGCGTCAGGTCGCCGGCGCGGTTGATCGGCGCGATCACCTCGGTCGCCAGCTTGCCGGCCTCGGACAGCACGGCCGCCAGGGTTTCGGGCGTGGCCTCGGCGAAGGTCTCGGTTTCGGCCAGCTGTGGAAAGGCCACGATCCGGTTCAGGATGAATGCGATCTGTTCGACCGGCGCCTGGTAAGCCATCCGACTTCTCTCCCTCTGGCGCCTTGGCAAATGCGGCTCTGGCGCGTAACTGATCCCTTGTTCCCGATCATAGGTGCCGGCCGGTGGCCAGCAACCGCAACCTCACGTAACGGCATGAAGACCCGGATCCTGAAGCCCGATTCCCAAGGCATCGCCGCGGCCGCCAAACTGCTGGCGCAGGGCGCGCTGGTCGCGATCCCGACCGAGACGGTCTATGGGCTGGCGGGCGACGCGCGCAACCCGCACGCTGTCGCCGCGATCTATGAGGCCAAGGGCCGGCCGGCCTTCAACCCGCTGATCGTGCATCTACCCGACCTGGCGGCGGCCGAGCGCATCGCGCTGTTCGACGAACAGGCGCTGGCCTTGGCGCGGGCCTTCTGGCCGGGGGCGCTGACGCTGGTGCTGCCCTTGCGGCCGGGCGCGGGCATCGCCGGGCTGGTGACGGCGGGGCTGTCCACGGTGGCGATCCGGGTGCCGGCGCTGGCGGTGGCGCGCGACCTCCTCTGCGCCTTCGGCGGGCCGCTGGCGGCGCCCTCGGCCAATCCCTCGGGGCGGATCAGCCCGACCGCCGCGGCCCATGTCGCCGACCCCGAGACCGGGCTTGGCGGTCGCATCGCCGCGGTGCTGGATGCCGGTCCCTGTCCGGTCGGGGTGGAATCGACGATCCTGGGCTGGGTCGATGGCGCGCCGGCGCTGCTGCGTCCGGGCGGCGTCGCCGCCGAGGCGATCGAGGCGGTGCTGGGCCGCCCGCTGGCCCGCCCGGTGCTGGACGCCGCCGCGCCGAGCGCGCCCGGCCAGCTGACCAGCCATTACGCACCCCGTGCCCAAGTGCGGCTGGAGGCGCGCGAGGCGCGCCCCGGCGAGTTGCTGATCGGCTTCGGCCCTGTCGCGGGCGAGATGTCGCTCAGTGAATCCGGCGACCCCGCCGAGGCGGCGGCGCGGCTGTTCGAGCTTTTGCACCGCGCCGATGCGGACGGCCGCCCCATCGCGGTGGCGCCGGTGCCCGAGACCGGCCTCGGCGCTGCGGTCAACGACCGCCTGCGCCGAGCGGCGGCGCCGAGGTAGGACGACTGTTATTCCAGGCTGGAATACCATTTCCGCACGAAGTCGACGCCCAGCCCGTCCAGGATTCGGGTGTCCCTGAGCATCTCGGACTTGAAGCCATCCAGCAGGCCCTGCGGCATATCCATGCGCGAACTGACGTTAACGGCTTCACGCGCGCTTTCGGGAAGCTCCAGGGGGCGGATATCGAGGAAGTCCGCAACCTTGCCCATCAGGCCGGCCGGTTCGGATCTGATGTCGTCGAAGTCCAGGACGAGAATGTTCTTGCGATCAAAGACCTGAAGGAACCGCTCCAGATGCCGTGCATACTGGCCGTCCTCATCCAGGTCGAAATCCTTGATGAAACGAAGCATCTGGTCAGGGGAATAGTTTCTGACTTCCTCCCAACGGCCCATGAACTCGGCATGGAACTTCAGATGCGACCAAAGTCGCTTTACCGGATTGCGCAGGATGTAGATAAGTTTGACGTCAGGTCCCAGCGCTCGGATGGCGTGGACGCCATCAAGGCCGATCTTGCTGGTGGAGGGGCTGAAGTCACAGGCATATTGATGCGGGCGGGCGTCGCCGAAAAGCTGACGATACCAGCTGTCGCAGACCGGACCCCTGGCGAAATTCTGATACCAGCTCAGGTTCTTCTCGAAGAACGAAAACTTGCGTGCATATTCGCCGTCGGGCAGCTTTGACTGATAGTTCTGCGCCGCCAGGTTGACGAAGGCTTGAAGCGACCTGAAACGGTTGTTGTTGGGCAGGCGGTCGAAACTGCCATAGCGGGAGAAGAAATAATGCAGCTCTTTTTCTGGGCTGAAATAGATCTCCGGGGAATGGCGCAATTGCTCATAAAGCCAGGTCGTCCCTGATTTCGCCGCTCCGATGCAGAACAGATATCCGCGCATGTTCTAGCCTGTCATCCTTTCAGTAACGTCACCGATGTGACCTGCCTTGTCTTGTTGTTTTCCCCGATAACGCTCCAGCAGCCAGTCCACGTGCTGGGCCAGCGAGGGCATCTGCAATTCCTCGTCGAAGAAGCTGTCGCGCAGGGCGGGGTCGCGCACCAGACGGTCCAGCTTGGCGCGGAAATCGGCGGCGTCGCCGGCCTCGAAGACGAAGTCCTCGGGCCGGGTCAGGGTCTGCTTGGCGCCGACATGGCTTGAAACCAGCGAGGGCACGCCCAGGCGCGCCAGCTCGACCGTGACCTGGTTGAAGGTCTCCCACCAGATCGAGGGCACCACGTTCAGGTCGATCAGCTGCGACAGCGCCGCGATCTGCTCGCGCGCATAGCTGGGCACGATCCGCACGCTGCGGAAGCGGGTCTCGAGCTGCGCGAGCTGGCGTTCGCGCTGCGGCCCCATGCGGGCGACGATCAGGAGGTCGACATGGTCGCGATAGAACGGGTCGTCGATCTGGGCCAGCGCGTCGATCAGGAAGGGAAGGCCCTTCGAGGGGATGTCGTAGCCGATGAAGGACAGGGTGACGCCCTCGGGCGCGTTCGAGACCTGGCGCGCACCGGCGGGGGCGATGTCGTCCTCGTCCTTCTCGGCCGGGGGATTGACCTTGGCGCGCAGGATCTCGCGCGTGTCGCGCAGTTCCTGCCGTTCCGAGAGCGGGATCTCGATGTCGATGGGCAGCAGCAGGGTCTCGACCCGGGTGCCGGGCGGCAGGAAGCGCATGGCGGTCTGGCCGCAGAGGTCCGAGACCGCGAAGATGCCGTCGGCATTGTCATGCAGGGCGCGGCCGTTCGCCTCGCGCCATTGGCGATAGGCGGTGCTGTCCAGGATCGGGTCGCGCGGCGGCAGCGGCACCGGGTCGGGCGTGCGCGGCGTGGCCCGCCAGGAATTCGTCCGCCCCGGTTCGGTCCTGGGCCGCAGGTGCCAGTGGCGGAAGCGGGTGCGCAAGCCGTGGCGCAGGTCGTTGAACAGATTGCGCAGCGCCTTGGCCCAGGACTTGGTGCCGGCGAAGGCGTCGAACAGGAAGCCGCCCAGCGGATGCCCGGCCAGCCCGCGCCCCTTGAGCGAGGCGCCGACGCGGTCGAAGGCGATCAGGTCGGCCATGCGCCGGTCGTGGCCCAGGCAGCCGGTGCAGCGCGCGCCGTCGTGATAATCGGTGCAGGGCAGGCGGTTGTCGTAGAGCAGCTCGATCTGCGGGCAGACCGGCATGTAATTGTGGAAGGTATAGAACAGCCGCCGCAGCTTGTCGCCCTTGGGCAGCGCCAGCACGCCCGAGCCGATGCCTTCCAGGTTGTGGATGTGGAAGGCGTCGAAGGGGCCGTGCGCCTGGATGAATTCGCCGATCAGCCGCGGCGTGACATCGTCGCGCAGCCATTGGTCGACCGAATAGAAGGCGTCATGCGCCGGCGCCTTGATCGGCGAATTGTACAGCGTGAAGGTCTTGAGCCGCGAGTTGTTATAGACGTTCGCGGTCGGCTCGATCCGGGGCTCGCGGTCGAAGAAGCGATACTTGTCGCCCGAGGACAGGAAATAGACCTCGACGCCGTCGCGCGACAGGAGCTCGTCGATGATGTTGCGCAGATACATGGTGACACCGCCGCCCGCCATGGTCGGGTTGTCGAACTGCGCCCAGTTGTAGAACAGGATCTTCATCGGGTGGTAATACCGATGATGCGGTTCAGCAGCGGGTTCAGCCAGCCCAGCCGGCTGGCGGCCATGCTGCCCTGGACCCAGCGGTCTTCGCGCATGCAGCGCGCCAGGTCGCTGCGCAGCCGCCAGGGCCGGACGCGGGCCAGCATGCCGCCCTCGACCACCTCGGTCAGGCCGGCGTGATGCGTCAGCCCGTCCACGGCCTTCAGCGTGTCGCGGCGCGGGTGCGAGAAGCAGTCCGAGATGCCGCGCCCGATCGCCGCCTCGGCCTCGCGGTCGGGCATGGGCGAACGGCGCAGCACCGCATCGACCTCGCGCGCGGTCGCCAGGATGCGCTCGCGGGTGATCGGGGTGCGGTCCAGCCCGGCCGGGCCGAAGACCGGCTGCATCACGCCCTGCGCATCGGGCTGGAAGTCGCGCAGGCTGCCGCGGGTGCGGTCCACGGCGAAGGGCTCGAGCCAGGCGAAGTTCAGCGCCGCGGCGCGCTGGCGCCAGTCCTCGCGGCCGATCATCACCGGGTCCAGCATGCTGGCGCGCGGATGCATCTGGCCAAGATTGCCGGCGAAATAGCGGTTGGCGGCGAACATCATCATCACCAGCCGGCTGCCCAGGCGCTGGCCCTGCGCCTCGAGCGCATACATATGCTCGGACAGCGATTTCAGCACCGTGCCGGAATAGCCGATGTCGACCAGCAGCACGCGCTGGTCGGGCAGGAACAGGTCCTGCTGGTCGAGGTAGTCGATGACGCGCTGGCGCTTGACCTGCACCGCGGCATCGACCGCCTGCGCCAGGTCCGGCTGGGCCAGGATGGCGGCAAAATCCACGTCGCAATCCTCGCGCCCGTCCAGATAGGCGTCGACCCATTTGTCGAGCCCGCGCGCCCCGGCCATATCCTCGCGCGACAGGGCGAAGGTCCGCATCAGGCTGCCCAGCGAGGCGGGCTCGCCGCGCAGCCATTCGATGTGGTGGCGGATATAGCGCTCCCAGTCCGGGTCGGAGCATGGCGGGCAGGTCAGCAGCACCCCGGCGCGGCGGCTGAAGGCCAGGTCGGCCAGCTGCGGCAGGTCCAGCGTGTCCCCGGCGCCGGTGTCGGCGATCAGCTGGCGGATCAGGTGGTGATAGATGGTGCCGTCGCGGGTCAGGAACAGCACCCGGTCGAAGCCGCCCTGCTGCGCGGTGGCCAGCACCTGCCGCGAAAAGCTGAGGAAGCCGGCCGTGACCAGCCGCACCAGCCCTTCCTCGGGCTTGTCGCCGCGGATCTGCGCCAGCAGCGCCTGCGCCGCCGCCGGGCGACGATGGGCGTCAAGCTTGTGCAGCAGCTCCAGCCGGTGCTTGCGCATCTCGTTTTCGGGATTCATGTAATGCAGCGCGTCCCAGCCATGCTTGCGCGGCTGCACCACGTCGTTGTTCCAGTTGTCGCCCAGGTGCAGCCGGCGCCAGTCGGCCGACCCCAGCGTGGCGTCGATATGGTCGAACAGCTTGCCGCTGTGCTTGGTCACGCCCACCGTGGCCGAGACGAAGACATGGTCGAAGTATTTCAGCAGGTCCAGCCGGGTCAGCAGCTCGCGCAGCCAGCGTTCCGAGAAATACATATCCGAGGCCAGCACCAGCACCTTGTCCTGCGTGCGCAGCCGCTCGAGGAAGTCGCGCATCGCCGGATCGACGGTCAGCACCCGGTGCTCGGTCTCGATCTCATAGGCCAGAAGCGATTCCACCGCCCGGGCGCGGCGCGCACCATCGGCGATATAGGGCGCCAGCGCGGTGTCGAAGACATCGGCCAGGTCGATCTCGTTGCGATAGGCGGTCTTCGAGGCCATGCCGGCCTTTTTCAGCGTCTCCTGGTGGCGGCTGCGCGAATGCAGCAGCAGGCCGCGCGGCAGCGGGCCGTCGTCGCCCCGGATCAGGCGTTCGCCGAAGGCCGCGGTCTTGGCATGCACGTCATCGAGCGCGATCTCGCGCCACAGCAGCGTGTCGAACAGGTCGAAGCTGACCATGCGATAGGGGCCAAGCAGCGCCGCAAGCTGGTCGGGGTGGCTGAAGTTGTTCGCGTCCAGCTTGAAATTGCCGAACTTGCGCTGCGCCGATTCCCGCGCGGCGCGCTCGGGGGCAAGGCCGGCAGCGATGCGCGTGAACTGGGGAGCAAGCAAAGGAACCGCCTCGTCAAATTGGATTGTTTCCGAAAGCCCGAAAAGGGCCGAATCGGCAGCAAGCCGTCTGATAGAAGCTGCGCCGCGCAAGCGTCAAGGCTTCGTCGCCGGCTCGGCATGTCGCCGCTTGCAGTTGTGATCGCGCCGGCGGGGCCTGCCCCTGGGGAAAGCGCGGTCCGGGGGTCAGCCCTGACCGTCCAGCCGCGCTGCCAGCGACAGCAGGTCGGCCCAGGCCTCGCGCTTGGCGGCCGGCGTGCGCAGCAGATAGGAGGGATGCGTCATCGGCAGCGCCGGCAGGCCGAAAGCCTGGGTCCAGGTGCCGCGCAGCTTCAGGATGCCCTGCCGGTTCAGCGCCGCCATGCAGGGCGTGTTGCCCATCAGCACCAGGACCTCGGGCTGCGCCAGTTCGACATGGCGGCGCAGGAAGGGCAACATGACGGCGATCTCGGCCGGCTCGGGGCGGCGGTTGCCCGGCGGGCGCCAGGTCAGGACATTGGTGATGTAGAGCGCCTTTTCCGCATCCACCGCCTCGCGCGACAGGCCGATGGCGGCAAACATGCGGTCCAGAAGCTGGCCGGCGCGGCCGACGAAGGGGCGGCCCTGGTTGTCCTCTTCCTCGCCCGGGGCCTCGCCGATGACCATGACCCGGGCCGAGGGGTTGCCATCGGCAAAGCAGAAGTTGCGCGCGCCCTTCTTCAGCTCGATGCCGTCGAAAGCCTCTTGCGCGGCGGCCAGTTCGGCCAGGGTGGTCGCGGCGCCAGCCATGGCCTCGGCCTGGGCGGCCAGGTCCATGGCGGTGTCGGGCGGGCTTGGCGCAGGGACGGCCGGGGTTGGGGCAGGGACCGGCGCGGGCTGGTCATAGCGGTCCAGCGGCGCGTCGAGGCAGGGCTCGTCCGCGCCGAGTTCGGCCTGCCATTGCAAGAGCGCCAGCGCCGTCTCGGCATCCAGCGCGAATCCCCTGTAGGTCGGATCTGCGGTCATGCGCGCAGGCTAGGCCGCCGGGCGGGCGCCGGCAAGATGTGGCGATCCGGCATCCGCCGGGGGCTATTGCGACTGCGTCAGGGGCGTGGTGCCGCCGCCCATGCCGACCAGGCGCTGGATCAGCGGCCTGGCGGTCGGCCCGATGCGGTCGCAGGCGCCGGGATCGTCCAGCAGCTTGAAGGCCGGGCCGTAATAGGTCCGGTCATAGGCCGAGGCGTCCAGCCCCAGCCTGGCCGCCAGCCGGTCGCCGGTGCCGGTGATCAGCGTCCATTCCCCGTCGGTGACCGGATAGGCCGGGCAGTTCGAGGTGATGACATTCACATTCGCAAGCTCGGCGATCAGCGATTTCGCCTCGGCATCCGACAGGCCCGAGACGTCGGGAAGCTGAACGGTGATGCCGCCATCCGCCAGCGCCGCCCCGGCCAGCATCAGCACGGCCCCCGCCAGTGTGATTCTCGCCGCGGCCGCTTTCGTCTTCATGGGCTGTCCCCCTTGGTTTCGGCATTCCCGGACGCGGCCCATCCGGCCCGATCTGCCTCGTGATCGCAAGCCAATTCGGCGTGAACTTGACGCAGGGAAGGCGCAAGGTTACGCGATTGGCGACAGCCAGAAGCATAGAGGATGCCTGCGATGACCCCCTTTTCCCTGCTGATTCTGCCCGGCGACGGCATCGGCCCCGAAGTCATGGCCGAGGTGCGCAAGGTCATCGGCTGGTTCGAGCAGAACCGCGGCCTGTCCTTCGAGGTCAGCGAGGATCTGGTCGGCGGCGCCGCCTATGACAAGCACGGCAAGCCCTTGGCCGACGAAACCATGCAGAAGGCGCAAGAGGTGGACGCCGTGCTGCTGGGCGCCGTGGGCGGGCCGAAATACGACAACCTGGATTTCTCGGTGAAGCCCGAGCGCGGCCTCTTGCGCCTGCGCAAGGAGATGGACCTGTTCGCCAACCTGCGCCCGGCGCAATGCTTCGATGCGCTGGCGGATTTTTCCTCGCTGAAGCGGGACGTGGTCGCCGGGCTCGATATCCTGATCGTGCGCGAGCTGACCTCGGGCGTCTATTTCGGCGAGCCGCGCGGCATTTCCGATGACAACGACCCCGCGAACGAAGGCGGCCGCGTCGGCGTGAACACCCAGCGCTATACCTCGGGCGAGATCCGCCGCGTCGCCCGCTCGGCCTTCGAGCTGGCCCGCAAGCGCGGCAATCGCGTCTGCTCGATGGAAAAGGCCAATGTGATGGAATCCGGCATCCTGTGGCGCGAAGAGGTGCAATGGGTCCATGACAACGAATATCCCGATGTCGAGCTGTCGCATATGTATGCCGACAACGGCGCCATGCAGCTGGTCAGGAACCCGCGCCAGTTCGACGTGATCGTGACCGACAACCTGTTCGGCGACATCCTGTCCGACGCGGCGGCGATGCTGACCGGCAGCCTGGGCATGCTGCCCTCGGCCAGCCTTGGCGCGCCGATGGCGAACGGCCGGCCCAAGGCACTGTATGAGCCGGTGCACGGCTCGGCCCCCGACATCGCCGGGCAGGGCAAGGCCAACCCGATCGCCTGCATCCTGAGCTTTGCCATGTGCCTGCGCTATTCCTTCGACCTGGGCGCCGAGGCCGACATGCTGGAGAAGGCCGTCGAGAAGGTCCTGGCCGACGGGTTGCGCACCGGCGACCTGATGGGCCCCGAGGGCGGCAAGCCGGTCTCGACCGCCGAGATGGGCGACCACATCCTGGCCGCGCTTTCGGCCCAATAAGACATCGGCCGCGCCTGCCCGGCCGGCGCGGCCGCATCATCACCGTCGGGGAGGATCATGACGGCGGGCAATATCAAGGGCGCGCTGCTGGCCCTGCTGGCCATGGGCATCTATTCGACCCATGACGTGATCATCAAGCTGCTGGGCGAGACCTATCCGGCGCTGCAGATCCTGTTCTTCTCGGCCCTGCTGTCATTCCCGCCGCTGGCGGTGCTGCTTTTGCGCGATCCGGCGCATGGCACCCTGCGGCCGCGCAACCCGTTCTGGGTCGGGTTGCGCTCGATCTGCATCGTCGGCTCGGGCGTGGGCGGCTTCTATGCCTTTTCGACCCTGCCGATGGCGCAGGTCTATTCCATCCTCTTTGCGGCGCCGCTGCTGGTGACGGTGCTCTCGGTGCCGCTTCTGGGCGAGCGGGTCGGCCCGCATCGCTGGGCGGCGGTGGTGGCCGGTCTATGCGGCGTGCTGGTCGTGCTGCGCCCCGGGGTGACGCCCCTGGGCCTGGGGCATCTCGCGGCGCTGATGGGGGCGACGGCCACGGCGCTTTCGGCCATCGCCGTGCGCAAGCTGGGCCGGTCCGAGCGGACGGTGATCCTGCTTCTGTGGCCGATGATCGGGAACTTCCTGCTGACCGGCGCCTCGCTGGGCTTCGCCTATCGGCCGATGCCGGCCGGGGATCTGGCGCTGACCGGCGTCATCGCGGTGCTGGGTCTGGCGGCGGGCTTCCTGCTGATCCTGGCCTATCAGGCGGGCGAGGCCGCCAATGTCGCGCCGATGCAATATTCGCAGATGCTCTGGGCGATCGGCTTCGGCTGGTTGCTGTTCGACGAGCGGCCCGATGCGATGACGCTTCTGGGGGCGGGGCTGATCATCGGCTCGGGGCTCTACATCCTGATGCGCGAGCGCACCGGCTCGTCCCGGCTGCGCCCGGTGACCGAGGCGCGGCTGCGTTCCGAGACGGTAACGGCGCCGCGTCCCAGCCTTCTGGGCCGGCTCTGGCGGCGCGATTGATCGCTGACGAATTCTGCGAGATCCCCCTTGCATTCGCCGGCGCGACGGGCTACCTGCCGCCTCACGGTCGGAGCGTAGCGCAGCCTGGTAGCGCACCTGCTTCGGGAGCAGGGGGTCGGAGGTTCGAATCCTCTCGCTCCGACCATTTTCCCGATGATAAGAGGCAGATAGTTCTGCCTTTTTGATCATAAAAGTTGCCTCTTGAAGAGGCTCGCCTTTCCCCAAGTCATTGAAATCTATCAGCATAGTGCTGCACGAACCCTGCGAGTACTCAGGGAGCTCGATTGAGTACTACTATCGGCGTTGACGGCGGTAGGGTGCCTCGCGATACAGCAGCGCAATCAAGCCTCATAATGGGCGCTGGTTCGTCTGCTGCGCGGCGCCTCTGCTCTCAGATCGGTGATAAGGGCGGAAAGCTGACGGTCGCCGAGCAGCATCGCCACCGCAGCAAGCTAGTCGGAGCGGCTATTCGAAGCGCTGCTCTTGCCGATTGTTCTCCTCAGCCTCACTTGCGCGATTTCTCAGAACGGCCCGACTAGGTCATGTTGACAAATGGCGGAGCCAGAGCCTGATGCAGGCGACGTCGACGAAGCCAAGGAAGCTTTCGGCGGTTTTGTCGTAGCGGGTTGCAAGGCGGCGGCTATTTTTCAGCTTGTTGAAGCAGCGCTCGACCATGTTGCGCAGGGTGTAGATGGTCATGTCGACAGCCTTGCGCACCCTTCGGTTCCTTCGCATCGGTATCATGGGCAGGGCGTTGCGGCTCTCGATGTCTTCCCGAATTTTATCAGAGTCATAGCCCCTGTCGGCGACCAGAACTGCTGGTTGCGGCAGGTTGTCGGCCATCACCATATCATAGCCGGTGTAGTCGGAATCCTGCCCCGGCGTGATCTCGGTCCTCATCGGGAGGCCTGCGCCGTTGACGCGGAGATGGATCTTGGTCGAGAAGCCGCCTCTCGAACGGCCAAGAGCCTCTTTCGGAGTCCCCCTTTTGCGCCCGCCGCATGATGATGGGCGCGGATCACAGTGCTATCAACCATCTGGAGCTTGTCTGGCGCGATCCCAGCGTGGTTCAGCGCATCCAGGATATCCTCCCACAGTCCCGCCAAAGTCCAGCGGCGGAACTGACGGTAGACCGAGGACCACTTGCCAAACTCTTCGGGCAGATCGCGCCATGGCGCACCAGTCCTTGCGATCCAGAATATACCATTCAGAACAAGACGATGGTCCGCAGGTTTCCGCCCGTTAGGGTGCCGGACGGCACGAATGAAGCCCTCGAAGAAGGTCCACTCATCGTCGGATATCAGGTTGCGTGCCAAGTTCATCTCCCACGTAGAGATGAGCTTGAATCATAGGACGACTGCCAGAGGAATCCCTTTTGTCAACACGACCTAGAGCGGGCGGCCATTCGCCGCCGCCAGCGCCGAAAAGACCCAGAAATTCACCAGCGCATGCGCCAGCGCCCCGGCCCCGGCCGTGCCCGACGACAGCCGCGCCGCCGTCATCACCGGCGCGATCAGCGCCGCGCCGGCCAGAAGCCTGGCCGCGTCCTGCCCCGAAAGCGCCGCGCCGGCGGCGGGGGCAAGATGCCAGGCCACGAACAGCGCCCCGGCCGCCAGGGCCGCGCCGCGCCCGGGCCGGGGCAGCAGCGCGCCGCGCCAGAACGCCTCTTCCAGCAGGCCATTCGCGGCCGCGGCCAGCGCCACCGCCACCAGCACCCCGGGCGACAGCAGCGCGGGCGCCGCCCCCCAGCGCAGCGCCGCGGCCAGCACCAGCGCCGCCAGAGCCAGCGTCACCGCGGCCGAGGGCCGGCGCAGGCGCAGCGACCATCCGCCGCAACGGGCCAGCGCCAGCGCCAGCAGCGCCCAATAGGCGGCGAGCCCGGCCAGATGCGCGTCCAGCGGGCGCAGCCCCGACCGGCCCAGCAGGTGAAACAGCGCTGCCAGCGCCGGGATCGCTGCCAGCGCGGCCAGCGCCAGCGCGCGGTTCATCGGGTGATCTGTTCCAGCCGCTCGCGCGAGATGTCGCCGGGGACGATGGTGATCGGGCAGGGCAGCGTAGCCATTTCGCGCATAAGCCGGGTGACCAGGGGCCCGGGCCCGGCGCTTTCGGTCGAGGCGGCCAGCACGACCACGCCGATCTCGGGATCGTCGCCGATCTGGGCCAGAAGCTCGGTCCCCGGCTCGCCCTCGCGCACGACCAGCTCGGGCTCGACCCCCGGGCGGTCGCGCATCCACTTGGCGAAAACCTCGAAATGCGCCTCGATGCGCTCATAGGCCTCGGCGCGCATGACGTCGGCGACGCCCATGCCGTGCTGGATGGTATTGGCCGGGATCACCGCCAGGACCTGCACGCCGCCGCCGGTGCTGGCGGCGCGCAGGGCGGCATAGCGGATGGCGTTCAGGCATTCGCGCGACTCGTCCAGAACCACCAGAAATTTCCGCATCTTTCCCCTGCCGGCTGCCGCGCCATGGGCAAAGACTGGCCGAAAGGACACGGTCGCGCAAGTCTTGTGCGCTTTCCCCCTTGCGTCGGTTTGCAATCCGGGTGCGCTATGTTAGGCGATAAAGTTAGCCAAATTGCCGAACACGGGACGGAATTGTGACAATCCACCAGGACTGGGAAAAGGCCGATCTTGCGCGGCTGGCCACCTTGCCCCAACCCGCGATGTCGTGGTTCAAGGGCGACGGCGACGCGGCGCAGGTCTCGGCCATGCCGGTCTCGAAGCGGCTGTTCGACATCGTGCTGGCGCTGGTGCTGCTGGTGCCCCTGTCCTTCGTCATCGCGGTGTTCGCGCTGATCCTGCTGGTCGTGCAGGGCCGGCCGATCTTTTACGCCGCGCCGCGCATGGTCACGCCGACGCGCAGCTTCACGCATCTGAAGTTCCGCACCATGCTGCGCCAGGACGGCGATTTCGGCGTCACCGGCGCGCACAAGGCCTGGCGCATCACGCCCCTGGGCCATTTCATGCGCCGCACCCGCATCGACGAATTGCCGCAGCTGTTCAACATCCTGAAGGGCGACATGAGCTTCGTCGGCCCGCGCCCGACGATCCGCGAATATGTCGACCGCTATCCGGTGGTCTATGGCCAGGTGCTGAAAAGCCGGCCCGGCGTCACCGGCCTGGCGACGCTGGTCTATCACCGGCACGAGGACAAGATCCTGCGCCGCTGCAAGAGCGCCGAGGCGACCGAGGCCGCCTATGCCGGCCGCTGCCTGCCGACCAAGCTGAAGATCGACCTGATCTATCAGCGGAACCGCACCCTGGGGCTGGATCTGTGGATCCTGTGGCGCACGATCCTGGTCGTGGTCTACAAGGACGAACGCCCGCGCCGGCGCGGCCGCAACTGATCCCCTGACGGCGGCCCGCGGGACGGCATTTCCTGCTCTGGCGCCCCGCCGCTTTCTGCCCTAGTTTCGCCGGCACGAAGACGGGAACATCATCTTGCAGCAAAGAATCCTGGTGACGGGCGGGGCCGGGTTCATCGGCAGCCACCTGGTCGAGCGCCTGCTGGCCGAGGGGCATGACGTCACCGTCCTGGACGACCTCTCCAGCGGGCGCCGCGCCAACCTGCCGCCGGGCGCGCGGCTGATCCCGGGCGATGTGCTGGACGTGGCGCTGCTGCCGCAGATGCTTGCGGGGGTCGAGCGGGTGTTCCATCTCGCGGCGCGGGTGTCGGTGCAGCTCTGCATCTCGGACTGGATGGCGGCGCATCGGGTGAACCTGGGCGGCACCATGGCCGTGCTGCAGGCCGCGCAGCGGGCGGGCAATGTGCCGGTGGTCTATGCCTCGTCCGCCGCGGTCTATGGCAACCGCTCCGGCGCCGCCTGCGCCGAGGATGACCTGCCGCTGCCGATCTCGCCCTATGGCGCCGACAAGCTCGGCTCCGAGCACCAGGCCCGCGCCATGGCCGAGGTGCATGGCCTGGCCTCGGTGGGCCTGCGTTTCTTCAACGTCTACGGGCCGCGGCAGGACGCGGCCTCGCCCTATGCCGGGGTGATCTCGAAATTCTGCGCCAACCGGCGGGCCGACCAGCCGCATGTGATCTTTGGCGACGGCGGCCAGAGCCGCGATTTCGTCTATGTCGCCGACGTGGTCGAGGCGCTGCTGCGTGCCGGCGAGGCGGCGGCGCGGGGCGGCGGCGCGCAGGTCTTCAACATCTGCACCGGCGCCGGCACGACGCTGCTGGAGCTGGTCGCGCAGCTCGACCGCCTGGCCGGGCGCGGCGCGAGCCCGGTCGAACATGCCGCCCCGCGCTGCGGCGACATCCGCGAGTCGCTGGGTTGCCCCTTGGCCGCGCGCGAGGGTCTGGGCTTCACCGCCCGGACCGGCATTGCCGAGGGGCTGCGGGCGCTGTGGGATCAGCCGGGGAACGGCGCCGGGTCGTAGCCGACCCCGGTCAGGTACAGCCCCTGCGGCGGGCAGACCGGGCCGCAGGCGCTGCGGTCGCGCGCGGCCAGCGCCTCGGCCACGCGGGAGGGCGGCCACGACCCGGCGCCGACCCGCTCCAGCGTGCCGACGATCGAGCGCACCTGGTTGTGCAGGAAGGACCGCGCCCGCAGGTGAAAGCGGTATTCGCGACCCTGCGGGATGGCGATTTCCTCGATGCGGATCTCGTCCAGCGTCTTCACCGGGCTCTGCGACTGGCACATGGTCGAGCGGAAGGTGGTGAAGTCGTGCAGGCCCAGCAGATGCGCGGCCCCGGCCTGCATCGCCCCGAGGTCCAGCGGGTTCTGCACCTGCCAGACCCGGCCGCGATCATGCGTGACCGGCGCGCGCCGGGCAACCAGCCGGAAGGTATAGCGCCGCTCATGCGCCGAGAAGCGGGCGTGGAAATCGTCGCCGACCCGGGCTGCCGACAGGATGGCCACCGGCGCGGGCTTCAGGTGCCAGTTCAGCGCCTCGGACAGCCGGAACGGATCCCAGTCGCGGACCAGGTCGGCATGGGCGACCTGGCCGGTGGCATGGACGCCGGCATCGGTGCGGCCGGCCGCCGCGATCCGGGCGCCCTGCGCGAAGCCGGGGTCGAGCCGGGCCAGCGCCGCCTCGATGGCGCCCTGCACGCTGGGCTGGTCGGCCTGGGCCTGCCAGCCGGCAAAGGGCGTGCCGTCATATTCGATCAGCAGGGCAAAGCGGGGCATGTCTAGCGGCGCTGCCTGTCGCCTTCGCGCGGGATCAGCAGGTCGTCCATGGTCATCGGGCGCTCGGGCCCGGGCATGGCGGGACGCAGCCCTTCGCGCGACAGCCGCTCGCGCAGCACGCTGATCTCGATGTCGAGATCGCTGCGGCCGCCTTCCAGCAGCCGGGCGCTGCGGGCGGCGAATTCGGTTTCCAGGTCGTCGAGGAGCGTCTCGTAATCCTGCCGGGCGCGCGGGTCGCGGGTCTGGGCATAGAGGTCGGCGAATTTCACGGTCGCGTCGCGGGCGCCTTGCAGATAGACGCCCAGGTAACGGCGCAGCGCGGCGATATGGTCGGGGTCGTCCTCGATATGGCCGAAAAGTTCGCGCGCGGTGGCGGCGAACATGCCGACGCGCGCCTCCAGCCGGCGGTCGCCGGTGCGCAGGATGGCATCCTGCATCGCCTTCAGATGCGCCTCGCCCTCGGTGACGATGCGCTGGGCGCGGTCCTGCTGGAAGGCATCGACGCCCTCCATGCCCTTGTCGCGCATCGGGTCGGTGCCGAAGGCCAGCCAGTGCAGCACGGCGCCGGCGACGCCGATCACGCCCGCGCCGGCCTCGGCGCCGGGGACATAGGCGCCGATGGCGAGGCCGAGCCCCGTCAGGATGCCGCCGAACAGCTTCCTCGGGATGGCCGGGCGGCGGGCGACGCGGCGGGCGTCATAGGCGGCCTCGGCCTGCAGCCCCTCGCGCGTCATCCACATGCCCGAGGCGATGGCGCCGAAGGCGATCAGCTGCAGGGCAAGCCCGGTCGGATCCTGCCAGAAGGCGCTGAGCAGGAAGGGGATCGCCATGATCGTGACCCAGCGGGTGCGCGATTCCAGCGGGTGCCGGATTTCCCCCGGCGCCGGGCGGGCCGGCGGGCGGGGATCGGTGCCGTCGCGGCGCGGCTGCGGCGAGAAGCGGCCGCCAAAGCGTCTGGCCATGGCTCAGCCCGCGCCCATGGTGGCGGCGTAGAGCGTCAGCCCCATCAGCAGGAAGAAGGACAGGCGCTGCATCGCTTTCTGGGACATCGGCTTCCTTTCGGCGCGTCTTCGCGGATTGCCCGCAGGATATAGGGCGCGGCGGCGGCGAAAGGAAGGGCGGCGGCCCCTGGGGCTTTGCCCGCCCGCGTTTCGGGCACCCCTCGACGGGGTGCGCGGGGGCTTCGCCCCGTTCGTCGCTGAAAAAGGTCCGCCGGACCTTTTTCCGGGCGCTCCTCACCCCCCAGGATATTTATCCAAGAAAGAAGCCGGTCAGCCCTCGATCCTGCCGAAATCCGCGATCAGCCGGCCGGCTTCGCGGATGCGCGACAGCAGGTTCAGGCGGTTGCGGCGGACGATCTGGTTGTCGGTGTTGATCTGCACCGTGTCGAAGAAGGCGTCGATCGGGCCGCGCAGCGTGGCGATGCCCTGGGTCGCGGCCTGGAAATCCTCGAGCCGCACGGCCTCGCGGATCGCCGGCTCGGCCTTGTCGAGGGCGGCGAAGAGGGCGCGTTCGGCATCGGTCTCGGCGAATTTCGGGTCGGCGCCGAAGCTGTATTCGACGCCGTCCTTCTCCTCGGCCTGGGCGAGGATATTGCCGGCGCGCTTGAGGCCTTGCAGCAGGTTGGTGCCGTCCTCGGTCTTCAGCACGTCGTTCAGGGCGGTGGCGCGGTTGACCAAGAGCACGAGGTCGTCATTGCCGGGCATGGCGATGACGGCGTCGATGATGTCGTGGCGGATGCCCTGGTCACGCAGATAGACTTTCAGGCGGTCGTGGAAGAAGGTGAGGAGGTCGTGGGCTGTTTGAATAGCCCGTTTTACATCTCGATGATGTAGAACGGGCGCGCACGGCTCTTCCGCCTCGTCTGCGGCCAACATCTCGTTCCAATCGGCTTTAAAAGAAGCCCTAAATGCCGCATTAGGAAGTGGAGTCTTAGCTCGACCTTCTACAAGAGCTTGAATAAACGCAATTTGTAGTTCGATAAGTGAAAGAAAATCTCTCACCCGCACCCCATTCCCCAGCACCAACCGGATGCCTCCCAGCGCAGCGCGGCGCAGGGCGAAGGGGTCCTTTGAACCCGTAGGCTTTTCGTCGATAGCCCAGAAGCCGGTGAGCGTGTCCAGCTTGTCGGCCAACGCCATCGCCACCGAGACCGGGGCGGTGGGCACGGCGTCGGACGGTCCCAGCGGCGAGTAATGGTCGCGGGCGGCATCGGCGACCTCGGCGGGCTTGCCGGCCTCCAGCGCGTAATAGCGGCCCATGGTGCCTTGCAGCTCGGGGAACTCGCCGACCATGGCGGAACGCAGGTCGAGTTTCGCGATCCGGGCGGCGTCCTCGGCTTGGTCCGCATCCGCGCCGACCAGCGGGGCGATCTCGCGCGCCAAGGCCGCGATGCGGGCGATGCGATCCGCTTGCGAGCCGAGCTTGCTCTGGAAGGTCACCGATTTCAGCCCCTCGGCCCAATCGCCCATGCCCGCCCGCGCCTCGCGCAGGTCGTTGTCCCAGAAGAAGGCCGCATCCGACAGGCGCGCCGCCAGCACGCGCTGGTTGCCCTTCAGGATCGTCTCGCCATGGTCGGGAGTCTCGACATTGGCGACGGTGACGAAGCCCTCGATGCGGCCGGTCTTGGGATTGCGGGCCGAGAAGAACTTCTGGTGCTCCTTCATCGAGGTTTGCAGCACCTCGGGCGGCAGGGACAGGAAGCGGTCCTCGATGGCGCCCATCAGCGGCACCGGCCATTCGACGAGGCCGGCGACCTCGGTCAAGAGCCCGTCGTCGGGCATGATCTCCCAGCCGCGGGCAAAGGCGAGGTTCGCGGCCTCTTGCCGGATCGCGGCCTCGCGTTCGGCGGGGTCCAGCATGACCTTGGCGCGGCGCAGCTTGGCCGCATAGTCGTCGAAGCCCGAGACGGTGAAGGCGTCGGGGGCCATGAAGCGGTGGCCGCGCGTGGTGTTGCCGGCGGCGATGCCCTCGATCTCGAGCGGCACCACGGTCGCGCCGGATTCGTCCGAGAGCAGGCAGATGATGGAATGCAGCGGGCGGACCCAGCGCAAGCTGCCCGCGCCCCAGCGCATCGACTTGGGCCAGGGGAAGTTGCGGATGGTGGCTTCCAGCACCTCGGCCACGATCTCGGACGCCGGGCGGCCGGGCTTCTGGATCACGGCGAACCAGACCTGGCCCTTCTTGTCGTCGCGCGCCTCGAGCTGGTCCTTGCTGAGGCCCGTCGAGCGCAGGAAGCCTTGCAGCGCCGCGTCGGGGGCGTCGGTGCGCGGGCCCTTGCGTTCCTCGCGCGTGGTCGGGCTGTGGGCGGTCAGGCCCTCAACCGTCAGGACCAGCCGGCGCGGGGTGCTGAACGCGCCGGCGGACGTGTAGGTCAGCCCGGCCTCGACCAGCCCGTCGGTGACGAGCTTCTTCAGGTCCTCGCGGGCGCGGGCCTGCATCCGGGCCGGGATTTCTTCCGAAAAGAGTTCGATCAGCAAGTCGGGCATCAGTCGATGGTCCTTTTCTCTTCGGCTTCTTCGTTCAGCTGGCGCCATGCATAGGCGCGCCCGTCGGGGTAGACGGCGATGACATTGTCGATCTTGGGCGCCACGTCGTGCTGCGCCAGATAGGCGGTGGCGCGGCCAGCGGCCAGATCCTCGGTCAGCGCGGCCGGGTCGAAGCAGCCAAACCAGCGCGGCGGGATCAGCGGCGTCGGCGTGGCATAGACCTGCGCGCCAGTCGCCGCCGCCGGGTCGGTGGTGAAGCAGGCGCGGTCGGCGAGCGGCGAGCTGACCGAATAGATGCCGCGATAGTCGCGGACCGGCAGCACCGGCCCGCCGGCCAGCGCGATGCTTTGCGGCGGGTCGGTCACTTCGCGGTAATAGTAATAGACCTGCAGGTAATACATGCCGGCGCCGGCGACCAGCACCAGCAGGGCGAAGAAGATCGCGATGATCTTGCCGCTCACCGTCTCAGGCTCCGGCGGGGAAGGCGGGCAGCGGCTCGCCCGTGGCCGCGGAGGTGGTCACGAACAGGTCGGCGCAGCGTTTGGCCAGCGCGCGGACGCGGCCGATATAGGCCTGGCGCTCGGTGACCGAGATCACGCCGCGCGCGTCCAGGAGGTTGAACAGGTGGCTGGCCTTGATCGCCTGGTCATAGGCCGGATGCGCCATCGGGATCGTGCGGCCGGCGGCGTCGGTTTCCGAGGCCGAGAGGATGCGGTCGCATTCCGCCTCGGCATCCTTGAAATGTTGCAGCAGCGTGTCGGTATCGGCCTGCTCGAAGTTCCAGCGGGAATATTCGCGCTCGGCCTGGCGGAAGATGTCGCCATAGGTCAGCGGGATCGGACTGTCGGGCGCGTTGAAGGGCATGTCCATGACATGCTCGACGCCCAGCACATACATCGCCAGCCGTTCGAGGCCATAGGTCAGCTCGCCCGAGACGGGTCGGCAGTCATGGCCGCCGACCTGCTGGAAATAGGTGAACTGGCTGACCTCCATGCCGTCGCACCAGACCTCCCAGCCCAGGCCCCAGGCGCCCAGCGTCGGGCTTTCCCAGTCGTCCTCGACGAAGCGCACGTCATGGACCATCGGGTCGAGGCCGATGGCCTTGAGGCTGCCGAGATACAGTTCCTGAAGGTTCGCCGGTGAGGGTTTGATGATGACCTGATACTGGTAATAATGCTGCAGCCGGTTCGGGTTCTCGCCATAGCGGCCATCCGTGGGCCGGCGCGAGGGCTGGACATAGGCCGCGGCCCAGGGCCGGGCGCCCAGCGAGCGCAGCGTGGTGGCCGGGTGGAAGGTGCCGGCGCCGACCTCCATGTCATAGGGTTGCAGCACGGCGCAGCCCTGCGCGGCCCAATAGGACTGCAACCGCAGGATCACGTCCTGAAAGCAGACGGGTTTCGCCGTCTGATTGTCCTTTGGGCTGGTCATCGGGGCTTCCTTCGGCATAACTGGCAGGAAATGTCTGCCGCCTTCTAGGCAGAGGGCGGCGCAGGGTCAATGAGAGGGACGGGTTCATGCGGCGCTTTGCGTGGGTCATCGGTGCGGCGCTGCCGCTTGTCTGGACAGCCCCGGTGCTGGCCGAAGATGTGGTGATCCGCATCGAGGCCAAGCGCGGCGCCGAGGCCGCCGCCCAGACCGCCGCCGCCTGGGGCGCGCAATTTCCCGACGTGGTGACATTCCCGGCCGGCAGCGACTGGGTCGCGATCGCACTGGGCCCGATGCCGCGCGAAGCGGCCGCGGCCCGGCTGGAGCAGCTGAAGGCCGAGAAGAAGGTGCCGGGCGACAGCTTCCTGTCGCCGGCCGAGGGCCGCGAGCTGACCCGCATCGGCGCCGCCGATTCCCCGGCCGCGCCGGCGGATGCGGCTCCGGCGGCGGGCAGTGCCTCGACCTTTCCCCAAGGCGGCGAGGCGGCGGCGCCCGAACCCGTGGTCGGCGATCTGGCCGGCGAGGATGCCCCCGCGGCCGAGCCGGCCGCTGCGCCGGCCCCCGAGCCCACCCCCGAGCCGGCCGCGGAACCGGCAGTTGAACCGGCGCCGGCGCAATTCTTCCTGCGCCTCGATTCCAGCCCCGACCGCGCCAAGGCCGAGGAACTGCTGGAAACCTGGCGCCAGACCCTGCCCGAGGCGGGGCTGTGGACGCTGCCGAACGGCCGCTCGGCGGTGGCCTTCGGCCCGATGGACGAGGTGACGGGCAAGGCCTGGCTGCGCGCCCTGCGCAATGCCGGCGCCGTGCCGAAGGATGCTTTCCTGTCCCCCGGCGAGGACATGGGCGAGATCGCGATCATCGGTGCGAAGCCCGACCTGGGCGCGCCCCCGGCCGAGGATGCCGCGCCGGTGCCGATGCCGCCCCTGGAGCAGATCCAGCGCGCCCTGCGCTGGGCCGGGCATTACCAGGGCGCCATCGACGGCAAGGACGGGCCGATGACGCAAAAGGCCATCGCCGAGGAAATCGTGCGCCTGCGCGCCTCGCCCGATACCGCCACCGCCATGGCCGAACTGATCCGCCGGCGCGAGGCATGGCGGGCCGAGATGGGGCTGACGCCGTTGCAGGACGCCCATACCGGGCTGATGCTGCCGGCGCCGATGGACAAGCTGCAATTCGACCGCGCCGAACGGGCGCTGTCTATCTATGGCCCCAGGGACGGTTCGGGCGCGGCGCTGATCCTGTTCTCGCAGCCCGGCGGCCAGCAGGAGATGCTGGACATCGCCGGCCTCGTCACCGCGCTGGGCTGGGTGCCGGCGCCGGAGCGCAAGGTCGAGCGCGGCAGCGTGATCCTCGACGGCCGCAACCAGACCCATATCGGCCATGCCGAGGGCCGGGTGGTGGACGGTCGGGTGCAGGGCTTCGTGCTGATCTGGCCGATCTCGGACCCCGAGGACCAGATGCGGCTGGCGGCCGAGATCTCGGACAACCTGACCCGTTTCGCCCCCGGCGCGGGCGAGGCGCAGCCGGAACCCCCCGCCATCGCCCCCGCGGCGGCGGCGCAGAACTAGCCGCGCCAGAACCGGGGCAGGAACAGCACCAGCACCGACAGCAGTTCCAGCCGGCCCAGATACATGCCGAAGATCATCAGCCATTTCGCCGAATCGGGCAGGTCGGTGACGGCGCCGTTCGGCGTCAGCTCCGGGCCCCAGATCACGCCGACATTGGCGATGGCGGTCCAGGCGCCGGTCAGCGCCGTCCTGGGATGCAGCCCGGTCAGCGCCAGCCCGACGATCAGCAGGCCGAAGCTGAGGATGAACAGGGTGAAGAAGGCCATCACCGAATCGACCACGTCCTGTTCCAGCGGCCGGTTGTCGTAGAGCAGCGGGAACACCCGGTGCGGCGACTGCATGCGCCGCAGCTGCGCCTTGACCGCCTGGAACAGCACCAGATAGCGGAACACCTTGACCGAGCACGAGGTCGAGCCGGTGCAGCCGCCGATCAGCCCGACGATGACCAGGACGACAAAGGGGAAATGCCCCCATTGGATCATGTCGGTCGAGGCAAAGCCGGTGCCGGAGAAGGTCGAGATCACGTTGAAGGTGGTCTCGCGGATCACGTCCAGCGGGCGCTCGGCCTTGAGCCAGAACAGCCGGTAGAGCACGATCACCGCGATGGCGTAGAAGGTCCAGCGCAGATAGGCCCGGACCTGGATGTCGCGCCAGATCGGCTCGGCCTGGCCGCGGATCAGCTGCACCATGCGGATGAAGGGGATCGAGGCCAGGATCATGAAGAAGGCCGCCGCATATTCCGCCGGCCCGATGAAGGGCGCGAAGCTGGCGTCGTAGTTGGAAAACCCGCCGGTCGAACAGGTGGACAGCGCCAGCACCAGCGCGTCGAACCCGTTCATGCCCAGCAGGATATAGACCACCATGCAGGCGGCGGTCATGGCGAAATAGACCCCGGTCATCTCGCGCGCGATGTCGAAGGCGCGGGGCAGGATCTTGCCCAGGGTGTCGAAGCCTTCCGAGCGGAAGAACTGCATGCCGCCGACCTTCATCACCGGCAGGAAGATCATGGCGACGACGATGATCCCGAGGCCGCCCGCCCAGTTCAGGAAGGCCCGCCACAGGTTGGTGCCCTTGGGCAGGTCGTCGAGCGCGGGAAATGCGGTGGTGCCGGTGGTGGTGACGCCCGACATCGCCTCGAAATAGGCGTCGGTGAAGCTAACATGCGGCGCGCCCAGGATGAAGGGCAGGGCGCCCGCCACCGGAACCACCAGCCACAGCATCGCCGTCAGCAGGAAGACCTGGTGGATGCTCAGCGACTTGTCGGCCTGGGCGGTGGCGAGGCTGACGAGACCGCCCGCCAGCATGGTCAGCAGCCCGGCCTCGAAGAAGCTCTGCCAATGCGGATCGCCATGCCACCAGTCGACCAGCATCGGCAACGCCATGGTTGCCCCCAGCGTGACGACGATCTTGCCGACGATATTGGCCACGGGGCGGACATCCATCATGACGCCCTGCTTGCCGCGCCGCGTGAAAGGCGTCAAGCGCGCGACGCTTGCGCGGCCGGCCGCCACCGCCTATAGAAAGCCTCGATGCGGGTGTAGCTCAATGGTAGAGCAGCAGCCTTCCAAGCTGAATACGTGGGTTCGATTCCCATCACCCGCTCCATCCATCCTGCCACGCGCGATCCGGCTTCTTTCTTGCGGAAATATCCCGGGGGAACGCCCGAAGGCCTCCATCGAGGAGGCCTTCGGGCGTGGGGGCAGAGCCCCCGGCCCAGCCCGCCGCTTCGCACTTGCAGCAAGGCCGGGCACATGCCTAATGTGACGCCATCATGACCGCGCTGACCGATCCCGACTCCATCGTCGAAATCACCCCCTCGGCGGGGATCCAGACCGCGCGCCACGGCTGGCGCGCGAAATGCCTGCAGCGCCTGATCCGCATGGAGCTGCCGGTCCCGACCAGCTTTGCGCTCTCGGCCGATGCGGTGCGCGCCATCGCCGCCGGCCAGATGCCCGACCGCGGCCGGCTGGCGCAGATGATCGAGCGCGCCGACGGGCTGGTCAGCGTGCGGCCCTCGGCGCAGAACCCGGCCTGGGGCGGGCCCGGCACGGTGCTGAACGTCGGCATCAATCACGCCTGCCACGCCCGCCTGGTCGAAACCCGCGGCAAGGCGGCCGCCGACGCGCTGTATCTGGGCTTCGTGCAATCCTATGCCATCCATGTCGCGCGGCTCGACCCCGATATGTTCTCGGACGCGGACGAGGGGCTCGAGGCGGCGCTGCGCGCCTATGAGGCCGAGACCGACGAGGAATTCCCCCAGGACCCGGCCCGGCAGCTGGCCGAGGTGCTGCGCAGCATGGCGCGGGCCTGGGACGGGCCGACGGCGCGGCTCTTGCGCCAGGCCAAGGGCGCGCCGCCCATGGCGCCCCTGGGGCTGGTGGTGCAGGACATGGCACTGGCCATCGGGCCGGGGGTCACTGGCTCGGGCTCGATCCAGCTCGTGGACAACGTCACCGGCATGCCGCGCATCACCGGGCGTTTCCGCGGCCAGAGCCAGGGCCGCGCCCGGGGCGAGGGCGCCGAGACGCTGTATCTGACCCGCGACCCGCGCGGCCCTTCGCTGGAAGAGGCCGCGCCCGAGGTCTTTGCCGAGCTGATCCGCTTCGGCGTCGCCGCGCGCGAGCGGCTGCGCGAGGAGATGCAGATCGAATTCGTCGTCTCGGACAGCAAGCTCGCCATCATCGACGCGGTGCGGGTCAGCCGCAGTTCGCGCGCCAGCGTGCGCATCGCGGTCTCGCTGGCCCGCGACGGCATCATCCCGGCCGAGGAGGCAGTGATGCGGGTCGAGCCGCGGGCGCTGTCGGACCTCTTGCACCACCAGGTCGATCCGCGCGCGCCGCGCGACATCATCGCCCGCGGCATCAACGCCAGCCCCGGCGCCGCAACCGGCCGCATCGTCTTCACCGCCGCGAGCGCCCAGGACGCCGAGGCGCGGGGCGAGCGCGCGGTGCTGGTCCGGCGCGAGACCGTGCCCGAGGACATCCGCGGCATGCATGCCGCGGTCGCGGTGCTGACCGAGCGCGGCGGCATGACCAGCCACGCGGCCGTGATCGCGCGCGGTATCGGCCTGCCCTGCATCGTCGGCGCCAGCGGCATCTCGATCGACTCGCGCGCCCGCACCATGCAGGTCGGCCCCCGCACCTTCCGCGAGGGCGAGGAGATCACCATCGACGGCACCTCGGGCGAGGTGCTGGCCGGCGCGGCCGAGATGCTGGAGCCGGCGCTGGACGACAGCTTCAGCCAGCTTCTGGAATGGGCCGACCAGCATTGCCGCATCAGGATCCGCGCCAATGCCGACACGCCCGAGGACGCCCGCACCGCGCGCATGTTCAACGCGCAGGGCATCGGCCTGTGCCGCACCGAGCATATGTTCTTTGACGACGAGCGCCTGCCCGCCATGCGCGAGATGATCTTCGCCGGCCGGCCCGAGGACCGCCGCCTGTCGCTGGAACGGCTGCTGCCGATGCAGCGCGGCGATTTCGCGGCGCTGTTCGAGATCATGGCCGGCCTGCCCGTCACCATCCGCCTGTTCGACCCGCCGCTGCACGAATTCCTGCCCCATGACCGCGAGGGCATGCGGGAACTGGCCGAATCGCTGGACCTGCCGCTGTCGGACGTGACCCGGCGGGTCGAGGCGCTGTCGGAATTCAATCCGATGCTGGGCATGCGCGGCGTGCGGCTGGGCATCACCGTGCCCGAGATCTATGACATGCAGGCCCGCGCCATCTTCGAGGCCACCATCGAGGCCAGCCGCAATGGCGCCCCGGTGGTGCCCGAGATCATGATCCCGCTGGTCAGCGCCCGGCGCGAGGTCGAGCTGGTCAAGACCCGCATCGACGCCGTCGCGGCCGCGGTCCGGAACGAGACCCGGCAGGAGTTCACCTATCGCCTGGGCGTCATGGTGGAAACGCCGCGCGCCGCGCTGCGCGCCGGCGACATCGCCGAACACGCCGCCTTCCTGTCCTTCGGCACCAATGACCTGACGCAGATGACCTATGGCCTGTCGCGCGACGACGCCGGCCGCTTCATGGGCATCTATGTCAACCAGGGCGTCTATGCCGAGGACCCGTTCCACATCCTGGACCAGGACGGCGTGGGCGAGCTGGTGGCCATCGGCGCCGAGCGTGCGCGCAGCCACAAGCCGGGCATCACCATCTCGGTCTGCGGCGAACATGGCGGCAACCCCGAATCAATCGCCTTTTGTCTGCGCGCCGGGGTGAACTATGTCTCGTGCTCGCCCTTCCGGGTGCCGGTGGCGCGGCTCGCGGCGGCGCAGGAGTCGATTCTGATGGCGCGCGAAACGGCCGAGTCGGAGTTCGACCCGCAGTCCTAAGATCGGCCGTTTTTGGCCGGAATTCGCCCGTTAACCATTTTGGCGTCGGCGGGTTTCCGCCAAAATGCAGCAAAATCAATCGAATCTGCGCTGTCACGCGCATGTGGGCTTTCCCGCCTCGCCCGGTTTCGGGCCTTTAGCCGTCAGACACGGCCCCTCGCGGGGCCTCTCCGACGAAGCTGACCGGGCGCGGCCCGGACCGAAAACAGGACCAACATGTCGTTCAAAATGTCATGGCTGGCGCGCGTTTCCGTGTGTGTTGCCGTTCTTCTTTCGCCCGTGGCCGCCATTCCGGCATTGGCCGATGCCCAGCACCAGGTCGCCTATGAGACCAAGACCGTGCGCACCGCCAGCGGCACCCATCAGATCAGCACCCGCGACCTGCAATGCCTGTCCGAGGCGCTGTATTTCGAGGCGCGCGGCGAAGGCACCGCCGGCCAGCAGGCCGTGGCCGAGGTGATCCTGAACCGCGTCGACCATCCGCGCTTCCCGAAATCGGTCTGCGGCGTGGTCAACCAGCGCGGCCAGTTCACCTATAACAAGAGCGCCCGCATCCGCGAGAAGGGCACCTTCGCCCGGGTCCAGAAGGTCGCCATGGCGGCCCTGGCCGGCGCGCCGCGCACCCTGACCAACGGCGCGACCTATTTCCACGCCCGCGGCGTGCGCCCGTCCTGGACCAAGCGGTTCGAAAAGACCACGCGCATCGGCAGCCATACCTTCTATCGCTCGGATCGCCGGATGGCCTCGAACTGACGGGCTGACGCGAATCTGCCACGGAATGCGCGGTCCCGTCCCTTGCGGCGGGGCCGTTTTCCTTTCATGGATAGGCGCATGGACCAGCCAGACCGCATCCACCTGCGCGATTACATCGTCTCGGCCGAGATCGGCGCCTTCCAGACCGAGCGCGGCCAGCGCCAGCGGCTGCGCTTCAACGTGGACGTGGACCTTGCCACCCATGTCGTCGGCGTGAACGACGAGGTGGACCGCATCCTCAGCTATGACATCCTGACCGGCGCGGTGGCGGCGGGGCTGGCGGATCGCCGCTATGACCTGCTGGAGACGCTGGCCGAAAAGATCGCGGCGCAGATCCTGGCGCATCCGCGCGCGGCGCAGGTCCGGGTCGCGGTGGAAAAGCTCGACCGCATCCCGGGCGCGCTGGGGGTGACGCTGGTGCGCCGCCAGGCCCGCGTCGCGGCCGAGGCGATCCAGGCGCCGATCCGCGTCATCTTCCACGGCGCCGAAGCGCCGCTGCCCGAAGGCGGCGTGGCGCTGGTGCCCGACGACCCCGGCCTGCCGCTGCCGCAGGGCGGCAATGCGCGCGAGATCGCGCTCTTGGCACTGGACCAGGCCGCCTGGGCCTTGGCCGGACGGCTGGGGCTGACCGTGGCCGACAGCCGCACCGAGCTCGACTGGGCCGCGACCGAGGGCCGGGCCGTGGTCTGGGCGCCGGCGCGGATGCTGCGCGACGTGCCGGGCCTTGCGGCCGAACCCCATGCCGCCGCGATCTGGCTGGCCGAGCGGCTGGGCGCCAGCCGGCTGGACTGGGCGCTGCCCGCGGGCGCCGAGCCGCCGGCGCTGCCGGCGGGTTTTGCCATCGCCTCGGGGCGGCTCTGACGCTTGGTGCTTGAATCGCCGGCCGGTCGGCGTAGGAACACGGGGATGAGCGAGTATTTCCGACCAATCCCCTGCGAAACCGGGCGCTGGCCGCTGGCCGGCGGCTGGCTGCGCTTTTCGCAATTCGAGCTTTTGCGCCGGGGCGCGGCGCCCCGCGTGGTGGACAGCGCGCCGCCCGAGGTGCTGGCCGCGCTGACCGCGCCGCGCGCCGACCTGCTGGGCCTGTCCCTGGACCGGCCGCGCCTGATGGGCATCGTCAACGCGACGCCCGACAGCTTCTCGGATGGCGGTCGCTATGACGGGGCCGAGCAGGCCCGGCTGCTGGCCGAGCAGGGCGCCGAGATCCTGGACATCGGCGGCGAATCGACCCGCCCCGGCGCGCGCGAGGTGCCGGTGGCCGAAGAGATCGCTCGGGTTGCGCCGGTGATCGCGGCAGCGCGCGGGCTGGCCGGGATCTCGGTCGATACACGCAAGGCAGCGGTGGCGCGGGCGGCCATCGCGGCGGGGGCGGGGCTGGTGAACGACGTCTCGGGCTTCGACTTCGACCCCGAGATGGCGGCGGCGGTGGCCGAGGCCGGCGTGCCGGTCTGCATCATGCACGCCCAGGGCGTGCCCGAGACGATGCAGGACAATCCGACCTATGGCGATGTGCTGCTGGACGTCTATGACGCGCTCAGGGCACGGATCGCGCGGGCGCGCTCGGCGGGAATCCCCCTTGGCCGCATCGTGATCGATCCGGGCATTGGTTTCGGCAAGACCCAGGCGCATAATCTGGCCATCCTGCGGCGGATTTCCGTCTATCACGGGCTGGGTTGCGCCATTCTGCTGGGCGTCTCGCGCAAGCGCTTCATCGGCGCGATCGGCGGGGCCGAGGTCGCGGCAGAGCGCATGCCCGGCACCTTGGCGGTGACGCTGGCCGGGGTCGCGCAGGGCATACAAATCCACCGCGTCCATGACGTGGCACAAACAAGGCAGGGCCTGGCGCTGTGGCGGGCCGTGACCGAGGGGGAAGCATGAGCAGGAAGCTTTTCGGCACCGACGGCGTCAGGGGCCGTGCCAATACCCATCCGATGACGGCCGAGATGGCGCTGCGCCTGGGCGCCGCCGCCGGGCGCTATTTCCGCCGCGGCGGGCAGGATCACCACCGCGTGGTCATCGGCAAGGACACCCGGCTGTCGGGCTATATGCTGGAGAACGCGCTGACCGCCGGGCTGACCAGCACGGGCATGAACGTGCTGCTGCTGGGGCCGGTGCCGACGCCGGCGGTGGGCTATCTGACCCGCTCGATGCGGGCGGACGTGGGCATCATGATCTCGGCCAGCCACAACCCGGCGCATGACAACGGCATCAAGTTCTTCGGCCCCGACGGCTTCAAGCTGTCCGACGAGGCCGAGGCCGAGATCGAGGCCATCGTCGCCGGAGAGATCGTCCCGGCGCAGCCGCAGAACATCGGCCGTGCCAAGCGCATCGACGATGGCCGCGGGCGCTATGTCGAATATGCCAAGACCACCTTCCCGGCCGGCCAGCGGCTGGAAGGGCTGAAGGTCGTGGTCGATTGCGCCCATGGTGCCGCCTATCGCGCCGCGCCGGACGTGCTGTGGGAGCTGGGGGCCGAGGTGATCCCGCTGGGCGTGGCGCCCAACGGACACAATATCAACGACGGCGTCGGCTCGACCCATCCCGAGGCGGCGGCGCGGGCGGTGCTGGAGCATGGCGCCGACATCGGCATCAGCCTGGACGGGGACGCCGACCGGGTGATGATCATCGACGAGAAGGGCCAGGTGGCCGACGGCGACCAGATCATGGCGCTGCTGGCCGGCCGCTGGGCCGAGCAGGGCCGCTTGCGCGGCGGTGCCCTGGTCGCGACGGTGATGTCGAACCTGGGGCTCGAACGCTTCCTGCAGGGGCGCGGCTTACGGCTGGAGCGCACCGCCGTCGGCGACCGCTATGTCGTCGAGCGCATGCGCGGCGCGGGCTTCAACCTGGGCGGCGAGCAGTCGGGCCATATCGTGATGACCGATTACGCCACCACCGGCGACGGGCTGATCGCCGGGCTGCAATTCCTGGCGGCGATGGCCGAGAGCGGCCGGCAGGCCTCGGAGCTGGTGGCGCAGTTCGAGCCGGTGCCGCAGATGCTGAAGAACGTGCGCTATGCTGCCGGCGCCGATCCGCTGTCCGCCCTGGCGGTCCAGGCCGAGATCGCCCGCGCCGAGGCGCGGCTGGACGGCCAGGGCCGGGTGCTGATCCGCAAGTCCGGCACCGAGCCCTTGATCCGGGTCATGGCCGAGGCCGAGGACGAGACCGTGCTGCGCGAGGTCGTCGACGGCATCGTCGCGGCGGTCGAGAAGGCAGCCTGAACTCCCTGCCTGCGGCGCCGCGGTCCGTGGCGGCGTCGGCATGGGTATTTGGAAAACAGAGAAGGCCGCGGCGGCGCGCGATCCCGTGCCGTCGCGCGGATTGCGCTCTTGCCGGGGTATTTGCAAAACGGACAGATCAGAGCGCCGTCGGATCGTGGTCGTAGAGCCAGGCGAAACGCTCGATCAGCCGTGTCGGGGCCAGGCGGTTGACGGCGCGCAACCCGGCATGGGCCACGGCGCGGGTCGGGCCCTTGAGATGGTAGTTGCGGGCATTGGCGTTGGCGGCCTCGACGATTCGCCGGCAGCGCGGCTGGCGCAACGCCTCATAGCGGGCCAGCGCCCTCTGCTGGTCGGGGTCGGCCGCGAGGCAGGCGGCCAGGGTCCAGGCGTCCTCGAGCGCCATGACCGCGCCCTGCGCGAGGAAGGGCAGCGTCGGATGGGCGGCATCGCCGATCAGCGCCCGGCTTCCGTCCTGCCAATGCGCCGCGACCGGGTGGCGGAACAGGCCCCATTGCCCGACCTGCTCGACGCGCGCCAGCCAGCCCGGCACCGGGCCGCCGAACCGGGCGAAGGCGGCGCGCAGCTCGGCCGGGTCGCCGGGGATCGACCAGCCCTCGTCCTGCCAGTCGGGGCGCTCCAGCACCGCGACGATATTGCGCAGGCCCTGGCCCAGCGGATAGCTGACCAGATGCCGGCCCGGGCCCATGAAGACCTGCGCCATGGGCGGCGCATCGGCTTCGGCCGGGATCAGCGCCCGCCACGCGGTCTGGCCGGTGAAGAAGGGCGTCTCGGGGCCGTTCAGCAGCGGACGCAGCCGGCTTTTCACCCCATCGGCGCCGATCAGCAGCGCGGCATCGGGCGGGGCGGTGACCTCGTGCCCCAGCTCGATGCGGGCGCCGGCCTCGCGCGCGGCCTGTTCCAAGAGCGCCACCAGCCGGGCGCGGTGCACCAGGCGGAAGCGGTCCTGCGGCCGGTGGCGCGCCAGGTCCAGCCGCGCGACCGGGCGGCCGGTCGAATCGTTCAGCTCGACCCGATCGGAGCGGGTCGAGATCGCCTCGAACCGCGGCCAGAGCCCCAGCGCCTCGAGCACGCGCACGCCATTGGGCGAGATCTGCAGCCCGGCCCCGACCTCGCGCAGGGCACCGGCGCGTTCCAGCACGGTGACGGAAAAGCCGCGCTGCGCCAGCGCGCAGGCGGCGGTCAGGCCGGCGATGCCGGCGCCGATGATCGTGGCCTCGCGTGTCACGGCCGCAGCTCGGCACCGGCGAGGGCGAGGAATTCGTCCAGCCTGTCCTGCGGCAGGCCGGCGGCGCGCAGCACCTCGGCGGCGAAGGTGATCGGCGCGGTGCCGGGCGCGGTGATGACCCCGCCGTCGGCCACGGCGCGGGGCTGGTCGCGGTAATGCGCGGCCTCGGCATAGTCGGGCAGCCAGTGGCGCAGGAAGCCGAGCCCGTTCGAGGTATGCGCCCGGCCGGCCAGCAGCCCGGCCCGGGCCAGTGCCAGCGTGCCGGCGCAGATGGCCGCGACGGTGCTGCCATGCGCATGCGCCTTGCGCAGCATGGCGGAAAGATCCGGGGCATCGGGGCGGGTCCAGGCCTCGCTGCCGCAAAGCACGATGATTTCATCCGCGCGCGGCATGGCATCCGCAAGCCCGGTGACCGCCAGACCGCCCATCGAGCGGACATCGCCGCCGCCCGGCGTGACATGGCGGCAGGACAGGCCGTAGAAATCCCCGCCGACAGCGGCGATCAGCGGGGTTTCCCAATCGGCGAAGCCGTCGAGCACGACGATCATCACCGGCTTCAGGCCAAGATCCTGCATCCTTCGTCCTCCGGTTCCCGGGGGCGGGCGGCGGGTCAGTCGTCGCGATGCACGCGCTCGCGCCGCTCGTGCTTTTCCTGGGCTTCCAGCGTCATGGTGGCGATGGGGCGGGCGTCCAGCCGCTTCAGGCTGATCGGCTCGCCGGTCATCTCGCAATAGCCGTATTCGCCGGTCTCGATCCGGCGCAGCGCGGCGTCGATCTTGCTGACCAGCTTGCGCTGGCGGTCGCGGGTGCGCAGCTCCAGCGAGCGGTCGGTTTCCTCGGAGGCGCGGTCGGCAAGGTCGGGGACATTGCGCGCGCTGTCCTGCAGGCCCTCCAGCGTTTCGGCGGATTGGTCCAGAAGTTCCTGCTTCCAGGCAATCAGCTTGCGGCGGAAATATTCAAGCTGCCGCTCGTTCATGAAAGGTTCGTCTTCGGCGGGGCGATAATCTTCGGGCAGAAAGGTCTGGGCTTTCATCGTTCCTCCGGGAGCCGGGCGCCTGTATGCCCGATCCTTGGCGCCCGCATAAAGTATGGCAGAGCGATTGTCACTAGGCCATTCGGTCAGGTCGTGCCGCGGCTTGCGAAGCGGCGGCGCGCTGGCTAGTTTCGCGGGACTTGCGCAAAGGACAGGCGGATGCAGTTTACCTCGACCGAAACCTATGTGGCGCCGCCGGATCTGGCGATGGCGGTGAACGCGGCGATCACGCTGGAGCGGCCGCTGCTGGTCAAGGGCGAGCCGGGCACCGGCAAGACCGAGCTGGCCCGGCAGGTCGCCGCCAGCCTGGGCCTGCCGATGCTGGAATGGAACGTCAAGTCGACCACGCGGGCGCAGCAGGGGCTTTACGAATATGACGCCGTCTCGCGCCTGCGCGACAGCCAGCTGGGCGAGGCGCGCGTCCACGACATCGCCAATTACATCCGCAAGGGCAAGCTGTGGCAGGCCTTCGAGGCGACCGGCAAGGTCGTGCTGCTGATCGACGAGATCGACAAGGCCGACATCGAGTTCCCGAACGACCTCTTGCAGGAACTCGACCGCATGGAATTCCATGTCTACGAGACCGGCGAGACGGTGGTGGCCCGGCATCGGCCGGTGGTCATCATCACCTCGAACAATGAAAAGGAGCTGCCGGACGCCTTCCTGCGGCGCTGCTTCTTCCACTACATCCGCTTTCCCGACGCCGAGACGCTGAAGAAGATCGTCGCGGTGCATCATCCGGGGCTGAAGCCGCGCCTGCTGGACGAGGCCTTGCGCCAGTTCTTCGACCTGCGCGAGGTGCAGGGGCTGAAGAAGAAGCCCTCGACCAGCGAACTGCTGGACTGGCTGAAGCTGATCCTGGCCGAGGATCTGTCGCCCGAGGATCTGGCCCGCCCGGCGGGCGAGATGCTGCCCAAGCTGCATGGCGCGCTGCTGAAGAACGAACAGGACGTGGCGCTGTTCGAGCGGCTGGCCTTCATGGCCCGCCGGCAACGCTGAAGGATCGGCGATGATCCGCGACCTGCGGCCCGAGGACCGGCGGGAATGGCAGCGGCTCTATCAGGGCTATCAGGCGTTCTACGGCTTTCACGACCGCCCGGCCGGGTTCTATGACAAGGCCTTTGCGCGGCTGCTTTCGGGCGAGGCCGCGGATTTCCGCGGGCTGGTCCATGCCGATGGCGAGCGGCTCCTGGGGCTGGTGCATTACGTCTTTCACCCGAACCTGTGGCGGGACGAGGGCGTGTGCTATCTGCAGGACCTGTTCACCGAGCCGCAGGCGCGCGGCCGGGGCGTGGCGCGGGCGCTGATCGAGGCGGTCTATGCGGCGGCGGATGCCAGGGGCGTGCCCTTCGTCTATTGGCTGACGGCCGAGGACAATGACGCGGGGCGGATGCTTTACGACCGGGTGGCGCAACGCTCGCCCTTCATCCGCTATCAGCGGCGGCTGGGGTAGGGGACTTTGCCCCCGTCGCGGTCATTCGTGCCGGTCAAAGCTCTCGCGCACATGATCCGCAAAAGCCTGCGCCGCCGAGCCGGTACCGGGGTTTTTCTGAAGCTTCGGCTGACAGGAACCGAGCGCGCCGAAGCCATCCCTTTCCGTCAGCCGGCGATGCCGGTCCTCCACCAGGCTGACCGGCAGAGGCGCGATCGCCGGGTCGGCTATGGCTGCCGCCAGCGGCCTCTGACCTATGGGCGATCCTGTAACGGCGACCGTTCTTGTCGAGTGCGGCAGGGGCCGCAGCGGGATCTGTTTGCAACCTGTCGTCAGCAGAGGCGCGATGCGTTCCTGGCTTGCTCTGCCCGGACGACCAGATGCGCTGCCCGCCTGCCGCTTCGATTGAGCGCGTCAGATGCGCTGGCAGCCAAACGACGGAAGGGGAGGATCGGCTAGCACAGGGGCTGATTGCGTTCCGAAGCGCGCATCGCAATCCGCAACGAAAAAGCCCGCCTCGCGGCGGGCCCAGTCGGTCGGGTCGGGCTGCATTCAGCGCAGGCCGGTTTCCTCCAGCAGACCCTTCTTCTTGGCCTCGTAGTAATAGCCGCGCGAATACCATTTCACGGCGTTGTCGTAATTGCCGCCGGCGACCATATAGGCGCCGCGCAGGTATTTGACGCCGTATTTCAGGTTGGTCTCGGCATCCAGCAGGCCCGAGGCGCTGCCCCGGTAGCCCATGCCGCGCGCGGTGGCGGGCAGCATCTGCATCAGCCCGTAATAGGGGCCGTTGCGGGCGCCGGGGCGGTGGCGCGATTCGCGGATGATGACGCGATGCACCAGATCGACGGGAACCTGATATTCGGCGGCGTATTTGTTGATCAGGCGGCGCAGTTCCGGCGTCTCGTTGGCGTGCAGGCCGACCGTCTCGGCGGCACTGGCGCGCGGTTCGACCAGATAGCGGCGGTCGGGATCGACCCGGTTGTCGCCGCAGGCGCTGACGGCCAGGACACCGCTCAGGGCCAAAAGCCCGATCAAGGATTTCATCACTGCCCTCGTCTTGTGGTTGGTCAAAGGATTAGCCACAGGCGCGAGAGTCGGGGAATTCAAAACAACGGGCCGCCCGGTTCGGGGCAGCCCATCGGCGGATTCTCGCCGCAACGCGGCGGCGGTTTCGGTGGCGATCCGCCGATCAGGCGTGAATCGCGCCGTCGCCGCAGGCCAGCGCCGCTTCGCGCACCGCTTCCGAGCAGGTCGGATGCGCGTGGCAGGTCAGGGCGATGTCCTGGGCCGAGGCGCCGAATTCCATCGCCACGCAGACCTCGTGGATCATCTCGCCGGCGTTCGGGCCGATGATGTGGCAGCCCAGCACCCGGTCGGTATCGGCATCGGCGATCAGCTTGACGAAGCCGTCGGCCTGGAACAGCGCCTTGGCGCGGGCATTGCCCATGAAGGGGAACTTGCCGACCTTGATCTTGCGGCCGGTTTCCCGGGCGGCTTCCTCGGTCAGGCCGACGCTGGCGACCTCGGGCGTGGTGTAGATCACGCCGGGGATCACGTCATAGTTCACATGGCCGTGCTTGCCGGCGATCACCTCGGCCACCGCCATGCCCTCGTCCTCGGCCTTGTGGGCCAGCATCGGGCCGGGCACCGCGTCGCCGATGGCATAGATGCCGGGGACATTGGTCTGCCAGTGCTTGTCCACCTGAACGAAGCCGCGGTCGGTCAGCGCCACGCCCACCGCGTCGAGGCCGAGGCCGGCGACATAGGGCCGGCGGCCGGTGGCGACCAGCACGCATTCGGCCTTGATCTCGTGCTTGCTGTCGTCCTTGCGCAGCGTGTATTCGACCTCGGCCAGGCCGTTCTCGACCTCGACCTCGGACACGGCGGCGCCGAGGACGAATTTCAGCCCCTGCTTGGCCAGGATCTTCTGGAACTGCTTCTGCACCTCGCCGTCCATGCCGGGGGTGATGACGTCGAGGAATTCGACCACCGTCACCTCGGCACCAAGCCGGGCATAGACCGAGCCAAGCTCGAGCCCGATGACGCCGGCACCGATCACCACCATCGACTTCGGGATCTTCGGCAGCGCCAGCGCGCCGGTGGAATCGACCACCACGCCGGCGGCATTGTCGACCTCGACCCCCTTCAGGCTGGCGGGTTCCGAGCCGGTGGCGATGACGATGTTCTTCGTCTCGTGGGTGGTGTCGCCGACCTTGACCTTGCCGGGCGCCTCGATGCTGGCCCAGCCCTTCAGCCAGTCGATCTTGTTCTTCTTGAACAGGAATTCGATGCCCTTGGTATTGCCGCCGACCGTCTCGGCCTTGTAGCCCTGCATCTTGTCCCAATCGACCTCGACATGGGCGTTCACCAGGCCCATCCTGGCGAAATTCTCATGCGTCTCGTGCAGCATGTGGCTGGCGTGCAAGAGCGCCTTCGAGGGGATGCAGCCGACGTTCAGGCAGGTTCCGCCCAGCGTCTCGCGCCCCTCGACGCAGGCGACCTTCAGGCCCAGCTGGGCGGCGCGGATCGCACAGACATAGCCGCCGGGGCCGGCGCCGATCACGATCAGGTCATAGGTGGACATTCAGGTCTCCTTGTTCCCGGCGCCGCTCGCGCCGGTGCGGTTCATGTGAACAGGCTGGTGACGATCATCACCATGGTGGCGATAAATCCGACCGCCCAGATCAGCGAGCGCCAGGGCGACCAGCCGAAGGCATAGGCGGGGATATAGAGGATGCGCGCCAGCAGGTAGAGCCAGGCGCAAAGCGTGGTCAGGGCATTGCCGGCATCCGAGAGCATCACCAAGAGCACGGCGATGGTGAAGAGGATCAGCCCCTGGAAATGGTTGTCGACCGCGCGGCGCAGCCGCCCGGTCAGGACCGAGAATTCGGGCTGCGTGTCGCGGGGGCTGGCGTTCCAGCGCGCCCCCACGTCGCGGTTCATCGAGGCGGCGGCAACCCCGATCTGCGCCGCCTGCAGCAGCGCAGCCAGGGCCAGCGCGGTGGTCTCGGCCGCCATCAGGCGGTCTCGACCAGGTGGAAGGCGGTGCCGGTGACGCCGGCCTGCGAATTGAACACCGCCGCCGCGCCCTCCAGATACGCCCTGGCCGCCTGGGCGTCGCCGATGTTGAACAGCGCCCAGGCGCTGGTATCGCTTTCGCGCCACAATTGCAGCAGCGACAACCCGTTGTTGCCGCGATCCTCGGCGTCATTGTCGAAGGCGGTCTTGAAGGCGGCGTAATTCGCGACCTCGTAATGGGCGATCATCTGGGTCATGGTTCGGCTCCTGGCGTGAGGCGGGCGGGCCGGCACCCCGCGGGAAAGAACGTGACGGGCCGAGCGTTGGCCCGTGCTGCGCCGGTCGCAAGAGCAACGATCCGGGGCGGCCTCGGGTTGCCATGGCCGGGGATGCAACGGGCTGCGCGCGTTGCCCTGGGCAACACGGGCCGGGCGACGCGGGTTTCGCCCAGCAATTGCCGGGATTTCTGCCGTGACAGCCGTGCAGCGGGCGTACACCGGCTGTGCACAGCCCGTGCACCGCAGGATGCAGCGGCGGGATGCGCGCACCCGGTCCCGGCGCGGCCGAGAGAGAAGGATGCGCGCATCGCCATGGATCACAGATCCATCAGCAGGCGGCGCGGATCCTCCAGCGCCTCCTTGACGCGCACGAGGAAGGTCACGGCGCCCTTGCCGTCCACGATGCGGTGGTCGTAGCTCAGCGCCAGATACATCATCGGGCGGATGGTGATCTGGCCGTCCACCACGACCGGGCGGTCCTGGATCTTGTGCATCCCCAGGATGCCCGACTGCGGCGGGTTCAGGATCGGCGAGGACATCAGCGAGCCATAGACGCCGCCGTTCGAGATGGTGAAGGTGCCGCCCTGCATCTCGGCCATGGTCAGCTTGCCATCGCGGCCCTTGGCGCCCAGCTCGGCGATTTCCTTCTCGATCTGGGCGAAGCTCTTGCGGTCGGCGTCGCGCAGCACCGGCACCACCAGCCCGTTCGGCGTGCCGACGGCGACGCCCATGTGGACGAAATGCTTGTAGACCACGTCGCCGCCGTCGATCTCGGCATTGACCTCGGGCACTTCCTTCAGGGCGTGGCAGCAGGCCTTCACGAAGAAGGACATGAAGCCCAGCTTGACCTTGTGCTTCTTCTCGAACTGGTCCTTGTATTCGTTGCGCAGGTCCATGATCGCCTTCATGTCCGCCTCGTTATACGTGGTCAGCATGGCGGCGGTGTTCTGGGCGTCCTTCAGCCGGCGGGCGATGGTGGCGCGCAGCCGGGTCATCTTGACCCGCTCCTCGCGCGCCGCATCCTCGGCCGAGCTGGGCGAGCGCGGCGCCTGGGCGGGGGCGGGGGCGGGGGCCGCCGCCGGCGCGGCGCCGGCGCGGGCCACGTCCTCTTTCATCACCCGTCCGTCGCGGCCGCTGCCGGTGACGGCATCGCGCGAGATCCCGGCCTCGGCCATGGCCTTCTTGGCCGCGGGCGCGTCCTCGATGTCGCGGGGCTTCGGCGTCTCGGGGCCGGCGCCGGGCGATTCCACCGCGGCGGCCTTCTTCGCCTCGGGTTCGGCCTTGGCGGGGGCGGCCGCGCCGGCGGCGCCTTCGGTGATGATGGCCAAGCGCGCACCGGCGTCCACCGTCACGCCCTCGGGCGCCAGGATCTCGGCCAGCACGCCCGAGGCGGGGGCGGGCACCTCGACCGAGACCTTGTCGGTTTCCAGCTCGCACAGCATCTCGTCCTGGGTGACGCTGTCGCCGGCCTTCTTGAACCAGGTCGCGACCGTGGCTTCGGTCACGCTTTCGCCCAGGGTGGGCACCATCACGTCCACGGATTTTCCGCTCATCTTTTTCTGTCCTTCCTGGGCGTTGGTGCCCGTATCTGCCTTGGGCAACATTTCCTCGGGGCCTGCATCGCCCTGTTCCATGATCTGCGCGAGCAGGGCGTTGGGCGCGACCACCGCGCCCTCGGGCGCGACGATCTCGGCCAGCTTGCCGGCGACGGGCGAGGGCACCTCGACCGTCACCTTGTCGGTTTCCAGCTCGCACAGCATCTCATCGACGGCGACGCGGTCGCCCGGTTTCTTGAACCAGGTCGCCACCGTCGCCTCCGAGACCGATTCCCCCAAAGTGGGGACGCGGAGTTCCACAGCCATCTTATCCACCGACCGTGATGGCTTCGCCGACCAGCGCCTCCTGCTCGGCCTTGTGGCGCGAGGCGAGGCCGGTCGCGGGCGAGGCCGAGGCGGCGCGGCCGACATAGCGCGCGCGGCCATGCGTGGCGCCGATGCGCGACAGCACCCATTCGATGTTCGGCTCGACGAAGCTCCAGCCGCCCATGTTCTTGGGCTCTTCCTGGCACCAGACCACCTCGGCGGTCTTGAACCGTTCCAGCTCCTTCGACATGGCCTGGGCCGGGAAGGGATAGAACTGTTCCAGCCGCAGGATATAGACGTCGTCGGCGCCGGCCGCATCGCGGGCCTGCAACAGGTCGTAATAGACCTTGCCCGAGCAGACCACCACGCGGCGGATCTCATTGTCGGGCTTCAAGGTCAGCTGCGAATTGCCGCGCTCGGCATCGTCCCAGAGCACGCGGTGGAAGTTCGAGCCGGTGGTGAACTCCTCGGCCGTCGAGACCGCCAGCGGATGGCGCAGCAGCGATTTCGGCGTCATCATCATCAGCGGCTTGCGGAACGGGCGCTTCAGCTGCCGGCGCAGGATGTGGAAATAGTTCGCCGGCGTGGTGCAGTTCGCCACGATCCAGTTGTCCTCGGCCGACATCTGCAGCCAGCGCTCCAGCCGGGCCGAGCTGTGCTCCGGGCCCTGGCCTTCGTAGCCATGCGGCATCAGCACCACCAGGCCCGACATGCGCAGCCATTTCTTTTCGCCCGAGTTGATGAACTGGTCGAACATGATCTGCGCGCCGTTGGCGAAATCGCCGAACTGGGCTTCCCACAGGGTCAGCGTGTTCGGCTCGGCCAGCGAATAGCCGTATTCGAAGCCCAGCACCGCATATTCCGACAGCATCGAGTCGGTGACCTCATAGCGCGCCTGCCCGCCGCGGATGTGGTTCAGCGGATAGTAACGCTCTTCGGTGGCCTGGTCGATGAAGGCGGAATGGCGCTGCGAGAAGGTGCCGCGCGTCGAGTCCTGGCCCGACAGCCGCACCGGATGGCCCTCGACCAAGAGCGAGCCATAGGCCAGCGCCTCGCCCGTCGCCCAGTCGAAGCCCTTGCCGGTCTCGAACATCTGCTTCTTGGCTTCCAGCAACCGGCCGACGGTCTTGTGCAGCTCGAACCCGTCCGGCACGCGGGTCAGCGCGGTGCCGATCTCGGCCATGGTCTCGGGGGCGATGCCGGTCTGGCCGGCGTTGTATTCCTCGCCCTCGGCGGCCAGGCCCGACCACTTGCCGTCCAGCCAGTCGGCCTTGTTTGGCTTGAAGTTCTTGCCGACCTCGAACTCGTCGTTCAGATGCGCCTGGAAGGCGGCCTTCATCTCCTCGATCTCGCCCTCGGGCACCAGCCCGTCGGCGACCAGCCGGTCGGTGTAAAGCTGCAAGGTGGTCTTGTGGCCCTTGATCGCCTTGTACATCGCCGGGTTGGTGAACATCGGCTCGTCGCCTTCGTTGTGACCGAAGCGGCGATAGCAGAAGATGTCGATGACCACGTCCTTGTGGAATTTCTGCCGGAACTCGGTCGCGACGCGGGCGGCATGGACCACCGCCTCGGGGTCGTCGCCGTTGACGTGGAAGATCGGCGCCTCGACCATCAGCGCGATGTCGGTCGGATAGGGCGAGGTGCGGCTGAAATGCGGCGCCGTGGTGAAGCCGATCTGGTTGTTCACCACGATATGGATGGTGCCGCCGGTGCGGTGGCCGCGGATGCCCGAAAGCTGGAAGCATTCCGCGACGATGCCCTGGCCGGCGAAGGCCGCGTCGCCATGCAAGAGGATCGGCAGCACGGCCGAGCGATGCGCCTGGTCCGACAGCTGGTCCTGCTTGGCGCGGACCTTGCCCAGCACCACCGGGTTCACGGCCTCGAGGTGGCTGGGGTTCGCGGTCAGCGACAGGTGCACGGTATTGTCGTCGAAGGTGCGGTCGGACGAGGCGCCGAGGTGGTATTTCACGTCGCCCGAGCCGTCCACGTCCTCGGGCTTGTAGCTGCCGCCCTGGAATTCGTGGAAGATGGCGCGATAGGGCTTGTTCAGCACATTGGCCAGCACCGACAGCCGGCCGCGGTGCGGCATGCCGAAGACCACTTCCTTGACGCCAAGCGCGCCGCCGCGCTTGATGATCTGCTCCATGGCCGGGATCAGCGCCTCGCCGCCGTCAAGGCCGAAGCGCTTGGTGCCCATGTACTTGACATGCAGGAACTTCTCGAAGCCCTCGGCCTCGACCAGCTTGTTGAGGATGGCGCGGCGGCCTTCGCGGGTGAAGGCGATCTCCTTGCCATAGCCCTCGATGCGTTCCTTCAGCCAGGCGGCCTGCTCGGGGTCCGAGATATGCATGAACTGCAGCGCGAAGGTGCCGCAATAGGTGCGCTGCATCAGGTCCACGATCTGCCGGATCGAGGCGATCTGCAGGCCCAGCACGTTGTCGATGAAGATCGGCCGGTCCAGGTCGGCGTCCGAGAAGCCGTAGCTCTTGGGGTCCAGCTCGCCATTGTCGGGGATCTCGCGCATGCCGAGCGGATCCAGGTCGGCATGCAGGTGGCCGCGGATGCGGAAGGCGCGGATCAGCATGATGGCGCGCACGCTGTCCAGCACGGCGCGCTTCAGCTGCTCGTCGGTCAGGCTGACGCCCTTTTCGCCGGCCTTGGCGGCGATCTTGTCCAGCGCGGCCTTGGCCTCGGACTTGGACGACATCGGCCATTCGCCGGTCAGCGCCGAGGTCAGCTCGTCCGAAGGCGCCGGCGGCCAGTCGCGGCGTTGCCAGCTTGCGCCCTTGGCCTCGCGCGTGACGGTGGCTTCCTCGTCGCCGAGGCTGCGGAAGAAGGCGTCCCAGGCCTGATCGACCGCCGCCGGATCCTGGGCCCAGCGGCCATAGAGCTGCTCGACATAGGCGGCGTTATGGCCTTGCAGGAAACTGGAATCGTGGAAGGCCGCGTTGGGGGATTGATCGTTCATTGGATTGCCTCCGGGAAACTCTATCTGTTCACGCCTTGATCAGGGGCGGTCGTATGGTTCTGGCCATGGCCGTGCCGCGGGCCGGTCATGAGCCTTGTCTGTCGGTCCTGGTACCATTGCGGCAGGCCGGCGCGCGGCTGGCGCAGCAGGGCCGGCAGTTGCCGCCCGGCCAGCAGGGCGCCGCGCAGCTGCGGCAGATCCCAGCGCCCGCCCGCCAGGTCCTTGGGCAGTTCGGCCAGCACCATGCGCAGATACCACAGCGCATAGCGGGCGAAATCGCGCCCCTGCCGGTCCGAATGGCGGCGGATGAAATAGGCGATGTTCAGCAGCGCCAGCGCCGTGTTCACCCGGCGCCGGTCGCGGCCAGCCGCCGCTTCCAGGTGGTGGATCGGCGCGTCGGGGGCAAAGGCCAAGAGCCCGTGCCGGCCGAAGCGATAGCTCGCGTCCAGATCCTCGGCGATGGCGCTGCCGACCAGCCCGTCGTCGAAGGGCTCGGCCAGCGCCACGGAACGGCGCAGGGTCAGGGCGAAGCCGGTGATGAAATCCACGCGGGCCAGCCCCTCGGGCAGGCCGGCGTCGCCGTGCCAGCGCCGCTCCGGCCGGTCATAGCCGACGAAGCGCTGGTCGGCCGGGATCATCAGCAGGTGGCGCAGCACCAGGTCGATGCCGCGCGAGCGCCGGTTCGCGACCAGGGCGCCGGCGCGGTTGGTCGCCTTGATCGCGGCACCCGGCTGCGGCGCCCGGTCCAACGGCGTGTTGCAGCAGGAGATCGCCACGATCCGGCCCCGGCTGTCGGCGCGGTAATGCGCCATGATCCGCGCCGCCGCCTGGCGGTGCAGCATGGCGTCATCGTCGATCAGGAACAGGATGTCGGCGCCGGCCAGCGCGATGCCCTGGTTGCGCTGCGCGGTCAGCGACTTGCGACAGGCCGGCACATAGGTCAGCGGGCAGGGGCCGGTCTCGGCGATCACCGCCTCGACGCCGGCGCGGTTCTGCTGCCAGTCGGCGCTGGCATCGACGATGACGATCTCGGCCGGCGGCTCGGTCGAGCACAGCGCGTGGCGCACGCAGTCGCAGAGCATGGCGCCGCGATTGTAGGTCGAGACGCACAGCGCCCAGCTTTCGGCGCGCGCCGGACCGGCAGGGGGAGGCTGGACCGCACCCGCGCTCATCCTCGCCTCCCGCAGTGGGGCAGGGGCCGGCACGCCGCCGCGCGACAGGGCTGGGCCTGGGCGGAGCAAGGGGCGATCTGGCGACGGGGGCGGTCCACTCTGGCACCTGGCTTGGATGGTTTCGGCGCGGCCCCCGCAAGGTAGGCAGGGACCACGCCTAAGTCAAAAACCCTACGAAGACGTTACCGGCCGAGAGCCTTCAGCACGGCTTCGCCCAGGCCGGCAGGGCTGTCGGCGACGATGATCCCGGCCGATTTCATGGCCTCGATCTTCGATTCCGCGTCGCCCTTGCCGCCCGAGACGATGGCGCCGGCATGGCCCATGCGGCGGCCCTTCGGCGCGGTGCGCCCGGCGATGAAGCCGGCGGTCGGCTTCCACTTGCCCTTGCGCTTCTGCTCGGCCAGGAATTCGGCGGCCTCTTCCTCGGCCGAACCGCCGATTTCGCCGATCATGATGATCGATTCGGTTTCCGGGTCGTCCAGGAACATGCGCAGCACGTCGATATGCTCCAGCCCCTTGATCGGGTCGCCGCCGATGCCGACGGCCGAGGACTGGCCGAGGCCCACGTCCGAGGTCTGCTTGACCGCCTCATAGGTCAGCGTGCCGGAACGCGACACGACGCCGACCGAGCCGCGCTTGAAGATCGAGCCCGGCATGATGCCGATCTTGCATTCGTCCGGCGTCATGATGCCGGGGCAGTTCGGCCCGATCAGGAGCGACTTGCTGCCTTGCAGCGCGCGCTTGACCTTCATCATGTCGAGCACCGGGATGCCCTCGGTGATGCAGACGATCAGCGGGATCTCGGCGTCGATGGCTTCCAGGATCGAATCGGCCGCGAAGGGCGGCGGCACATAGATCGCGGTCGCATTGGCGCCGGTTTTCGCGACGGCCTCGTGGACCGAGTTGAACACCGGCAGGTCCAGATGCGTGCTGCCGCCCTTGCCGGGGGTCACGCCGCCGACCATCCTGGTGCCGTAGGCGATCGCCTGTTCGGTGTGGAACGTGCCTTGCGAGCCGGTGATGCCCTGGCAGATGACTTTGGTGTCTTTGTTGACGAGAACGGCCATGTAAGCCTTCCTTGATTACTGCGCAGCCTTGACTGCGGCGGAATGGATGGCGGGCGCGCAAGCATGCGCACCCTTGCTGGTCAGAAAGCCCGGAAAAAGAGCATGACGATTGAAGCCAGTATGAACAGCGCCCCTCCTCCCGCCAGCGACGATGGCAGAAAAGCCATATAGTCGCTTGCAAGACGATCGACCCCCAGCGGCTCGCCGGCGGGGCGGGGATGTGCACTCCGCGCTGCCAGCAGTTGCGCGCGCTTCAGGCGTGCGCCGGCGATGAAGGCCACTGCGCCGATCAGGAAGAGGGCGGCTTCCAGCATCTTTAGCCCTTCACCGCCTTGACGATCTTCTGCGCGGCATCCGACAGGTCGTCGGCCGCGATCACGTTCAGGCCCGAGTCGCCGATGATCTGCTTGCCCAGCTCGACATTGGTGCCTTCCAGGCGCACGACCAGCGGGACTTGCAGGCCGACCTCTTTCACGGCGGCGATGATGCCTTCCGCGATGATGTCGCAGCGCATGATGCCGCCGAAGATGTTGACCAGGATGCCTTTGACGTTCGGGTCCGAGGTGATGATCTTGAACGCCTCGGTGACCTTTTCCTTGGTGGCGCCGCCGCCGACGTCAAGGAAGTTCGCCGGTTCGGCGCCGAACAGCTTGATGATGTCCATGGTCGCCATGGCGAGGCCGGCGCCGTTCACCATGCAGCCGATCTCGCCGTCCAGCGCGATGTAGTTCAGGTCGAATTTCGAGGCGGCCAGTTCCTTCGGGTCTTCCTCGGTCTCGTCGCGCAGCGCCAGGATGTCGGGCTGGCGATAGAGCGCGTTGTTGTCGAAGCCCATCTTGGCGTCCAGCGCCTTGAGATTGCCTTCCTTGGTCACGATCAGCGGGTTGATCTCCAGCATCTCCATGTCCTTCTCGATGAACATGCGATACAGGTTGCGGATCAGCGCCACGCATTGCTTGACCTGGCCGCCGGTCAGGCCCAGCGCGAAGGCCACGCGGCGGCCGTGGAAGTCCGAGAGCCCCGAGGCCGGGTCGACCGAGAAGCTGACGATCTTTTCCGGGGTCGAGGCCGCGACTTCCTCGATGTCCATGCCGCCCTCGGTCGAGGCGACGAAGCTGACGCGCGAGGTCTGGCGGTCGACCAGCAGCGCCAGATACAGCTCGCGCTCGATGTCGCTGCCGTCCTCGATATAGATGCGGTTGACCTGCTTGCCGGACTCGCCGGTCTGGTGCGTGACCAGGGTGCGGCCCAGCATCTGGCGGGTCAGCTCCTCGGCCTCGGCCACGGATTTCGCCAGGCGGACGCCGCCTTTTTCACCGGCTGCCGCTTCCTTGAAATGGCCCTTGCCGCGGCCGCCGGCGTGGATCTGCGCCTTGACGACCCAAAGCGGCCCGTCCAGCTCGCCCGCGGCGGATTTCGCCTCGTCGGCCTTGACGACGACGCGGCCGTCCGAGACCGGGGCGCCGTATTGGCGCAGCAGCGCCTTGGCCTGGTATTCGTGGATGTTCATCTGAGTTCCCCCGCATTAGTCGGTTGGCCGGGCTTGTGGCACATCCGCGCCGGCCTCCAAAGCACTATGCGCCGGGATTTGCGGAAAACCGGCCGCTTTTGCGGGTTTGTGATCACAGCCATTCAGGCTGTGATCGCAAAAGCCCGGACCGTTACCGCAAGCAGGGTCGGGACGGTCGCGGTTGCCCTTGCGTCAACCCGCTTTTGCTTTGACTTTGCCGCGGCCGGGGCCAGAACTGGCCGGGCGACAATTTCTGGAAACGCAGGATTTGAGACATGGCGAATTATCCCACAGACGGCAATGATACGCTGGAGGGCACCGAATCGTCCGAGACGATCGACGGGCTGGCCGGCAATGACACGATCTATGGCAACGGCGGCAACGACACGCTGATCGGCGGCACGGGCAACGACGTCTTCGCGATCGGGGGCACCAGCCCGGGCACGGATTTCTTCAACGGCGGCGAGGGGGACGACCGGATCCGGCTGTATTCGGACCTGACGGTGTCCAGCCTGCTGCTGGACGCGGCGCATGTGCAAGGCACCGAGACGCTGGATTTCTCGATCTATGACATCCGCGGCACCGGCGGGAACGATGTCTTCGACATCAGCGGCATTACCAATACGGTGAGCTACGACTGGATCTATCTCTATGACGGCAACGACAGCTTCATCGGCTTTGCCGGCAGCGACGAGGTCGATGGCGGTTCGGGTGCGGATACGCTGAATGGCGGTGCCGGCAACGATTACCTGACCGGCGGCGGCGGCAATGACCGGCTGATCGGTGGATCGGGCGACGATACCTTCTATATCGGCGGCACCGATTTCGGGCACGACGTCTATAACGGCGGCGAAGGCGCGGACCGCATCCGGCTGACCGGGGATGTGACCGTGGCCAGCCTGCAACTGACCAGTGCCAACGTGATCAGCACCGAGACGCTGGATTTCGCGATCTACGACATCCGCGGCACCGGCGGAAACGATGCCTTCAACATCAGCGGCGTTACCTATACCGTCAGCTACGACTGGATCTATCTGTCGGACGGCAACGACAGCTTCATCGGCTATGCCGGCAGCGACGAGGTCGATGGCGGCTCGGGCGCGGATACGCTGAATGGCGGTGCCGGCAGCGACTACCTGACCGGCGGCGGTGGCAATGACCGGCTGATCGGCGGCTCGGGCGACGATACCTTCTATATCGGCGGCACCGATTTCGGGCTGGATGTCTATGACGGCGGCGAAGGCGCGGACCGGATCCGCATGACGGGCGATATCACCGTCTCGCGTCTGCAATTGACCAGTGCCAATGTGATCAGCGCCGAGACGCTGGATTTCGCGATCTACGACATCCAGGGCACCGGCGGAAACGATGTCTTCAACATCAGCGGCATCACCTATACCGTCAGCTATGACTGGATCTATCTGCACGACGGCAGCGACAGCTTCGTCGGCTATGCCGGCAGCGACGAGGTCGACGGCGGCTCGGGTGCGGATACGCTGAACGGCGGTGCCGGCAGCGATTACCTGACCGGCGGAACCGGCAATGACCGGCTGATCGGCGGCTCGGGCGACGATACCTTCTATATCGGCGGCACCGATTTCGGGCAGGATGTCTATGACGGGGGCGCCGGCGCCGACCGGATCCGGCTGACCGGGGACGTGACCGTGGCCCGGCTGGCTCTGACCGCGGCCAATGTGATCGGCACCGAGACGCTGGACTTCTCGATCTACGACATTGCGGGCACCGGCGGAAACGACCTCTTCAACATCAGCGGTATCCGTCAGACTGTCAGCTATGGCACGATCTATCTGCATGACGGCAACGACAGCTTCGTCGGCTATGCCGGCAGCGATTATGTCGATGGCGGGGCCGGCAATGACACGCTGAATGGCGGTGCCGGCAATGACCGGCTGGACGGCGGCGCCGGAATCGACCTGGCCGCCTATGGCGCGGCGGCCGGCGGCGTAAGGGTGAACCTGTCGCTGACCACGGCCCAGATCATCGGCGGCGGGCAGGGCACCGACACCCTGCTTAGCATCGAGAACGTGAACGGTTCGGCCTTCGCCGACGTGCTGACGGGCAACGGCGCGGGCAATGTGCTGTTCGGTGCCGCGGGCAACGACCTGCTGGTCGGCGGCGCCGGCAACGACGTGCTGAACGGCGGGCTGGGCGTCGATACCGCCGGCTATGGCGGCGCCAGCGCCGGGGTGGCGGTGAACCTGGCGCTGACCGCTGCGCAGTTCATCGGCGGCGGGCAGGGCACCGATCGGTTGAGCAGCATCGAGAACGTGAACGGCTCGAATTTCGCCGACCGGCTGCTGGGCAATGCCGCGAACAACGTGCTGAACGGCGCCGGCGGCAACGACCGGCTGGAGGGGCAGGGCGGCAACGACACGCTGAACGGCGGCATCGGGGCCGATACGCTTCTGGGCGGGTTCGGCAACGATGTGCTGAACGGCGCCGCGGGCAACGACCTGCTCAATGGCGGGGCCGGGGCCGATGCCTTCGTCTTTGCCGTCAACAACGGCGCCGACCGCATCGCGGATTGGCAGGACGGCATCGACCGCATCCGCATCGTCTCGGGCAGCTGGCAGGGCGAGCGTTACGACAGCTTCGACGATCTCGACATCCGCCAGACCGCGGCGGGGGCCGAGGTCAGCTTCGGCGGCACCACCATCACGCTGGCCGGCGTGCAGGCCGGGGTGCTGAACGCGGGCGATTTCGTTTTCGTCTGAGAGCGACGGCCAAGAAAAAACCCCGCGGCTGCGTGCCGCGGGGTTTCCTGTTTGCCGAAAGGCGCCGGTCAGGCCAGCGAGGCGTCGATGCCCTTGCAGGCCGCGACCAGGCCCTTGACCGCATCGACCGACTTGTCGAACATCGCCTGCTCGTCTTTGTTCAGTTCGATGTCGATGACCTTCTCGATGCCGCCGGCGCCGATCACGGTCGGCACGCCGACATAGAGCCCGTCCAGCCCATAGGCGCCGTCCACATAGGCGGCGCAGGGCAGCACGCGCTTCTGGTCCTTCAGATAGGCTTCCGCCATCTCGATGGCCGAGGTGGCGGGCGCATAGAAGGCCGAGCCGGTCTTCAGCAGGCCGACGATCTCGGCGCCGCCGTCGCGGGTGCGCTGCACGATGGCGTCCAGCTTTTCCTGCGTGGTCCAGCCCATCTTGACCAGGTCGGGCAGCGGAATGCCGGCAACGGTCGAATAGCGGGTCAGCGGCACCATGGTGTCGCCATGCCCGCCCAGCACGAAGGCGGTCACGTCGCGCATCGAGACGCCGAATTCCAGCGACAGGAAGTGCCGGAAGCGGGCCGAATCGAGCACGCCGGCCATGCCGACGACCTTCTCTGCCGGCAGGCCGCTGAACTCGCGCAGCGCCCAGACCATGGCGTCCAGCGGGTTGGTGATGCAGATCACGAAGGCGTTCGGGGCGTGCTGCTTGATGCCTTCGCCGACCGATTTCATCACCTTCAGGTTGATGCCCAGAAGGTCGTCGCGCGACATGCCGGGTTTGCGCGGCACGCCGGCGGTCACGATGCAGACGTCGGCGCCGGCGATGTCGGCATAGTCATTCGCGCCTTTCATCACGGCGTCGAAACCCTCGGACGGGCCCGATTGCGCGATGTCCAGCGCCTTGCCCTGAGGCGTGCCCTCGGCAATGTCGAACAGGACGACATCGCCCAGTTCCTTCATCGCGGCCAGATGCGCCAGCGTGCCGCCGATCTGCCCCGCACCGATGAGTGCGATCTTGGGTCGGGCCATGAGTCAACCTCCGATTTCCATGATGGTTTCGCGGGGTGGGGTAGTCCCTTGGAATGGGAATCGCAAGAGATCTTGGCGCGCGCGCAGGAAGATTGCGCGCTGTCAATCGCTAACATGCCGAAGCTGCCCGGGCGTTGCCAAGGCCGGCGGGCTGGCGTAACCGGGGCCGGGGATACCGGAGGCGCGCATGGATCTGCTGGGTTGGGTGCTGGCGGCGGTGGCCGCCTTTTCGATCGGCCTGGCCAAGGGCGGGCTGTCGATGGTGGGCACGATCTCGGTGCCGCTGATGGCGCTGGTGATCTCGCCGGTGCAGGCGGCGGGGATCCTGCTGCCGGTCTATGTCGTGTCGGACATCGGCGGGCTGATCGCCTTTCGCCGCGATTTCGACGCGAGGGTGCTGGCGACGGTGGTGCCGGGCGCCATCACCGGCATCGGCCTGGGCTGGGCCACGGCGCATCTGGTCGACGACGCCCGCGTCGGCCTGATCGTCGGCGTGATCGGCATGGCCTTCGCGCTGAACGCGCTGCGGCGCGGCGCGCGCGGGGCGGCGCGGGCGCCCGACCGGCTGCGCGGCGGGTTCTGGGGCATGGTCTCGGGCTATACCAGCTTTGTCAGCCATTCCGGCGCCGCGCCCTATCAGGTCTATGCCCAGCCGCTGCACATGCCGCCGCTGACCTATGCCGGCACCACGACGATCTTCTTCGCCATCTGCAATGCGGTGAAGCTGATTCCCTATGCCATGCTGGGCCAGCTGTCGCTGCACAACCTGGCGATCTCGGCCGGGCTGATGCTGCCGGGCATCCTGGGCGTGCTGGCGGGGCTGTGGCTGGTCAAGCGCATGTCGCCGCAGGTTTTCTATGGTTTCATCACCTGGGCGCTGATGATCGTTTCGGCAAAACTGATCTGGGACGGGCTCTGACGCCGCGCTGCGGCAAAACAGGTCTTGCGATTCGGATCGTTTGCGGGCAGTTTCGCGCAAGATTATTACGCGAGGCGCCGATGACCCGTCCCTATCGCTCTGTTCTGTACCTTCCCGCGGCCAATGCCCGCGCCATGGAAAAGGCCCGCACGCTGCCGGCGGACGCGATCATCTTCGATCTCGAAGACGCGGTGGCGCCCGGTGAAAAGCCGGCGGCGCGCGAGATGCTGGCACAGGCGTTGCAGGCGGATTACGGCGCCCGCGCCCGGATCGTGCGCATCAACGGGCTGGACACCGAATGGGGCGAGGATGACGCCCGCGCCTTTGCCAGCGGCGCCGATGCGGTGCTGATCCCCAAGGTCAGCCGCCCCGAGGATCTGGACCGCGTGGCCGCGCTGGTGCCGCAAACCCCGCTCTGGGCGATGATGGAGACGCCGGCGGGCATGCTGAACGCCGCCGCCATCGCCGCGCACCCGCGCCTCGGCGGCATGGTCATGGGCACCAACGACCTGGCCAAGGACCTGGGCAGCCGCTTCCGCCCCGACCGCCTGCCGATGATGGCGGGCCTGGGGCTGTGCCTGCTGGCCGCCCGCGCGCATGGCCGGGTGATCGTCGATGGCGTCTACAACGCCTTCAAGGACGACGACGGCCTGCGCGCCGAATGCGAGCAGGGCCGCGACATGGGCTTTGACGGCAAGACCCTGATCCACCCGGCCCAGGTCGAGATCGCCAATGCCGTCTTTGCCCCCACCGGGGACGAGATCGACCTGGCCCGGCGCCAGATCGAGGCCTTCGACGCCGCCTCGGCGCAGGGCAAGGGCGTCGCCGTGGTCGACGGCCGCATCGTCGAGAACCTGCATGTCGCCACCGCGCGCGGCACGCTGGCCAAGGCCGAGGCCATTGCGCGTCTGGCCAGCTAGGTCCAACCTGCGCCGGATGCATCCAGCAAGGGGAAAGCCAGATGTTGATCCTGATCCTTGGCGTGGCGCTGTGGTGGGCGGCGCATCTCTCGAAGCGGCTGGCGCCGGGCCTGCGCGCGCGGCTGGGGCGCGGCGGCGTGGCCGGGCTGCTGGCGCTGTCGGTGGTTCTGATGATCCTCGGCTATCGCATGGCGGACGGGCCCTGGTGGTGGGGCGCCTCGGCGCCGCTCAAGGGCATCAACAACCTGCTGGTGCTGGCGGCGTTCTACCTGTTCGCGGCCGCCGGGATGAAGACCCGCATCACCGCGCACATGCGCCATCCGCAGCTGTCCGGCTTCGCGCTGTGGTCATTCGCGCATCTGCTGCCGAACGGCGACCTGCCCAGCTTCGTGCTGTTCGGCGGGCTGCTGGTCTGGGCGCTGGTCGAGATGGCGGTGATCAACCGCGCCCAGCCGGTCTGGACCCCGCCCGCCGGCCCGTTCCCGGTCCGCAAGGAAGTCATGGCCGCCCTTGGCGCCGTCCTGGTCCTGCTGGTGGTCGGGCTGATCCACCGCTGGCTGGGTTACAACCCCTTTGGAGGCTGAATGCCCAAGATCTATCGCCTGCTGACCGAGGAGGACACCTCGGCCTTCTGCCACAAGGTCAGCGCCGCCCTGTCAAAGGGCTGGGAGCTTTACGGCAGCCCCTCCTATGCCTTTGATGCCGCAAGCGGAAAGATGCGCTGCGCCCAGGCGGTGACCAAGGACATCGCCGACGACTACCACCCCGAGATGAAACTGGGACAACAATGAGCAAGACCAATCCGGGCCGTTTCTTCGAGGATTACCGCATCGGCCAGGTGATCCGCCACGCCGTCCCCCGCACCGTGGCCGAGGGCGAGCGCGCGCTGTATCACGCGCTTTATCCGGCGCGGCATGCGCTGTATTCCTCGGACGATTTCGCCGCCGATTGCGGGCTGGAAGGCTCGCCGCTGGACGACCTGATCGCCTTTCATACCGTCTTCGGCAAGACGGTGCCGGACGTCAGCCTGAACGCCATCGCGAACCTGGGCTATGCCGAGGGCCGCTGGCTGCAGCCGGTCTGGCCGGGCGACACGCTGCGCTCGGAATCCGAGGTGATCGGGCTCAAGGAAAACTCCAACGGCAAGTCCGGCGTGGTCTGGGTCCGCACCCGCGGCATCAACCAGGTCGGCGCGGTGGTGCTGGAATATGTGCGCTGGGTCATGGTGCGCAAGCGCGACGCCGCCAGCCCGGCGCCCGAGCCGGTGGTGCCCGACCTGGCCAGGGTCGTGGCCGCCGCGGATCTGGTGGTGCCCGAGGGGCTGGATTTCAGCCGCTACGACTTCGAGCTGGCCGGCGAGCCGCATCGCTGGGGCGACTATGCCGTGGGCGAGATCATCGACCATGTCGATGGCGTCACCATCGAGGAGGCCGAGCATATGCTCGCCACGCGCCTGTGGCAGAACACCGCCAAGGTGCATTTCGACGTCACCGCGCGCGAGGACGGCCGCCGGCTGATCTATGGCGGCCATGTCATCAGCATGGCCCGGGCGCTGTCCTTCAACGGGCTCGCCAATGCGCAGATGATCGTGGCGCTGAACGGCGGCGCCCATGCCAACCCGTGCTTTGCCGGCGACACCGTGCGGGCCTGGTCCGAGGTGCTGGACAAGGCGCCGACCCAGGCGCCCGGCGTCGGTGCCCTGCGGCTGCGGCTGGTGGCGCAGAAGGGCGCGGCCGGGGATCACGCGCTGAAGGACGAGCAGGGCAAATACGCCCCCAACGTCCTGCTGGATCTGGACTATTGGGCGCTGATCCCGACATGAGACTGGGGACGCTGGCTGTTCTGATGCTGGCATGGGCCGGGCAGGGGCTGGCGCAGACCCCGCCCTGCGCCCTGAACGGGCTTGCGCCGCTGGCCGTGCAGGACGAGGCCAAGGCCGCCTTCCTGGCCGGCCGCTACGAGGCGTTCTATCGCCTCGCCACGCCGCTGGTCCCCGAGGCGAAGGAGCGTTACGGCGCGGTGATCGGCAAGCTGCCCGTGCTGCTGCCCTCGGGCTTCGCCGATTGCTCGACCATCCTGCGACGGCAGGATCCGGGCGGAATGACGCAGGAAATCAGCCTGTTCAGGCTGAATCCGCCCGACACCGGCGTGCTGGCCCTGCTGCTGGTCACCGCCCCCGTCGGCGGCGCGGACCAGATCATATTCTTCAGTTTCAACGAGAAAATTACTCAGGTTCTTGAGGATTTGCGATGAGACGGGAGGTGATACCGCTAGCAGATTCGAGCATGTGATCACATGGGGCAAGTGCGTGATCACAAAGGCCGAAAATTTGTGATATTCGCCCTTTCATCTGGCCTCGCCCCGTGACAGACGCGACAAAACCACTAGAAGCAGACCCAATTTCTCGGCCAGCCCTCGCCGCCAGCCGCTTGCCGCGCCGAGGGCCCCTGAACGCAGGAGAGCGCATCATGGCTGACGTCAACCGGGGCAACCGGCCGCTGTCACCGCATCTGCAGGTCTATCGCCTGCCACTCGCCGCCATCACCTCGATCATGACGCGGATCACCGGCCATGCGCTGGTGGCCGGCATCCTGCTGATCGTCTGGTGGCTGGTCGCCGCCGTCACCTCGCCGGGGGCCTTCGCCTGCGCCGACTGGGTGGTCCGGTCCTGGCTGGGCTTCATCATCCTGACCGGCTCGATGTGGGCGCTGTGGTATCACCTGCTCGCCGGGCTGCGCCACCTGTTCTACGACGCCGGCCGCGGGCTGGAGATCCAGACGGCGCAGAAATCCAGCCAGGCGATCATCGCCGGCTCGGTCGTGCTGGCCGTGCTGACGCTGATCATCTTCTTCGTGTTCTAAGGGGGCCGGACATGCGCTACATCACCCCGCTGAAAGCCGCCGAGGGCCTGGGTTCCGCCCATGAGGGCACCCAGCACCACTGGGCCATGACCGTTTCCGCCGTCGCGCTGACCGTGCTGACGCCGCTGTTCATGATCGTCGTCGCCCGCGCCATCGGCCTGCCGCATCCCGAGCTGGTCGCCTATTTCGGCCGGCCGCTGCCGGCGCTGATCACCGCGCTGTTCGTCATCGTGGGCATGGTGCATTTCATCAAGGGCACCCGCATCATGATCGACGACTATTTCCACGGCGGCGTGCGCAAGGGCGCGATCATCTTCTCCGTCATCTTCGGCTGGGCGGTCATCGCCTGCGCCGTCTACGCGCTGGCCCGCATGGGTCTGGGCGCGATCGTCGTGCTTTGAGGTTCCGCCATGGCTGATTACAAGATCCAGACACATGATTACGATGTCGTGGTGGTCGGCGCCGGCGGCGCGGGCCTGCGCGCGACGCTGGGCATGGCCGAGCAGGGACTGCGCACCGCCTGCGTGACCAAGGTGTTCCCGACCCGCTCGCACACGGTCGCGGCCCAGGGCGGCATCGCCGCCAGCCTGTCCAACATGGGCCCCGACAACTGGCAGTGGCATATGTATGACACCGTCAAGGGTTCGGACTGGCTGGGCGACACCGACGCCATGGAATACCTGGCGCGCGAGGCCCCGAAGGCGGTCTATGAGCTGGAGCATTACGGCGTCCCGTTCAGCCGCACCGAAGAGGGCAAGATCTACCAGCGTCCCTTCGGCGGCCACACCACCGAATTCGGCGAAGGCCCGCCGGTGCAGCGCACCTGCGCCGCCGCCGACCGCACGGGCCACGCCATCCTGCATACGCTTTATGGCCAGTCGCTGAAGGAAAAGGCCGAGTTCTTCATCGAATATTTCGCGCTGGACCTGGTGATCACCGACGGCGCCTGCACCGGCGTGGTGTGCTGGAAGCTCGACGACGGCACCATGCATGTCTTCAACGCCAAGATGGTGGTGCTGGCGACCGGCGGCTATGGCCGGGCCTATTTCAGCGCCACCTCGGCCCATACCTGCACCGGCGACGGCGGCGGCATGGTGGCCCGCGCAGGGCTGCCGCTGCAGGACATGGAATTCGTGCAGTTCCACCCGACCGGCATCTATGGCTCGGGCTGCCTGATCACCGAGGGCGCGCGCGGCGAGGGCGGCTACCTGACCAACTCGGAAGGCGAGCGCTTCATGGAACGCTATGCCCCGACCTACAAGGACCTGGCCTCGCGCGACGTGGTGTCGCGCTGCATCACGCTGGAGATCCGCGAGGGCCGCGGCGTGGGCGAGCACAAGGACCATATGTTCCTGAACCTGCAGCACCTGCCGCCGGAAAGCCTGGCCGAGCGCCTGCCGGGCATCAGCGAATCCGCCCGCATCTTCGCCGGCGTGGACGTGACGCGCGAGCCGATCCCGATCCTGCCGACGGTGCATTACAACATGGGCGGCATCCCCACGAACTATTGGGGCGAGGTGCTGAACCCGACCGAGGAAAACCCGGACGCGGTCTTCCCCGGCCTGATGGCGGTGGGCGAGGCCGGCTGCGCCTCGGTCCATGGCGCGAACCGCCTGGGCTCGAACTCGCTGATCGACCTCGTTGTGTTCGGCCGGGCGGCGGCGATCCGCGCGGCCGAGGTCGTCGACCGCGCCGCGCCGATCCCGCTGATGAACAAGCCGGCGGTGGACGCGATCCTCGACCGCTTCGACCGCATCCGCAATGCCAATGGCTCGGTGCCGACGGCGGAACTGCGGCTGGAAATGCAGCGCACCATGCAGGCCGACGCGGCGGTGTTCCGCACCGACAAGACCCTGGCCGAGGGCGTCGAGAAGATGGAGGCGATCGCCGCCAAGCTGAATGACGTCAAGGTCACCGACCGCAGCCTGATCTGGAACAGCGACCTGATGGAGACGCTGGAGCTGACCAACCTGATGCCCAATGCGCTGGCCACCATCGTCGCGGCCGAGGCGCGCAAGGAAAGCCGCGGCGCGCATGCGCATGAGGACTGGCCCGAGCGGGATGATGCCAACTGGCGCAAGCACTCGCTTGCCTGGGTCGAAGGCAACCATGTTAGACTGGCCTATCGGCCCGTTCACCTTGAACCCCTGACCACCCAGGACGAGGGCGGGATCGACCTGAAAAAGATCGCACCCAAAGCGAGGGTTTATTGATGCGTCTTCCCCTGATCCTTACCGCCGCCGCGCTGGCCCTGTCCGGCTGCGTGGTCCAGAACCCCGGCATGGCGCCCGGGCCTGCGCCGCTGCCGCCGGTGGCGGGGCCGTCGCCGGATGCGGCCATCCGCTCCTCGGCCCGCGTGGTCGTGAACCGCGAGATGGCCCGGCGCCTGCCCGGTGCCAATGTCGCGCCCTATACCGATTGCGTGATGTCGAACGCGACCACGGCCGAACTGGCCAGCATCGCCGACAGCGCCAATGCCAGCGGCGCGGTCGCGGCCATCGTCGGCCGTCCGGCGACCTCGCAATGTATCGCCGGCGCCGCGGCCGCGGCCAAGCGGACCGCCTGATGCGCGGCGGCGCGCAGATGCTGCTGGTCCCGGCCCTGCTGCTGGGCCTGGCGGCTTGCGCGCCGATCCCGGTCGAGCAGGCCGAGCGCGCCTGCCTGGCCGATGCCCGCGACGCCACCGGCCCGCGCACCGAGATGGGCATCGGCGTCGGATCGCATGGCGTGCGCGGCGGCTTCGTGCAGGTCGGCGTGTCCTCGGACTATATCATGGGCCGCGATCCGTCGCAGGTCTTCCAGGAATGCGTCCAGCGCCGCTCGGGGCAGGTGCCCACGCGGCCGCTTTACGAACAACCGGGCTGGCGGGCGCGCTGACGCCCCCGGCCGCTCTGACCCGAACCGCACCGGCGGTCTGACCACCAGGAGTTACCCAATGGTCCAACTTACCCTTCCCAAGAACAGCCGCATGCGGGTCGGCAAGACCTGGCCGAAGCCGGCGGGCGCCAAGAATGTCCGCCGCTTCAACATCTATCGCTGGGACCCGGATACCGGGGAAAACCCGCGCATCGACACCTATTTCATCGACCTGGACAAATGCGGGCCGATGGTGCTGGACGCGCTGATCAAGATCAAGAACGAGATCGACCCGACCCTGACCTTCCGCCGGTCCTGCCGCGAGGGGATCTGCGGCTCCTGCGCGATGAACATCGACGGCGGCAACCGCCTCGCCTGCATCTTCGGCATCGACGAGGTCAAGGGCAAGGACGTGAACATCTATCCCTTGCCGCATATGCCCGTGGTCAAGGACCTGATCCCCGACCTGACGCATTTCTATGCCCAGCACGCCTCGGTCCAGCCCTATCTGATCACCGAGACGCCGACCCCGGACAAGGAATGGCGCCAGTCGATCGAGGACCGCAAGAAGCTGGACGGCCTCTATGAATGCGTGATGTGCGCCTCGTGCTCGACCTCCTGCCCGAGCTACTGGTGGAACGGCGACCGCTATCTGGGCCCGGCGGCCTTGCTGCACGCCTATCGCTGGATCATCGATTCGCGCGACGAGGCGACGGGGCATCGGCTCGACAGCCTGGAAGACCCGTTCAAGCTGTATCGCTGCCACACGATCATGAACTGCACCAACACCTGCCCCAAGGGGCTGAACCCCGCCAAGGCCATCGCCTCGATCAAGCACATGATGGTCGACCGCATCGTCTGACCTGCACGGGGGACATGGCCGGTATACCGTGGCACACGCAGTTACGCCGCGTCGCAGAGGTTTATTTTTCTGCAGCGCGGCGTTATCTTTTCAGCCGGGGAGAATGCAATGATCGACCCGGAGACTACAGATGAAAACCCAAGCCGAAACCAGCAAGAAGCCGGCCAAACTGTCCGTCCTGCAAGCCAAGACCAGGACCGACGTGCAGGGGCTGGCGGTCCTGGAACAGATGTTCGGTTATTTCAGCTTTGATCCGATGCCGCTGGAAGCTGCCGAGCCTCGTCTCGCCGCCTGAGAACGGGCGCCTGCCCTTCGGGGCCTTTTGGCGCGGCTTTGCGGCCGCGCTTTCCTCTGTCCGGCCCCCGCCGCACCGCCGCAGGGGTATTTGGAAAACAGAGAAGGTGATGGGCTTCACCGTTTCCCAAATACCCATCCGGCCGCGCGCCCTGTCGCCGGGGCGGCGCTTGCGCGGGGGCGGCTTGCGGGCTTAGCATCCGGCCATGAACCAGAACATCCCCCAGGACGCCGCCGAACGCCGGGCCATCGCGCCGGTCATCTGCTATCCGAACCATACCCTGCCCGATCCCGATCTTGCCGCGCTGGCCGAGGCGCGGCGCCTGGCGCGCAAGACCGGCGAATGCCTGGTCCCCGCCCGCGAGGCGCGCTGTTTCCGCGTGCCGGCCGGGCATTTCTTTCGCGTGACCAGCGTCGAGGGGCCGCAGGTCGGCGATCTGAACCTGTGGTCCGCGGCCGATCCGCACGAGCGGTTCTACTCCGGCAAGACCCGCGCCCTGCACGGCACGCATCTGACGCGGGGCGACCGGCTGTGGTCCTTGTTCCCCTGGCTGCGGCCAATGGCCACGGTGGTCGAGGATACGCTGGAATGGTATGGTATCGACGAGCATGGCGGCTCGGTCCATGACGTGATCGGCACCCGCTGCGACCCCTATACCCATCACCTGCTGAGCGGCGGGCAGCATTACCACCATTGCTGCCACTCGAACCTGACCCATGCGCTGATGGACGCATTGGGGCTGGACCGCGCGGCGGCCGAGCCGCTGGTGCATGACGTGCTGAACGTCTTCATGTGCACCGGCTTCACCCGCGACACCGGGCAGTATTTCATGAAGGCGAGCCCGGTGCGGCCGGGCGACTACATCGAATTCCACGCCGAGATCGACCTGATCGGCGGCCTCTCGGCCTGCCCGGGCGGCGATTGCAGTGCCGAGCATTCCAGCGACGCCGCCCGCTGCCATCCGCTGCTGGTCGAGATCTTTGCGCCGCAGGGGCCGGCCGCGCGGCCGCAACCCGCTCCCAGCGGCTATCGCTGGCCCTAGAGACTGATCGGCACCATCACCTCGGGCTCGATCACCTGCACGCCGGGCAGGCCGCGCTTCAGCGGCTCGGCATCCTGCGCCAGCAGCGGGAAGGTCTTGTAATGGCAGGGGATCACCGTCTTGAAGTCGAAATACTTCCGCGCCGCCCAGGCCGCGCGGTCCATGTCCATGGTGAAATGCCCGCCGGCGCAAAGGATGCCGATGTCGGGCCGGTGATATTCGCCCATCCAGCCCATGTCGGCCATGATGTCGGTATCGCCCGAGACATAGATGACATGGCCCTCGCCCGCGATCATGTAGCCCGATTCGTGGCCGGCATAGATCGGGCCCTCGTTGCCCTCGATCGAGGAGGAGTGGCTGGCGTTCACCATCGTCACTTTGGCCCCGCCCAGATCGACGGTGCCGCCCTTGTTGTAGCCGATGCCCTCGATCCCCTGATGCGTCTGCCAGGTCGAGATCAGGTCGTAGATGCCGGCGACCGGGATCTTCAGCTCTTTCGCGATGGCCAGCGCGTCGCCGGTATGGTCGCCATGGCCATGCGTGACCAGGATATGGGTCGCCCCGGCGACGGCCTCGGCGCGCTTTTCGTCCGGGAACATCGGGTTGCCCGACAGCCAGGGGTCGATCAGGATCACCGCCTGCTCGATTTCAAGCCGAAAGCCGGAATGGCCAAGCCAGGTCAGTTTCATGCGCGGGTTCCTTCTGCTGCGTCGGCGCATCCTGCCAAGCCCGCGCCTGCGCGTAAAGTTCCGCCGCGCGGCGCTTGCCCCCTTCCGGTCGCGGCGGTAAACCCGCCCCAAGCGAAAGGAGCCCCCATGGCGATCACCGAGGACGAGGCCCGCAAGGTCGCGCATCTGGCGCGGATTGCGGTCAAGGACGCCGACCTGCCCGCATTGGCGCAGGAGCTGAACGGCATCCTGCATTTCATGGAACAGCTGAACGAGGTCGATGTCGCGGGCGTCGAGCCGATGACCGGGGTCGAGCCGATGCGGCTGAAGCGGCGCGAGGATGTTGTCACCGACGGCGAGATCCAGGCGCTGATCCTGAAAAACGCCCCCGACGCGCGCGAGGGCTTCTTTGCCGTGCCGAAGGTGGTGGAATGAGCGATCTGAACCGGCTGACCATTGCGAGCGCCCGCGACGGGCTGCGCAAGGGCGATTTCACCAGCCTCGAGCTGACCGAGGCCTGCCTTTCGGCCATCGAGGGGGCGGGGGCGCTGAACGCCTTTGTCCACAACACCCCCGAGCGTGCGCGCGAGATGGCCGCCGCCGCCGACAGCCGCATCGCGGCTGGCGACGCGCCGGCGATGTGCGGCATTCCGCTGGGCATCAAGGACCTGTTCTGCACCAGGGACGTGCCCTCGCAAGCGGCGAGCCGGATCCTCGACGGTTTCCTGCCGCAATATGAATCGACGGTGACGCAGAACCTGTGGGACGCGGGCGCGGTCATGCTGGGCAAGCTCAGCATGGACGAATTCGCCATGGGCTCCTCGAACGAAAGCGCCTGTTATGGGCCGGTGGTCAGCCCGTGGAAGATCGACGACCGGCAGCTGACGCCCGGCGGCTCGTCCGGCGGCTCGGCGGCGGCGGTGGCGGCGGACCTGTGCCTGGCCGCGACCGGCACCGATACCGGCGGCTCGATCCGCCAGCCGGCGGCCTTTACCGGCACGGTCGGGCTGAAGCCGACCTATGGCCGCGTCAGCCGCTGGGGCGTGATCGCCTTTGCCAGCTCGCTGGATCAGGCCGGGCCGATGACCAAGACCGTGCGCGACGCGGCGATCATGCTGGGCGCCATGGCCTCGGTCGACCCCAAGGATTCGACCAGCGCCGAACGCGCGGTGCCGGATTACGAGGCGGCGCTGACCGGCGACATTCGCGGCAAGAAGATCGGCATTCCGCGCGAATACCGCGTCGAGGGGCTGTCGGCCGAGATCGACGCGCTTTGGCACCAAGCGACCGAGATGCTGCGCGATGCCGGCGCAGAGGTTGTGGACATCAGCCTGCCGCATACGAAATATGCGCTGCCTGCGTATTATGTCATTGCACCGGCCGAGGCGTCGTCGAATCTCGCGCGCTATGACGGCGTGCGCTACGGCCGCCGCGCCAAGCTGGGCGCGGGCGACGGCGTCGTCGAGATGTATGAAAAGACCCGCGCCGAGGGCTTCGGCCCCGAGGTGCAGCGCCGGGTGATGATCGGCACCTATGTGCTGTCGGCGGGCTTCTACGACGCCTATTACAACCGCGCCCGCAAGGTGCGCGCGCTCATCAAGCGCGACTTCGACCAGGCCTTCGCGGCGGGCGTCGACGCCATCCTGACCCCGGCCACCCCCAGCGCCGCCTTCGGCCTGGGCGAGATGGCGTGCAAGGACCCGGTCGAGATGTATCTCAACGACGTCTTCACCGTGACCGTCAACCTGGCCGGGCTGCCCGGGATCTCGGTCCCGGTCGGGCTGGACCGGCAGGGCCTGCCGCTGGGCATGCAGCTGATCGGCCGGCCCTGGGACGAGGGCAACCTGTTGAACCTTGCACAAAGCCTCGAATCTGCGGCAGGCTTCACGGCGAAACCCTCGCGCTGGTGGTGACCGGCCTTTCACGGGAGAAAGCGATGCGGAACCTGTCCCTGCTGGCTGTTGCCCCGCTGCTGGCGCTGGCCGCCTGCGGCGAGAACGCCGGCTGGAATCCGAATTACAGCGCCATGCACAACGGCTCGGCCTATGCGGATTACCTGCAGAAGCGCGAGGTCGCCCTGCATGGCCGGGGACCGGTGCCGGACGCGATCCCGGTGCAATTGCCGGCCAAGGCGCCGACCGCCGCCGAGATTGCCGGCGTGCCGGCGAAGCAGCCGGGCACGGTGACCGTGACGACCCGGCCGGTGACGGCCCGGCCCGTCGCGGCGGCGCCGGTTGCGGCCAGCGGTGCGACGCCGGTGCTGGTGCGCTATGCGCGTCAGGAAAGCCAGAATCCGGGCCAGACCAAATACCCGCGCGCGGGGGTTTCGGCCAATGCGGCGGCGCGGGCCTGCCTGGCGTTCCCCAGCGTGAACGCGGCGCAGACCGCCTTCATCGCCGCGGGCGGGCCGGTGATCGACCCGCGCGGGCTGGACCCGGACGGCGACGGTTTCGTCTGCGGCTGGGATCCGCGCCCCTATCGCCAACCCCGGCTTTGAGCCCGTCGCCCAATCACGGCGACCGGCGCGGGCAGGCCCCGTCGCTGGTTGTGTTGCATTACACCGGCATGGCGGATGGCGCCTCGGCCCGCGCCCGGCTTTGCGACCCCGAGGCCGAGGTCAGCGCGCATTGGCTGGTGCATGAGGACGGGCGGGTCGAATCGCTGGTGCCCGAGGATCGCCGCGCCTGGCACGCCGGCGCCGGCCGTTGGCGGGGCTTGGACGATGTGAACTCGCGCAGCATCGGCATCGAGCTGGTCAATCCCGGCGACCGGCCCTTTCCCGAGCCGCAGATGGCGGCGCTGGAGCACTTGCTGCGCGGCATCATGGCGCGCTGGGACATCGGGCCCGCGGGCGTGATCGCCCATTCCGACATGGCGCCCGACCGCAAGATCGACCCCGGCCCACGCTTCGACTGGCGCCGGCTGGGCTTGCAGGGGTTGGCGGTCTGGCCTTTCGCGCCGGGTGCGGACCTGCCCCTGGCCGACAGCCTGACCTGGATCGGCTATTCCTTGGGGCCGGAGGCGCTGGCGGCGTTTCGATTGCGGTTTAGGCCTTGGGCGGACGGCCCGGAGGATGAGATGGACAGGCGGCTGGCGGCGGCGCTGGCGGGGTAGACTCGTCGGATTGGTCACGTCGCCTGGGGGCAGGAGGCGTCGGAACCCGCCAAGGACTGCACTGGCGATCGGCGGCGCCCTCATGACATACCGCTTCCGTGATGAGCTCACTCGAGAGAACGGAGCTGCGCAGGCGACGGTCATCCCGCAATGCGTGAATTGCAGCAGCCTGTCGTCGGCGGGACCATCAACGGCCACATCTTACAGCCGCGCGTATAATTCCCCCAACCGTCCCGCCTCATCCGCCAGCCCATAGGGCGGATTGATCACGAACATGCCCGAGCCGACCATCCCATGCCCCGGCCGGGCCGGCGGGAAGCGGACCTCGGACAGCAGCGCCTCGGGGTGGTCGCGCAGCAGGGCTTGGACCATCGGGCGCTGGCGGTCGTCCAGCAGCAGCGGATACCACAGCGCGATGATGCCGACGTTCCATTTGCGCGCGATCTTGGCGATGTGGCGCGGGACGGAAGCGTAATCGGCCTTCACCTCATAGCTCGGGTCGATCAGCAGCAGCCCGCGCCGCGGTGTCGGCGGGCAGAGCGCATTCGCCATTTGGAACCCGTCCTGCCGGTGCAGATGCGCGAAGCCGGCGACGCGGGCCAGGGCGTCGTGCTCGGCCGGGTGTAGCTCGGCCAGATGCGCCTCGTCTTCGGGGCGCAGGAAATGCCGCGCGATCAGAGGCGAGCCGGGATAGGCCTGCGGGCCGTGCAGGGCGCGGATCTGGTCGAGCGCCTGGCGCAGCGGGTGGCCGGCGGGCAGCCAGTCCTGCGCCAGGGCGCGGGTGATGCCGGCATCGGCCTCGCCCGTGCGGGCCGATTCGGGACCCGAGAGATCGTAGAGCCCGCGCCCGGCGTGGGTTTCCAGATAGCTCAGCGGCTTCGGCTTGGCGGTCAGGTAGTCCAGCATCGACGCCAGCAGCGCGTGCTTGTGCAGGTCGGCCAGGTTCCCGGCGTGATAGGCGTGCTGATAGGACAACATGCGCTGCGCTTAAACCGAAGGGCCGCAAATGAAAAGCGGCGGTACCCAGGGAGGAGGAGGGGGCACCGCCGCGCAACGCTGGCCCAGGGAGGAGGAGGAGCCGCGTATGGGGTGCGGCAATGGCAGGGAGGAGGAGGCCATCACCGCGTGCATCCGGTCCCAGGGAGGAGGAGGGGACCGTCGCATCCGAACCCGCCTTGCGGCGGAAGTTTTGGGCGACGCCTCCAGGGAGGAGGAGGGAGGCGCCGCCGGAACAGCCAGGCCCAGGGAGGAGGAGGGGCCGGACCGCATCGGTGTGGCGGCGCCCCAGGGAGGAGGAGGGGGCGGCCGCCGGAACCGCGAAACCCAGGGAGGAGGAGGGGTTTCGCCGTATGGGGTGGCGGCATCCCCAGGGAGGAGGAGGGGGAGCCGCCTTAAGAGCAAGACCCAGGGAGGAGGAGGGGTCTTACCTTATCTGAGCGGCGGCATCCTCTAGGGAGGAGGAGGGAGGATGCCGCCTGAACCCGGACCCAAGGGAGGAGGAGTGGGTCGGGTGTCGGAATTCTTACTTCGCGCCCCAGGCGGCTTCGTAAGCCACGCCGCGGATCGCGCCGCGGTTCAGGCCCAGGTCGGCCAGGTCGCGGTTCGACAGTTGGTTCAGCTCGCGCAGGGTCTGGCGATATACCGACCGGCGGGCCATGTTGTCGCGGACATTGGCCACGAAGGTCGCGATCGCGCCGTGACCGGCGGCATTGCGGTGCGAACCGCTATGGATCAGATCGAGAACAGCCATTTCATACACTCTTTCGTCTTGCGGATGGCGCGTTGAGGTTCGCTTGCTTTCGCTTTTGCGGTGATCCCCGGTGCGCTGTTGGAGCTAACATGGCCCGTTTGCTGCGCTTGCACAATGGACGAAGACGCCATGCTGCTATGCAGAAACGGCATGGCTGTTTCGGGAACCCTGTTGCAAATCGTTAATATTTCGTGAGTTTTCGTGATGTCCGGCGAGCCGTGGACAGGATTACCGACCTCATGGGTCGTATTTTACCCGAGGTCACAGCGACTTAGCCGGGGATGCGCGTTTGTCGCGCCTTGCCGAGCCTGTCGCGAATTGCCATGCTGCGGGCGCTGCAATTGGGGGCCTGCCATGACCATTTCACGGGAACGTGTGCTCGAGGAGCTTTCGCGGATCGCGATTCCCGGGGGCGGAACCCTGGTTTCGCGCGACATGGTGCGGGCCCTGAACGTCGAATCGGGCATCGTGCGATTCGTCATCGAGGCCTCGGACCCCGCGCTGGCCCGCGCGCTGGCCCCGGTCGAGGCCGAGGCGCAGCGGCTGCTTTCGGCGCTGCCGGGGGTCGAGAAGGTGCAGATCGTCACCACCGCCCCCGCCGGGCCGCGCGGCGCCGCACCGCAGGTGACGGCGCGCTCGGGCCCGCCCGGGGCGCCGGCGCCCAGCCTGAAGATCGGCCGGCATCCGACGCCGCAGGCCGGCCCGGCGCCGGTCAGCGGCGTGGCGCGGATCCTCGCCATCGGCTCGGGCAAGGGCGGGGTCGGGAAATCGACGCTGACCTCGAACCTCGCCGTGGCGCTGGCGCGCAAGGGGCGGCGGGTCGGGCTGCTGGATGCCGATATCTATGGCCCCTCGCAGCCGCGCATGCTGGGACTGACCGGACAGCGCCCGAAAAGCGACGGCGACATGATCGAGCCGCTGCACGCGCATGGCGTCACCACCATGTCGCTGGGCCTGATGATGAAGGAAGGCGAGGCGGTGGTCTGGCGCGGTCCCATGCTGATGGGCGCGCTGCAGCAGATGCTGAACCAGGTGAAATGGGGCGAACTCGACGTGCTGCTGGTCGATCTGCCGCCCGGCACCGGCGACGTGCAGTTGTCGCTGTGCCAGAAGGCGCAGGTCACGGGGGCGATCATCGTCTCGACGCCGCAGGACGTGGCGCTGATCGACGCCCGCCGCGCCATCGACATGTTCGACAAGCTCAAGACGCCGGTGCTGGGGCTGGTAGAGAATATGTCCACCTATATCTGCCCGAACTGCGGGCACGAGGCGCATCTTTTCGGCCATGGCGGCGTTGCGGCCGAGGCGGCGAAGCTGAACCTGCCCTTTCTGGGCGAGATTCCCCTGAACCTCGAGGTGCGGCTGGCGGGCGACGCCGGCACGCCGGTCGCGGCCGGGGACGGGCCGGTGGCCGAATCCTTTGCCCGGCTGGCCGACCGGCTGATCGGCGGCGGCATGGCCTGATCCCCGGCCCCGTCCGCGGGCTTGGGAAAGCATGGGAACGGGCGCCGGGAATGCACGGGACAGGCGCAGTTTCCGAATCACCGCCGCGTGAAGCCCCGTGATTCTGCCGCTCCTTTCCGATTCCCGGCTGGCCCGGACCGGCTGACAGGGCGCCCTTCCGGGGCGCCCATGTCGATTCCGGGAATTGCTGGGATTTATTTGCCACAGCCTCGGGATGCACCAGATCTTGTGGTTAACGGCGGCTGGGCCGCGATACCTTCCCCGTGCTCTGCCAAGGTGTGAAATTGTTCGCCGGCTGTTCACGCGCGGAGGCCCGCCTGCTGCCCCGGTCGGTCCAAACAAATCCATTGCGTCCCATAAATTCCCATGTCATCCCTTTGCTCACGGAGACGGGCTTCAGGGGCACCAAGACCCCAAGGCGACAAGCAGGCTTCATACAGGCACCCGCTTCCGAAAAATGGCCTCTGCGACGCGCGAGCAGCACCTCCCCCAGGTGGCGTGAAACGCAGGGCACGATCCCCGAAACTACGGGGCCCAGAGATGGGAACGAGGGCGGCGGATCGGGCAGTGGCAGCAGCCCGATCCGCCCTTTCCTTTTCGGGAGACCGGAAAGGTCGGACAGTGAAAGGAGGGCGCGCCCTTGGCACGCCGGTTCAGAGGGTCGGAAGAGGTCAAGGTGGACGCGAAGGGCCGCGTTTCCATCCCGGCCAAGTTCCGTCGCGTCTTTGAATCCTCCGATCCCGACTGGCAGGCCGGCAAGCGCGCGCAACTGGTCATCGTCTATGGCACCCGCGACTGGAACTGGCTGCAACTCTTCACCATCAAGGCCATGGAAGAGATCGAGGACGGCATCGCCCGCATGCCGCGCGGCTCGGCCGGCCGCAACCTGCTGGAAAACATCTACCAGGGTCACGCCGACGAGGCCGAGATCGACGGCGACGGCCGCCTGGTCTTGCCGCAGAAGCTGCGCGAGAAGATCGGCCTGACCGACAGCGCCTTCTTCATCTCGGCCGGCGACAGCCTGAAGGTCTGGACCCCCGAGGCCTATGCCGAGGAAGAGCGTGCGCTGGAGGCCCGCGTGCCGGAACTGGAGCCGGGCGCCGACCCGCTGTCGCTGCTGGCTCTGGCCGCAAGGGACGAGGGTTAGATGGTGTCCGACCCGCATATCCCCGTCCTGCTTGGCCCGCTGTTGCGGGCCGTTGCGCCTGTTGAGGGCACCTGGGTCGACGGCACCTTCGGCGCCGGCGGCTATGCCCGCGGCCTGCTGGAGCAGGGCGCCGCGCAGGTCATCGGCATCGACCGCGATCCCAGCGTGTTCCGCATGGCCGAGGCTTGGGCCGGCGCATACGGCGACCGGCTGCGCCTGGTCGAAGGCACCTTCTCGGATCTCGACACGCTGGCCGGCGGGCCGGTGGACGGCGTGGTGCTGGACCTGGGCGTCAGCTCGATGCAGCTCGACCAGCCCGAGCGCGGGTTCTCGTTCCTGCGCGACGGCCCGCTGGACATGCGCATGGGCGGCGACGGGCCAACGGCGGCCGATCTGCTGAACACCGCCCCGGAAGCGGTCATCGCCGACGTGCTTTACCTTTACGGCGAGGAGCGCGCCTCGCGCCGCATCGCCAAGGCCATCGTGGCGGCGCGGCCGCTGAGCCGCACCGGGCAGCTGTCCGACATCGTCGCCGGCTGCCTGCCGCGCGCCAAGCCCGGGCAAAGCCACCCCTCGACCCGCGCCTTTCAGGCGATCCGCATCTGGGTCAACGACGAATTCGGCCAGCTCGTCGCCGGCCTCGCCGCGGCAGAGCGCGTGCTGCGGCCGGGCGGCAAGCTGGCCGTGGTCAGCTTCCATTCGCTCGAGGACCGCATCGTCAAGCGCTTCATGCAGGCGCGCTCGAACAGCGCCGGCGGCGGCAGCCGCCATGCGCCCGAGACCCGGCGGTCCGAGGCCGCCTTCACGCTGCCCTTCCGCCGCGCCATCGGCCCGGACGAGCAGGAACTGGCGGTGAACCCGCGCTCGCGCTCGGCCCTGCTGCGCGTCGGCATCCGCACCGACGCCCCGGCCGGCCGCGTCGATCCCGAGGCGCTGGGCCTGCCCCGTCTCGACGAAAGGGGGGCATGATGCGCTCGGTGCTTTACCTTTTGACCACGCTGGTCGTCATGGGCCTGGCCTTCTGGGCCTATCGCGAGAATTACCGCACCCAGGCCGCGATCGGCGAAATGTCCGAGATCCAGCGCCAGATCGGTCATCTGCGCGAGGAACTGGGCGTGATGCGCGCCGAATGGGCCTTTCTGAACCGGCCCGAGCGGCTGCGCCAGCTGGTGAACCTGAATTTCGACAAGCTGAAGCTGGTGCCCTTCGGCTCGGACCAGTTCGTCGACGTGGGCCAGGTCGCCTTCCCGACGCCCAAGGCGCCCGAGCCGCCGCCCGGCGCAGACATGCCCATCGAACGTCCCGCCGGCTATCCGCCGCGCCGTCCACAGGAGAGCACGCCATGATCCGCACCCCGCTGCGCCCGCTGGCCCGCATCCTTCGCGCCCGCGAGAAGGGCGAGAATCCCGACGCCATCGAGGCCGAGAACCGCGCCCAGCGTCACGCCGAGATCCAGGAAAGGGCGCGCGGCAGCGCCCGCACCCGGCTGTTCTTCATGTCCTGCGCCTTTGCGGCGGCGTTTTGCACCGTGGGCCTGAAGATGGGCGTGCTGGCCTCGTCCCACCCGGCCGAGCCGCGGGTGCAGACCTCGGGCGCGCAGATCATCTCGCAGCGCGCCGATATCACCGACCGCCAGGGCCGGGTGCTGGCGACGAACCTGCTGACCCATTCGCTCTATGCCCATCCGCATCAGATGGTCGATCCCCAGGGCGCGGCCAAGGCGCTGGTCGGGATCTTTCCCGACCTGAGCCTGGAGCGGTTGCAGAAGGATTTCACCGGCAAGCGCACCTTCGTCTGGATCAAGAAGAAGATCAGCCCGGAACAGATGCAGGCCGTCCACGACATCGGCGAGCCGGGCCTGCTGTTCGGCCCGCGCGAGATGCGGCTTTATCCGAACGGCCATATCGCCAGCCATATCCTGGGCGGCGCCACCTTCGGCAAGGAGGGCGTGGCCGACGCCGAGGTCGTGGGCGTCGCCGGCGTCGAAAAGGCCTTCGACCGCTGGCTGCGCGACCCGGCCAATGATGGCGCGCCGCTGAGCCTGTCGCTGGACCTGACCGTTCAGGCGGCGATGGAGGAGGTGCTCGGCAACGGCATGAAGGTCATGAACGCCAAGGGTGCGACCGGCATCCTGATGGAGGTCAAGACCGGCGAGATCGTGGCCATGGCCAGCCTGCCCGATTTCGATCCCAACGACCGGCCGCGGCCGCTGCTCAAGGGCGACCCCTCGGACAGCCCGCTGTTCAACCGCGCGGTGCAGGGCCAGTATGAACTGGGCTCGACCTTCAAGATCTTCCCGGTGGCGCAGGCCATCGACCTGAAGCTGGTCAGCCCGACGACGATGATCAACGGCAAGTCGCCGCTGCGCATCGGCAAATACCTCATCAGCGAATTCAACGGCCACCAGTATGGCGCGCAGATCTCGGTCGCGGACATCATCGCCAAGTCGTCGAACGTCGGCACGGTGCGCGTGGCGCAACTGCTGGGCCCCGAGCGGCAGAAGGACTTCCTGGAGCGCCTGGGCCTGTTCGAGCCGACGCCCATCGAGATGAGCGAGGCGCCGACCGGCAAGCCCCTGGTGCCGCAGCGCTGGCCCGCCGTGACCTCGGCCACGGTGGCCTTCGGCCACGGTCTGGCGGCCAGCCCGCTGCATCTGGCCTCGGCCTATGCCACCATCGCCAATGGCGGCAAGCGGGTGCGCCCGACGCTGATCCACGACCGCTCGCGCCGCGAGGGCGAGCAGGTGCTGTCGGCATCCGCCGCCCATACCGCGATGCAATTGCTGCGCCAGGTGGTGACGCGCGGCACCGCGCGCTCGGCCGATGTCCCGGGCTACGAGGTCGCCGGCAAGACCGGCACCGCCGACAAGCCGCGCCCGACCGGCGGCTATTACAAGAACAAGGTCGTGGCGACCTTCGCTTCGGCCTTCCCGGTCAGCGACCCGCGCTATGTGCTGGTGGTGTCCCTGGACGAGCCCTCGGCCGGGCTGGCCGGCGGCGGCGAAAGCCGCACGGCGGGCATGACCGTGGCCCCCGTCGCGGGCGAGATGATCCGCCGCGTCGCGCCGCTTCTGGGCCTGCGTCCCAGCACCGAAACCCAGTTGCCGACGGTTGAACGGCCTTTGCCCGATGGGCTAAAGCTCGTCTCGAATTGATGAACGGGGGTTTCGTGGCGGATCGGGCGATGCGGCTGTCCCTTCTGGGGCTGAGGGGGGACAAGGGGCGCGACCCCGAGGTGACGGGCATGGCCGTCGATTCGCGGCAGGTGAAACCGGGCTTCCTGTTCGCGGCGCTGCCCGGCTCGGCCACGCATGGCGGCGCGTTCATCCAATATGCGCTGCGCCAGGGCGCGGGCGCCGTGCTGACCGACCGCAAGGGCGCCGAGATCGCGGCGGCCGAACTGGCCGGCTCGGACGCGGCGCTGGTGGTGGCCGAGGATCCGCGCGCCGCGCTGGCCGGGGCCGCCGCGCTGTGGTTCGCCGCCCAGCCGGAAACCATGGTTGCCGTCACCGGCACCTCGGGCAAGACCTCGGTTGCGACTTTCACGCGGCAGATCTGGCAGGCGCTGGGCCACAAGGCGATCAGCCTGGGCACCATGGGCGTGCAGGGCGATTACCAGGCGAAACTGGCCCATACCACGCCCGAGCCGATCACCCTGCACCGCGTGCTGGCCGAGGCCGCCGCCGAGGGCGTCACCCATGCCGCGATGGAGGCATCGAGCCACGGGCTTGATCAGCGCCGGCTGGACGGGGTGCGGCTGAAAGCCGGTGCCTTCACCAATTTCAGCCAGGACCACCTGGACTACCACAAGAACTTTGACGATTATTTCTCCGCCAAGGCCTTGCTTTTCAACCATATCCTGGACGAGGGCTCTGCTGCGGTGGTCAATGTCGACGACCCGCGCGGCCGGCAGATGGCGCAGATCGCGCGCGAGCGTGGCCTGGCCCTGACCACCATCGGCCAGGCCGAGGGCGCCGACCTGCGCATCCTGGGCCAGCGCTACGACGCGACCGGGCAGGACCTGCGCTTTTCCTGGCACGGCCAGGCGCATCTGGTCCGTCTGGCGCTGATCGGCGGCTTCCAGGCCGAGAACGTGCTGGCCGCTGCCGGCCTCGCCATCGCCGCCGGCGATGAGCCCGCCCGGGTGATCGAGACCCTGCCGGGCCTGACCACCGTGCGCGGCCGCATGGAACTGGCCGCGGTGCGCGACAATGGCGCGGCGGTCTTCGTCGATTACAGCCACAAGCCCGGGGCGCTGGCCTCGGCCCTGCAATCGCTGCGGCCGCATGTCATGGGCCGCATCGTCGTGGTCTTCGGCGCCGGCGGCGACCGCGACCGGCTCAAGCGCCCGCTGATGGGCGAGGCGGCGCGCGCCTTTGCCGACGTGGTCTATGTCACCGACGACAACCCGCGCTCGGAGGACCCGGCCGCGATCCGCGCCGAGGTCATGGCCGGCGCCGGCCCCGAGGCGCATGAGATCGGCGACCGCGCCGAGGCGATCCTGCGCGGCGTCGATGCCCTGCAACCCGGCGACGCGCTGCTGATCGCCGGGAAGGGCCACGAGACCGGCCAGATCATCGGCAGCGACGTCTATCCCTTCGACGATGCGGAACAAGCCTCGGTCGCCGTCGCCGCGCTGGATGGCAAGATATGACGCTCTGGACCTCTGACGCCGCGGCGCGGGCCACCGGCGGCCGCGCCACCCGCGATTTTGTGATCACGGGCGTGTCCATCGACACCCGCACACTGCGGCCCGGCGACCTGTTCGTGGCGCTGAAGGATGTGCGCGACGGCCATGACTTCGTCGCCCAGGCGCTGGACAAGGGCGCCGCCGCCGCGCTGGTCAGCCGCATCCCGGAGGGCGTGGCCCCCGACGCGCCGCTGCTGGTCGTCCCCGATGTCCTGGCCGCGCTGGAATCGCTGGGCCGCGCCGGCCGCGCCCGGATGCAGGGCAAGGTCATCGCCATCACCGGCTCGGTCGGCAAGACCTCGACCAAGGAAATGGCCCGCATCGCGCTGACCGGTCAGGGCGTGATCCACGCCGCCGAGGCCAGCTACAACAACCACTGGGGCGTGCCGCTGACCTTGGCGCGGATGCCGGAAGACACCGATTTCGCCATCATCGAGATCGGCATGAACCACCCCGGCGAGATCGAGCCGCTGGCCCGCCTTGCCCGCCCGCATGTCGCGATGATCACCACGGTCGCGGCCGCGCATCTGGAGGCCTTCGGCGCCATCGAGGGCATCGCCCGCGAAAAGGGCGCGATCTTCGCCGGCCTGACCCAGCCCGGCACCGCCATCATCCCCGAGGACCTGCCCGTCACCCAGCTTCTGCGCGACTGCGCGGACGAGGCCGGCGCCATCGTCATCGGCTTCGGCCAGCACGGCATGGCGCAACCCCTGAAGGCCGAGACCGTGGACGGCACCACCCGGGTCCGCGCCCGCATCCTGGGCGAGGTGGTGGATTTCACCCTCGCCACCGCCGGCACGCATTTCGTGATGAATGCGGTCGGCGTGTTGGCCGCGCTGTCGGCCGCCGGCGCCGATCCGGCCGCGGCGGCGACACATCTTGCGGACTGGAACCCGCCGCTGGGCCGTGGCGCGGTCGAGGACCTGGGCGGCCTGCGGCTGATCGACGACGCCTATAACTCGAACCCGACCTCGCTCTCGGCCGGCCTGGCGACGCTGGCGCGGCTGACCGGCGGGCGGCGGGTGGCGATCCTGGGCGACATGCTGGAGCTTGGCCCGGACGAACTCGCCATGCATGCCGGCATGGCGCAGGACCCCTCGATCCCGGCGGTCGACCTGGTCCATACCGCCGGCCCGCGCATGCGCGCCCTGCACGAGGCGCTGCCGGAAAACCGCCGCGGCGTGCATGCCGAGACTGCCGCCGAACTGGCCCTGCGCGTCGGCGATTTGGTCGCGACCGGCGATATCGTGCTTGTGAAGGGCTCCAAATCCTCGCGGGTCTCGACGGTGGTTGACGCGCTGCGGCGGACGCGCCAAAGCACGGCGCCTGGCGAAAGGACAGCGTAATGCTCTATTGGCTCACGAACCTCTCCGACGGCGGGGATTTCTTCAACCTTTTCAGATATATCACCTTTCGCGCCGGCGGCGCCTTCTTCACCGCCCTGGTCTTCGGCTTCTTCTTCGGCCGGCCGCTGATCGACCTTCTGCGGCGCAAGCAGAAAAAGGGCCAGCCGATCCGCGACGACGGCCCGCAAAGCCACCTGTCCAAGGCCGGCACCCCGACCATGGGCGGGCTCTTGATCCTCGCGGCGCTGACGCTGGGCACGCTCCTTTGGGCGCGGCTCGACAATGGCTATGTCTGGATCGTGCTCCTGGTGACGCTGGGCTTTGCCGCCATCGGCTTTGCCGACGATTACGCCAAGGTCACGAAACAGCACCACGCCGGGCTCTCGGGCCGGGTCCGGCTGCTGATCGGCCTGTGCATCGCCACCGCCGCCGGCGCCGCCGCCGCCTGGCTGCATCCGGCCGCGCTCAGCGGCGAACTGGCGCTGCCCTTCTTCAAGAACGCGCTGATCAACCTGTCGGTCCTCTACGTGCCCTTCACCGTCATCGTGATCCTCGGCGCCGCCAATGCGGTGAACCTCACCGACGGCCTCGACGGGCTGGCGATCATGCCGGTGATGATCGCCGCCGCCACCTTCGCGGTGATCGCCTATATGGTCGGCAACGCCAATTTCGCCAATTACCTCGGCGTGCATTTCGTGCCCGGCACCGGCGAGCTTGCGGTCTTCGTCGCGGCGCTGATCGGCGGCGGCCTCGGGTTCCTCTGGTACAACGCCCCGCCGGCGGCGGTCTTCATGGGCGACACCGGCAGCCTGGCCCTCGGCGGCGCGCTCGGCGCCATCGCCGTGGTCACCAAGCACGAGATCGTGCTGGCCATCGTCGGCGGCCTCTTCGTGGTCGAGGCGCTGTCGGTCATCATCCAGGTGCTCTACTTCAAGCGCACCGGCAAGCGCGTCTTCCTGATGGCCCCGATCCACCACCATTTCGAGAAGAAGGGCTGGGGCGAGGCGCAGATCGTCATCCGCTTCTGGATCATCGCGCTGATCCTGGCGCTGATCGGGCTTGCCACGCTCAAGCTGCGCTGATCCTTCTTTGTTCCAGAAATACCCTCGGGGGGTCCGGGGGGCGAAGCGCCCCCGGCCTTCCATAGCGAAGGCAGAACCATGATCCCCGTCCAAGGCGTCCAGAACCAGACCATCGCCGTGCTCGGCCTCGGCCGCTCGGGCCGCGCCACCGCCGCCGCCCTGACCGAGGGCGGTGCCCATGTCGTCGTCTGGGACGACGGCGCCGACACCCGCGAACAGGCCGCCGCCGACGGCATGGCCGTGCTCGACCTGACGCGCGAGGCGAACTGGGACGGCGTCAGCGCGCTCATCACCAGCCCCGGCATCCCGCATCTCTATCCCAAGCCGCACCCGGTCATCGCCATGGCCTACGAACTCGGCGTGCCGGTCGACAATGACATCGGGCTGTTCTTCCGCAGCTTCGCCACAAGCGACTGGGAAGGCTACGACATCACGCCGCGCGTCATCGCCATCACCGGCTCGAACGGCAAATCCACCACCACGGCGCTGATCCATCACATCCTGCGCGAGGCCGGGCGCCCGACCCAGCTTGGCGGCAATATCGGCACCGGCGTGCTGTCGCTCGACCCCGCCCATGACGGCGAGGTGGTGGTGCTGGAACTCTCCAGCTACCAGACCGACCTGGCCCGGGCTCTGACGCCCGATGTCGCGGTCTTCACCAATCTCTCGCCCGACCACCTCGACCGCCACGGCGGCCCCGGCGGCTATTTCGCTGCCAAGCGCCGGCTTTTCGCCGAGGGCGGCCCCGACCGTGCCGTGATCGGCGTCGACGAGATCGAGGGCCGCTACCTTGCCGACCAGCTCGCCATGGCGCCCTCGGACGACCGGGTGATCCGCATCTCCTCGGGGCAGAAGCTGGAGCGCTTCGGCTGGTCGGTCTTTGCCCGCAAGGGCTTCCTTTCGGAATGCCGCAAGGGCCGCCAGGTCGCCTCGATCGACCTGCGCGAGATCAAGGGCCTGCCGGGCGAGCACAACCACCAGAACGCCTGCGCCGCCTATGCCGCGACCCGCGCCGTCGGCCTCGCCCCGCGCGAGATCGAGCGCGCCTTCCACAGCTTCGAAGGCTTGCCGCACCGCAGCCAGCGCGTGGCCGAGATCGACGGCGTGGCCTGGGTCAACGACAGCAAGGCCACCAATGTCGACGCCGCCGCCAAGGCGCTGACGGCCTTCCGCAACATCCGCTGGATCGCCGGCGGCATGGGCAAGGACGGCGGCATCGAGGCGCTGCAACCCTTCCTCGGCCATGTGGTCAAGGCCTATCTGATCGGCCATTCCGCGCGCGATTTCGCGCTGCAACTCGGCCAGACCCCGCATGAGGTGCTGGAGACCATGGACCAGGCCGTGGCCCGCGCCGCGGCCGAGGCGCAGCCCGGCGAAACCGTGCTGCTCGCCCCCGCGGCCGCCAGCTTCGACCAATACCCGAATTTCGAAAAGCGCGGCGAGCATTTCACCGCCCTGGTCAAGGCCTTGCAGGGCTGAGATCGCGCCGGCGGCACGGCCGCAGGGGTATTTGGAGAACAAAGAAGGCCGGCGATTTCACCGTTTTTCAAATACCCAAATCCCACCCGCGCCAGGCAGAGCGGCCGGGCCAATGAAAAGGCCCCGGGGGAACCGGGGCCTTCCTGCATCCTGCCGGCAGGATCAGAAGGAATAGCCGATCCGCATTGCCACGGCCCAGACCTCGCTGTCGTCCATGTCGGCGACCTCGCGCTTGGCGCCGCTGGGGCCGACGCCCAGGGTCGCATCGCCCAGCTTGGTATAGTTGATGCCGGTGGTGATCTTGATGTTGTCCATCGTATAGATCGCCGCCACCGTCACCGCCTTGCGGCCGTTCACCGGCGCCAGGGGCGAGACCGTGTCGCCCTCGCTCGGCTCATAGAGGAACGAGACCGAGCCCGACCAGTTGTCGGTGAACTTGCGGCCGACGCCCAGCGTATAGGTGGTGGTGTCCTCGACCTCGACCAGCGGGATCTCCCCGGCGGGGGTGGCGATGGGGAACAGGAAGTTTTCCACCTTGAACTCGGACCATTTCACCCAGCGGATCGAGCCGAACAGCAGGGTATCCGCGGCGATGCCGGTCTGGCCCTCCAGCGTCCAGCTGCGCGGGGTCTTGACGGTATACTGGTCCTGGAAGGCGATCGGCAGCGGCCCGCCGGTCTCGGTCATGTCGAAATCATGCTCGATGGGCGAATTGTAGGTCAGCGAGACCCGCGCCGCGATGTCCGGCCGTTCCCAGGCGATGCCGGCCACCCAGCCGAGCCCCCAGGCGCCGTCGATGTCCAGGTCATAGCCCGAGGTCGTGGCATAGCCCGCGCCCTGCAGCCGGACATGGCCGTCGGCATGCGAGCCGCGCAACCCGCCATGCACCGAGAAGTTGTTCTCGAACTTGTAGCGCAGCAAGGCGGTATAGGTGGTCGAGTTCACCTCGACCGCGGTGCCGCCCAGCACCGGGGAATTCGCGCCCGGATACAGGATGTCGGCGCCGAAGGGCTGTTCGACGATGATGGCGCCGGACAGGTTCGGCGTGAACTGGTGCTTGTAGGCCAAGCCAAAGAAGCCATAGCCCTGCGCGACGTCGCCGGTGGCGACGCCGGCGACATCCGTGCCCTTGACGCTGGGATTGACGCCGCCGAAGCTCAGCTCGACATAGTTGCCGTTCTCGAACAGCGGCGCCAGCGATTGCGGCGCACGCTCGATCCCGCCTGCAAGGACGGGCGCGGCGCTGGCCAGCAGGGCGCCGATGCCGGTGACGATCCTATTCATGAAATTCCTCCCCTTGAACCGGCCCTTGCAGAACCGCTGGGTTCAGCCTGCGACACGCGCGGCGGTTGCGTCAATCGGCGCCGCCGGATGACGCGGCGTTCCGGTGCAGACGGCGGCGCCGGCGTGGCGCGGCGGCAACGATGGCGGCAGCGCCGCCGCCGCCCGATCCGGCCGAAACCGGCAGCCGGGGCGTGCGATGCTCTGGACATTCCGGCCGGCCCGTGAAATGGGAAACTGCCAAACGAACCCCGTGACAGGATGCTCCCATGCAGATTCGTGAGGCTTTGACCTTCGACGATGTTCTTCTCGTTCCTGCGGCTTCCTCGGTGATGCCCTCGACCGCCGACGTGACCACCCATGTCACCCAGCGGATCCGCATGAATATCCCGCTGCTGTCGTCGGCCATGGATACCGTCACCGAAAGCCGCATGGCCATCGCCATGGCCCAGGCCGGCGGCATCGGCGTGATCCACCGCAACCTGACCGCCGAGCAGCAGGCCGACGAGGTGCGCCGGGTCAAGCGCTTCGAATCCGGCATCGTCTACGATCCCATCACGCTGACCCCGGACCAGACCATCGCCGACGCCCGCGCGTTGCAGGAGCGCTATAACGTCACCGGCTTTCCGGTCGTCGATGCCGAGGGCCGTGTCGTCGGCATCATCACCAACCGCGACATGCGTTTCGCCGCCAGCGACGACATGCCGGTCAAGGCGGTGATGACCGGCGACAACCTCGCCATCCTGCGCGAGCCCGCCGACCGGGCCGAGGCGATCAGCCTGATGAAGGCGCGCCGCATCGAGAAGCTGCTGGTGACGAATTCCTCGGGCCGGCTGACCGGCCTCCTGACGCTGAAGGATACCGAGAAGGCCGTGCTGAACCCGCTGGCCTGCAAGGACGAGCTGGGCCGGCTGCGCGTCGCCGCCGCCTCGACCGTCGGCGAGGAGGGTTATGAGCGCAGCCTGGCGCTGGTCGAGGCCGGGGTGGACCTGGTGGTCATCGACACCGCCCATGGCCATTCCGAGGGCGTGGCCAAGGCCGTCGCCCGCATCAAGGCGCATTCGAACCAGGTGCAGGTGGTTGCCGGAAACGTCGCCACCGCCGAGGCGGCGCGCGCGCTGGTCGATGCCGGCGCCGATGCGATCAAGGTCGGCATCGGTCCCGGTTCGATCTGCACCACCCGCATCGTCGCGGGCGTCGGCGTGCCGCAGCTGACCGCGATCATGGACGCGGTGCGCGGCGCCGGCGACGTGCCGGTCATCGCCGATGGCGGCATCAAGTTCTCGGGCGATTTCGCCAAGGCCATCGCGGCGGGGGCCAGCTGCGCCATGGTCGGCTCGGCCATCGCCGGCACCGATGAAAGCCCGGGCGAGGTGATCCTCTATCAGGGCCGCAGCTTCAAATCCTATCGCGGCATGGGCAGCCTGGGCGCCATGGCGCGCGGCTCGGCCGACCGCTATTTCCAGAAGGACGCGGCCTCGGACAAGCTGGTCCCGGAAGGGATCGAGGGCCAGGTGCCCTACAAGGGCTCGGCCGCCGCGGTGATCCACCAGCTGGTCGGGGGCCTGCGCGCCGCCATGGGCTATACCGGCAATGCCACCGTGGCCGAAATGCGCGGCGGCTGCGAATTCGTGCGCATCACCGGGGCGGGGCTGAAGGAAAGCCATGTCCACGACGTGCAGATCACCCGCGAAAGCCCGAACTACCGCCTGGGCTGAAGGCCGCTAACCCGATCTTAACCGGACTGCCGTAAAGGTCGCGAGGGAACCACCTTCGCGGCCTTTCATGCTTTTCCGGGCTTTCCTTTTCCTTCTGGCGCTTGGCGCGCTGGCCCTTGGGCCTGGGCGGGGCGTGGCGCTGCCCTCGGCCGATGTCTGCGAATGGGCGGCCGAGCAGGCGGCGCAGGAATATGGCGTGCCGGCGGACATCATGGGCGCGCTGACCCTGACCGAGACCGGGCGGCGGCTGGACGGCCTCGTGCGCCCCTGGGCCTGGAGCGCCAATGCCGAGGGCGAGGGCACCTGGTTCGACGACCCCGCCAGCGCCGTGGCCTTTGCCGAGGATCGCGTGGCGCAGGGCCGCACCAATATCGACATCGGCTGCTTCCAGCTGAATTTCCGCTGGCATGGCGAGAATTTTTCCTCGGTCGCGCAGATGTTCGACCCGCTGGAGAATGCCCGCTATGCGGCGCGTTTCGTGCGCGGGCTCTACGGTGAAACCGGCGACTGGCGCGCCGCGGCGGGGGCCTTCCATTCCCGCACTCAGGTCCATGCGCAGAAATATCTGGCGCGCTTCGACACGCTGCGGCAGATGCTGCGCGAGCGCGGCTTCCAGGGCCTGACCGACGGGCCCGAGACCTACAACAGCTTCGCCGCGATCACCTCGGGGCAGCGCAAACAGGTGCGTGAAAGGGTGATGCTGCTGGGCGCCCCCCTGGGCACCGGCGTCACCGGCACGCCCGGCTCGCTGGCCGCCATCGGCCAGGGGCGCGGCGCCACGCTGACCCGGGCGCGGGGGCCGCTGCTTCTGGCCTCGCGCGGGCCGCTGGCCGGGCGCGCGGACGAGCTGGACCCCCAGGCGGCCGCCGGGCCCGATCCGCCCGAGCCGCCGCCCGGCTGGGATTGACAAACGCGCCGCATCGGCCTTTCTGCCGGTTGTTTTCCCATCCCGCGCCGGGGGCGCAGGCCACATGACCCCAGCCGCCCGCATCGCCGCGGCCATCCAGATCCTCGACCGCATCCTGGCGGGCGACCCGGCCGAGCCGGCGCTGCTGCGCTGGTCCCGCGCCAGCCGCTTCGCCGGCTCGGGCGACCGCGCCGCGGTGCGCGACCTGGTCTTCGACAGCCTGCGCCGGCTGCGCTCGCGCGCGGCGCTGGGCGGGGCCATGACCGGGCGCGGGCTGATGCTGGGCCTGTGCCGCGACGAGGGCATCGAGCCCTCCACGATCTTCACCGGCGAGGGCCATGCCCCGCCGCCGCTTGCGCCGGCCGAACAGGCGGTAACGGCGCCCGGCAGGGTGGGCGAGCGGCTGGACCTGCCCGACTGGCTGCTGCCACTGTGGCAGCAATCGCTGGGCGATGAGGCCGAGCCGGTGGCGCTGGCCCTGCGCGACCGCGCCCCGGTCTGGCTGCGCGTCAACCTGCGCCGCACCACCCCCGAGGCTGCCGCGGCCGCCCTGGACCGCGACGGCATCGCCGTGGCGCCGCATGCCGCGCTTGCCTCGGCCCTGCGCGTGACCCAGGGCGCCCGCCGGCTTGCCAGTTCGGCCGCCTATCGCGACGGGCTGGTCGAGTTGCAGGATCTGTCGCCGCAGCTTGCCTGCGCGCTGCTGCCGGCGCAGGGCAGCCTGCTCGACCTTTGCGCGGGCGGCGGCGGCAAGGCGCTGGCGCTGGCCGCGCGCGGGGCGGGGCTGGTCGTGGCGCATGACATCGACCCCGGCCGGATGGCCGACCTGCCCAACCGGGCCGAGCGCGCGGGCGTGCGTATCCGGCTGGCCGCGCCGGGCGGCGTCTCGGGCCGGTTCGATCTGGTCGTGGCCGACGTGCCCTGTTCCGGCAGCGGCACCTGGCGGCGCACGCCCGATGCGAAATGGCGCCTGACCGCTGCCGACCTTGCCCGCCTGCAGCAGACCCAGGCGCAGATCCTGGATCAGGCCGCAGGATTCGTCGCGCCGGGCGGGCACCTGGCCTATATGACCTGTTCGCTGCTTAATGCCGAAAATGCGGATCAGGCCGGGGCTTTCCTGTCCCGCAACGCCCATTTCAGCCTGCTCGAGCAACGGCGGTATTCACCGCTGACGGCCTCGGACGGATTTTTCCTGGCGCTGATGCGCCGGTGTTAACCGCCTGTTAACCCGCATGCGCTACTCCGAGCGGAAACGACTGGTGGCGAGGCGGCTGATGATTTCCGAACGGGCAGAGATCCTGCGCTCGGCGCAGATCCTGGTGCCTTTCCTGGTGCTGCCGGTCCTGGCCGGCGCGCTGTGGCTGGCGCTGTCGAACGGCCCGGCGCCGGGCGGCACGACGCTGCTGGCGGCGGGGGCGGCGGCGCTGGCCTGGTATCTGCTGGGCGGTGCGATCTCGGCCCGGCACCTGCATCGCGGGCTGGCGGTGCGGCGCGAGCTGGCGCGGGCCATGCCGGCCGTGCTGGCCCATGACCTGCCCGCGCTTGCCGTCGATCCGCAGGGGCTGATTCTGGCGCAGAACGCGCCGGCGCTGGACCGCCTGGGCGATCTGGTCGGCCGCCCCGTCACCGATCTGCTGCGCCGCCGGCACGCCGATCCGCAGGCGCAATGGCACGCCTTGGGCATCCGCCTGGCCCGCAGCGGCCGCGGGTGCAGCGACCTGGGCGAGCTCGGCCATTTCGCCATCGCGCGCGAGGCGGGCGGGCTGGTGCAGCTGTGGCTGGCAACAGAGCCCGAACCGGCGGCGCTGATCCCGGCCGAGCCGCCCCGCGCGACCGGCGACGATTTCGACCTGCTGCCGGTGGCGCTGCTGATGCTGGACCCCTCGGCCCGGATCCTGCGCGCCAATGCCGCCGCCTGCCAGCTGCTGGGCAGCGACATCGCCGGGCAGGGGCTGGCCGCGCTGCTGGACGGCCTGGGCCGCGAACTGGGCGACTGGGTCGGCGACATCTGCGCCGGCCGCACGCTCGGCGGTTCCGAGGTGCTGCATGTCAGGGCCGAGGGGCCCGAGCGTTTCGTCCAGGTCACGGTGGCGCGCGGGCAGGGCGATCACGCCACGGCGGTGCTGTCGGACGCCAGCGCGCTGAAGACGCTCGAGGCGCAGTTCGTGCAAAGCCAGAAGATGCAGGCCATCGGCCAGCTTGCCGGCGGAATCGCGCATGATTTCAATAACCTGCTGACGGCGATCACCGGTCATTGCGACCTGCTGATGCTGCGCCACGACAAGGCCGACCCGGATTACGCCGACCTGGACCAGATCAGCCAGAACGCCAATCGCGCAGCCGCGCTGGTGCGCCAGCTCTTGGCCTTTTCGCGCAAGCAGACGCTCAAGCCGCAGATCATGGACCTGCGCGACACGCTCTCGGACCTGACGCATCTGTTGAACCGGCTGGTGGGCGAGCGGATCGTGCTGACCTTCGACCACGACCCCTCGCTGCGCATGATCCGCGCCGACCGCCGCCAGCTGGAACAGGTCATCATGAACCTTGTGGTGAATGCCCGCGACGCCATGCCCGAGGGCGGCGACATCACCGTCAGCACCGACAATGTCCGACTGGACAGCCCCTCGGGCGTCGGGCGCGCCACGCTGCCGGCGGGGGATTACGTGCGGGTGCAGGTGCGCGACCAGGGCTGCGGCATCGCGCCGGACGACCTGGCCAAGATCTTCGAGCCCTTCTTCACCACCAAGCGCCTGGGCGAGGGCACCGGGCTTGGCCTCTCGACCGCCTATGGCATCGTCAAGCAGACCGGCGGCTATATCTTCTGCGACAGCGCGCCGGGCGAAGGCAGCTGCTTCTCGCTGTTCTTCCCGGCGCATGACCGCGCCGCCGTCGAGGAGCCGGCGCCCGAGCCCGCGGCGCCGATGCGCGCCCGACGCGAGGTCGAGGCCACGGTGCTGCTGGTCGAGGACGAGGCCCCGGTCCGCGCCTTTGCCAGCCGCGCCCTGAAGTTGCAGGGTTTCAACGTGCTGGAAGCGGCCTGCGCCGAGGATGCGCTGTCGCTGCTTTCCGACCAGCGGCTGCTGGTCGATGTCTTCGTGACCGACGTGGTGATGCCGGGAATGGACGGGCCGTCCTGGGTCAGGACCGCGCTGCGCGACCGGCCCGATACCAGGGTGATCTTCATGTCGGGCTATGCCGAGGATATCTTCTCGGAGGGCAGCCCGGTGCCGGACGCCGCCTTCCTGGCCAAGCCGTTCTCGCTGTCGGACCTGACCGCGCTGGTCACGCGCCAGCTGGAAGCGGCGCATTGAGCATCCGGCCTACAGCGACTGGTAAAGCTGGAAGTCGCGCTGCATCAGCCGGCGCAACTCGGACTCGTGCCCGGGGCTCAGGCTGACGTCCACGGCCGGCGGCACGTTGACGCGCGGCAGGCTGATGGCGCAGTCGAGGCTGTCCTCGAGAAAATGGGTGAAGCTTTCGATGTCCTCGTAGCGAAAGATCCGGTCGACCCGATCCTGGCCCGCGGTCAGGAAATCCGCCTGGTTGCCGACGCGGGCCACGGCGGCGCCCTGCGGGTCGACATAGGCGCGGGCGAAATCGGCGAAATCCAGGCCGGTCATCGCGTGTTCGGCGTCCTCGCTGTCGTCGCGCAGGCGAAAGCGATACCAGCTGCGCAGCCAGTCCAGCGGCTCGCGCATCAGCGCGATGGTGGTGAAATGGTCGCCGGTGACCGAATGCAGCCAGGGCGCGATATGGCTGCGGTAATGGCCAAGGTCGGTGTGCTTCAGCTCGGCCGGGCGGCGGACGGCGAGGCTGGCCAGCGGCTCGAGCGCGGTTTCGATCGCGGTCGAGCCGGCCTTCGGCGTCGCGAGAAACACCAGGCGGCGTTCCCAGAAGATCAGCATGTCCACATCTTTCAGCCAGGGGCGGAACAGCGGCGGGATAGTGCTTCGCCCGGCGCGTGTAAACCGTTTCTTAATCTTTCCGGCGCAGGCTGGCGGTCGGCAGGGCTGATTCGTCAAGCAGGACTTGCTTTTTCGCCCGGATGGGCACAAATAGGAACAACTCGTGAACAAATCACGGGCGGGCATCGATTGCCCCGGCGGTCGGGGTGTGAAATAAGCATGAGGACGGCATGGCAGGGGCAACACTTTTCGACATGAACGACAAGCGATCGGCAGACAAGCAGAAGGCTCTGGACAGCGCGCTGGCCCAGATCGAACGGCAGTTCGGCAAGGGCTCGATCATGAAGCTGGGCGCCGACAATCCGGTGGCCGAGATCGAGGCGACCTCGACCGGCTCGCTGGGGCTCGACATCGCGCTGGGCATCGGCGGTTTGCCCAAGGGCCGCATCATCGAGATCTTCGGCCCCGAAAGCTCGGGCAAGACCACGCTGACGCTGCATGTGGTCGCCGAAGAGCAGAAGAAGGGCGGCGTCTGCGCCTTTGTCGATGCAGAACACGCGCTGGATCCGCAATATGCCAAGAAGCTGGGCGTGAACCTGGACGAGCTGCTGATCAGCCAGCCCGATACCGGCGAACAGGCGCTGGAGATCGTCGATACGCTGGTGCGCTCGGGTGCGGTGAACCTGGTGGTTGTCGACTCGGTCGCGGCGCTGACGCCCAAGTCCGAGATCGAGGGCGACATGGGCGACATGCAGATGGGCAGCCAGGCCCGGCTGATGAGCCAGGCCATGCGCAAGCTGACCGCCAGCATCGGACGCAGCAACTGCATGGTGATCTTCATCAACCAGATCCGCATGAAGATCGGCGTGATGTTCGGCAATCCCGAGACCACGACCGGCGGCAATGCGCTGAAATTCTATGCCTCGGTGCGGCTCGACATCCGCCGCACCGGCTCGATCAAGGATCGCGACGAGGTGGTGGGCAACGCCACCCGCGTCAAGGTGGTCAAGAACAAGGTCGCGCCGCCCTTCCGCCAGGTCGAATTCGACATCATGTATGGTGAGGGCATCTCGAAGGTCGGCGAGTTGATCGACCTGGGCATCAAGGCCGGCGTGGTCGAGAAATCGGGCAGCTGGTATTCCTATGGCGACGAGCGCATCGGCCAGGGTCGCGAGAATGCCAAGCAATACCTGCGCGACAATCCCGAGGCGGCCTATGCCATCGAGGACAAGATCCGCGCCAGCCACGGCCTGGATTTCGGTGCGACCGACGAAGCGGACGACTCGCTGACCGAGGAGTGAACCCGGGTCGACAGGCCCGACGGGATGCGCGGCATGGCCGCTATCCCCGGGGGCTTTGCCCCCACGCCTCCCGTGCCCCTCGATGGGGCGCGGGAGGCGTCCCCCCAGGATATTTCTCCAAGAAAGAAGCCGCGTCTGCCCATGCGGGATTGCTGGACAGCCGCCATGGCTGGGGCTAGACCGGGCGGCAAACCGGCCCTGGCCGGGGGAACCGCATTGCGATGAAGGCCTGCCATGCCCAGCTTGAATGACATCCGTTCGACTTTCCTGAACTTCTTCGAACGCAACGGCCATCGGATCGTCGAGTCGAGTCCGCTGGTGCCCAGGAACGATCCCACCCTGATGTTCACCAACTCGGGCATGGTGCAGTTCAAGAACCTGTTCACCGGGGTCGAGACCCGCGACTACAACCGGGCCACCACGGCGCAGAAATGCGTCCGCGCCGGCGGCAAGCACAACGACCTCGACAATGTCGGCTATACCGCGCGGCACCATACCTTCTTCGAGATGCTGGGGAATTTCAGCTTCGGCGACTATTTCAAGTCGGACGCCATCCCCTTTGCCTGGGAACTGCTGACCAAGGATTTCGGCATCCCGAAGGACAAGCTGCTGGTCACCGTCTATCACACCGACGACGAGGCCGCGACCATCTGGAAGAAGGTCGCGGGCCTGACCGACGACCGCATCATCCGCATCCCGACCGACGACAATTTCTGGCGCATGGGCCCGACCGGCCCCTGCGGCCCCTGCACCGAGATCTTCTACGACCACGGCGACCAGATCTGGGGCGGCCCGCCCGGCTCGGCCGACGAGGATGGCGACCGCTTCATCGAGATCTGGAATCTGGTCTTCATGCAGAACGAGCAGTTCGAGGACGGCTCGATGCGCGCGCTCGACATGCAATCGATCGACACCGGCATGGGGCTGGAGCGGATCGGCGCGCTTCTGCAAGGCAAGCACGACAATTATGACACCGACCTGATGCGCAGCCTGATCGAGGCCAGCGCGCATGCGACCAGCGCCGACCCGGACGGCCCCGGCAAGGTGCATCACCGCGTCATCGCCGATCACCTGCGCTCGACCAGCTTCCTGATCGCCGACGGGGTGATGCCCTCGAACGAGGGGCGCGGCTATGTGCTGCGCCGGATCATGCGCCGCGCCATGCGCCACGCGCATATGCTGGGCGCCAAGGATCCGGTCATGCACCGCCTGGTGCCGGCGCTGGTGCGCCAGATGGGCACCGCCTATCCCGAACTCGGCCGCGCCCAGGCGCTGATCGAGGAGACGTTGCGGCTCGAGGAGACGCGCTTCAAGCAGACCCTCGACCGCGGCTTGCGGCTGCTCGACGACGAGCTGTCGCGCCTGCCCGAGGGCGCGAACCTGCCGGGCGAGGCGGCCTTCAAGCTTTACGACACCTATGGCTTCCCGCTGGACCTGACCCAGGACGCGCTGCGCGAAAAGGGCCGCAGCGTCGATACCGCCGGCTTCGACGCCGCCATGGCCGAGCAGAAGGCCAAGGCGCGCGCCGCCTGGGCCGGCTCGGGCGAGACCAAGGACGCCGCGATCTGGTTCGACATCGCCGAAGAGCATGGCGCCACCGAATTCCTCGGCTATGACACCGAGATCAGCGAGGGCCAGATTCTGGCGCTGGTGCAGGACGGCGCCGCGGTCGAGCAGGCGGGCGAGGGCCAGCAGGTGCAGATCGTCGTCAACCAGACGCCCTTTTATGGGGAATCCGGCGGCCAGGTCGGCGATACCGGGCTCATCAAGACCGAGACCGGCGCCGCCCGCGTCACCGATACGAAAAAGGCCAATGGCGTCTTCATCCATGTCGCCGAGGTGACGCTGGGCACCATCGGCCGCGGCCAGGGCGCGCAGCTTTCGGTCGACCACGACCGGCGCTCGGCCATCCGCGCCAACCACTCGGCCACCCACCTGTTGCACGAGGCGCTGCGTCGCGCCTTGGGCGAGCATGTCGCGCAGCGCGGCAGCCTGAACGCGCCCGACCGGCTGCGCTTCGACTTCAGCCACGGCAAGGCGCTGACCGCCGAGGAGATCGCCCAGGTCGAACGCGAGGTGAACGACTTCATCCGCCAGAACACTCCGGTCGAGACCCGGATCATGACCCCCGACGACGCCCGCGCCCTGGGCGCCCAGGCGCTGTTCGGCGAGAAATACGGCGACGAGGTGCGCGTCGTGTCCATGGGCGAGCTCGAGGGCTCGGGCAAGGGCAGCGGCGGCCAGACCTATTCGCTGGAGCTGTGCGGCGGCACCCATGTCGGGCGCACCGGCGACATCGGCATGTTCGCCCTGACCACCGAGACCGCCTCGGCCGCCGGCATCCGCCGCATCGAGGCGCTGACCGGGCAGGCGGCGATGGACGAATTGCGCCGCGTGGACGCCGAGCTTTCGGAAATCGCCGGCATTCTCAAGGCGCAATCGGGCGATGTGGTGAACAAGGTCCGCGCGCTGGCCGAGGAACGCAAGGCCCTGGCCAATGAGATCGCGCAGCTGAAGCGCCAGCTGGCCATGGGCGGCGGCGCCGAGGATAAACCCAAGGACATCAATGGCATCAGGCTGATCGCCCGCCGCGTCGATGGCGTTTCCGGCAAGGAACTCGGCCCGCTGGTCGATGAGATGAAGGCGCGTCTCGGCTCGGGCGCCGTGGTGGTGCTGGCCGAGGCGGATGGCAAGGCGACGGTGGCCGCGGGCGTCACCCCGGACCTGGCCGGCCGGCTCAGCGCGGTCGAGCTGGTGCAGGCCGCGACCGTCGCCCTGGGCGGCAAGGGCGGCGGCGGCCGCCCCGACCGCGCGCAGGGCGGCGCCCCCAGCCTCGCGGCCGCGGACCAGGCCATCGCCGCCGTGGAAGCCCTGATCGGAGAGAAGGCATGACCGCGCTCTGGATTGCCCATGTGACCGTGACCGACCCCGAAGCCTATGGCGAATATGCCCGGCTGGCCGGCCCGGCCATCGCCGCGCATGGCGGGGTCTTCCTAGCCCGCGGCTCGCGCTTCGTGCAACTGGAGGGGACCGAGCGGCCGCGCAATGTCGTCGCCCGCTTTCCCAGCGTCGAGGCCGCGGTGGCCTGCTACCAGTCGGCGGAATACCAGGCGGCGCTGGAGCATGCCCGGAATGCGGCAGAGCGCGAGCTTGTGATCGTCGAGGAAAATCCCGCCTGACGGTTTTTGGTGATTCGTTAGGATTTCCGTGCTAGGCCTTGGAAAAGCACGGAAACGGGGGCAGGGAATGTGTCGCTGGGCAGCCTATGTCGGCAGTCCGATCTATCTCGAGGATGTCATCTGCCGTCCCGGTCATTCGCTGGTGCGGCAAAGCCACGGCGCCATGCGCTGCCATACGCCGGTCAATGCCGATGGTTTCGGCCTGGCCTGGTATGGCGACCGGCCCGAGCCCGGCCTTTATCGCGACATCATGCCGGCCTGGTCGGACAGCAACCTGAAAAGCCTGACCGCGACGCTGAAATCGCATCTGTTCCTGGCGCATGTCCGCGCCTCGACCGGCACCGCGACCAGCCGCAACAATTGCCATCCCTTCGTCGTCGGCCGCTGGAGCTTCATGCACAACGGCCAGTTCGGCGGCTATGACGGCTATCGCCGCCATGCCGAGGCGCTGATTCCCGACGAATTCTATCCGCATCGCAAGGGCGCCACCGACAGCGAGGTGCTGTTCCTGATGGCCCTGGGCGAGGGGCTCGACAGCGATCCCGCCGGCGCCATGGCCCGCGCCACCGCGAAATTCGAGGCCTTGGCCCGCCAGCGCGGCGATGCGCCGCATGTGCGGCTGACGGCGGCCTTCTCGGACGGCGAGCGGCTCTATGCGCTGCGCTATGCCAGCGACGATCAGGCGCCGACGCTCTATCACCGCTGGTCGGACAGCCGCAACGGCCGCGCCGTGGTTTCCGAACCCTTGGAAAGCGACGAGGCCGAATGGCAGGAAATCCCGCAGAAGAGCTTCTGCGTCTTCCAGGGCGAGCAGGTGGCGATCACCCCTTTCCTGCCCAGCCCCGTCAGCGCCGCCGCCTGACGACGCCGGTATTTTCACCGTTTTTCAAATACCCGACCCGGCGGCGCAAGCGGCCGGACGGCGTCCCGGCACCTGACCGGCGCAAGAGCCGGCGCGCGTCGTTCCAGCACCGCGGCGCCGGACGCGGCGGGATACGGCCCATCGCCCCGGTCCGCAAAGCCAGGGCGCGATCGGGGGCCGGCCCCGTAACCGGCGCCGACCGCTGCGGCTCGCAGGCAGGGGCGCGATCGGACCCGCCATCGGGGGCGCCCACCGCTCTGGCCCGCAAGGCAGGGGTGCGGCCCGGCCGACCCCCGCGGATCGGATCAGAACCAGATCCGGTCGGCAAAGACGTGATGCACGATCCGGTCGCGGCTCAGGCCCAACTCGGCCAGTTGCGCATCGGATTTCGCTTGCAGCGCCGCGATCTCGGCACGGCGCGACAGCCGGGCGAAATCGGCCTCGCCGCCCCTGCGGAACGCCGCCAGCAGGCGGTCGAACAGCGCCGGCAGGCGAGGCGAGCAGAAATCGGTCGTGATAGCCATGGGAAACCCCTTCGGTCTTGGCGAATGGTTTCCTCCCCTGCGGCGACGGATAGCGGTGCCGCGAACCCGTGACCATGTCCAGTTTTGCAAGGCAGCGTTGCGGCCGAGCACGTGCTGCGCCGGGCAATTCGCCATCGGTGCGCCCCTTCGCAGCTCTCGGGGATCGGCGTCGATCCGTGTCGGTCAGCGCCAGGCTGGCCCACGCGCAGCGGAACGGCACGCTCGCACAGCCGGAATCCGGCCTGGCCCGAAACGAGGGCCACGCGTTTGCCTGCCTTGTTCTGCGTCGGGATCGCGCCGTTCGGAGCGCCCATCTGCGCCTCGATCATGCCGCCGAACAAGGCGGGACGCAGGGCAGACACGCATGCTTGCCGAGCCGATCTCATGCGCGGCGCCATGGGTGATGTATTTCGCGACATGGCGCCGGGGCGGAGCGCATCGTTCGCCCCGGTTTCCTCGGCCAGCGGCCCGCGCCGCATCGTTATCTTATGCGCGGTGCCGCGGGCATGACCGTCGCCCGCTCTCCGGATGACAGGCGTGGCCGTCCCGCCCTCGATCGCGGCCAGCGCCGATCTCGCCAAGCCCGATTCGCTCAAGCGCGCGGGCCATGCATCCGGGCATGGCCGGCGCGGCCGATGGTCGGGGCCGTTCAATCCTCCAGGAAAAGCGGATCGGTCGGCACCTGCAGGGCGGTCGCAAGCGCGTTGGTCTGGCTTGCCATGGCGATCACGGCCAGCAGTTCGGAATGCATCTCGGGCGTCATGCCTTTGGCGCGGGCGGCGGCGCTGTGCGAATGCACGCAATAGCCGCAGCCATTCGCCGCCGAGACGGCGACATAGATCAGCTCCTTGACCAGCGGGTCCAGCGCGCCTGGCGCCATGACGGCCTGGAGCCGCTCCCAAGTGGCGCGCAGCGCGGCCGGGTCATGCGCCAGGACCCGCCAGAAGTTGTTGACGTGATCGGTGCCGCGCGCGGCGCGGATGGCGTCGAAGACCGCCCGCGATTCCGCGGGCGCCTCCTCGTCGGTCAGCAGGGGAACCGTCGCCATCACAGCACCGCCATGACGCGGGCCGGGCCGCCGGTGCCGCGCGCGTGCTTGGGCGCGCCGACGAAGATGGTGGCGCCGGTCGCCGGCAGCTGCTCGACCTGGGCCAGGTTCTCGATGCCATAGCGGCCGCCCGGCAGCCAGGAATTATGCACCGCGAAATCCGCCGAGCTGCCGGGGTCGAGCGACAGCGTGTCGCTGGCGATGGCGGCCACGTCCAGGCTGGCCAGAAGGTCGGTCGCCGATTTGCCGAAGCCCGGAAAGGCGAACTTGCCGTCCGGCGTGTTGCGGAACTCCGGCGTCGCCACCTTGGCGCCCCAGCCCGAATTCATCGCCACGCAGGCGCCCTTTGGGATCTCGCCGTTCCGGCTGATCCAGGCCTCGACATCCTCGGCCTCGAGCGCGGCATTGGCGTCCTCCCTGGCCTTGGCGGCGATGTCGATGACGCAAAGCGGGCAGATCAGGCTTTCCGGCGCCAGCTCCGCCACCGAGATGCCGTCTTTCGAGAAATGCAGCGGCGCGTCGATATGGGTGCCGGAATGTTCGAAGAAGGTGATCTTCCACAGCTGATAGCCCGACTTGTCGAAATTCACCGCCTCTTCATAGGCGATGCCCGGCACGCCGTCGAAGGTCGGGAACCGCTCGTCGAAGACATAGGTCAGGTCCAGCACCTTGCCGCTGGCCTGGGCCAGTGCCGGCCGGGCACTCAGCGGCCCGGCGGCGATGGCGGCCGCGCCGCTGGCCGCCAGGCCGGCGAACAGGCTGCGCCGGCTCATCATGGCGTGTTTGACGCTTTCGATCACGCAGGCATTGCACATGGTCCGTCTCTCCGAATGGCGCCGGGACCGTCCCGGTCGATGCGATGCTCCCATGACTCGCGCGCCGAGGCCAAAGATTTTCCGCGCCCGCCGCCGCGCCAGGCCGGGCGCATGGCGCAAACGGGCCGCAGGACGGAATGCGCTTTCCCCGCGCGGCTGGGGCCATTATACATCCCGCGGCATTCATGACCGCGGAAGGGAACCAATATGGCCAATGTGGTGGTCGTCGGCGCGCAATGGGGCGACGAAGGCAAGGGCAAGATCGTCGACTGGCTGTCGGAACGCGCCGATGTGATCGCGCGCTTCCAGGGCGGCCATAACGCCGGCCACACGCTGGTCATCGGGAACACGGTCTACAAGCTGTCGCTCCTGCCCTCGGGCATCGTGCGCAAGGGCAAGATGGCGGTGATCGGCAATGGCGTGGTGCTGGACCCCTGGGCGCTGTTCGCCGAGATCGACAAGCTGACCGCCCAAGGCGTCGAGATCGGCCCGGAAAACCTGATGATCGCGGAAAACACCCCGCTGATCCTGCCGCTGCACCAGGACCTCGACCAGCTGCGCGAGGAAGCGGCGGGCGCCTCCAAGATCGGCACCACCGGCCGCGGCATCGGCCCGGCCTATGAGGACAAGGTCGGCCGCCGCACCATCCGCGTCGCCGACCTCGGCGACGAGGAAACGCTGGATTCGCGCCTCGACCGCCTGCTGGCGCATCACGACGCGCTGCGCCAGGGCCTGGGCGCCACGCCCATCGACCGCGCCGAGCTGCGCGCGAAGCTCTTGGAGATCGCGCCGAAGCTGCTGCAATTCGCGCAGCCGGCCTGGAAGGTGATGAACGACTATCGCCGCGCCGGCAAACGCATCCTGTTCGAGGGCGCGCAGGGCTCGCTGCTCGACATCGACTTCGGCACCTATCCCTATGTGACCTCCTCGACCACCATGTCGGGCATGGCCGCGACCGGCACCGGCATGGGCCCCTCGGCCATCGGTTTCGTCTTGGGCATCGTCAAGGCCTATACGACCCGCGTCGGCTCGGGCCCGTTCCCGACCGAGCTCGACGACGCCGACGGCCAGCGCCTGGGCGAGCGCGGCCACGAATTCGGCACCGTCACCGGCCGCAAGCGCCGCTGCGGCTGGTTCGACGCCGTGCTGGTGCGCCAGACCTGCGCGATTTCCGGCGTGAACGGCATCGCACTGACCAAGCTCGACGTGCTCGACGGGTTCGAGACGCTGAAGATCTGCACGGGCTACGAGATCGACGGCGAGCATTTCGACCACCTGCCGACCGCTGCCGCGCTGCAGGACAAGGTGCGCCCGGTCTACGAAGAGATGCCCGGCTGGCAGCAATCGACGCAAGGCGCGCGGTCCTGGGCCGATCTGCCGGCCGAGGCGATCAAATATGTCCGCCGCATCGAGGAGCTGATCCAGTGCCCGGTGGCGCTGCTCTCGACCAGCCCCGAACGCGACGACACCATCCTCGTCACCGATCCCTTCGCGGATTGAGATGGACGTGAAAGCCCGCAAACGCTGGTCCCTGCTGATCCTGCTGATCGGCCTGCCGCTTTACATCGTGGTGGCCGTGACGCTGGTGAACTGGATGGACCGGGCCTGGGGCCGGCAGCCGATCCTCGTCGAGGTGCTGGTCTATGTCGCCCTGGGCATCCTCTGGGCGCTGCCTTTCCGCCGGGTGTTCCGCGGCATCGGCAAGGAAGAATGATCCTCGACAGCCCCCGGGCGGTCACGCTGATCGGCGGCGCGCCGGTCAGCCGCGCCGACCTCGACGCGGCGCTGGCGCTCGCCCCGACCGTCGCCGCCGCCGACCGCGGCGCCGATACCGCGCTGGGCTTCGGCCTGGTGCCGCGGGCGGTCTGGGGCGATTTCGACTCGATCTCGGACCGCGCCCGGCAGGTGATCCCGGCCGGGAACCTGCACCGCATCGCCGAACAGGACAGCACCGATTTCGAGAAATGCCTGACCCGCATCCGCGCGCCCCTGGTGATCGGCATCGGCTTTTCCGGCGCGCGGCACGACCATTTCCTGGCCACGCTCTCGGTGCTGGCCCGCCGCATCGGCCCGCCCACGATCCTGATCGCCGGCGATGACGCGATCACCCTGGCGCCGCCGAAAATCAGCCTCGACCTGGCGCCCGGCACCCGGCTGTCGCTCTTTCCCATGGGCCCGGCGACCGGCCGCTCGACCGGGCTGCACTGGCCGATCGACGGCCTGGGTTTCGCTCCGCAGGGCCGCATCGGCACCTCGAACCGCGCCACCGGCCCGGTCACGCTCCAACTCGACGGCCCGATGCTGCTGATCCTGCCGCGCGCGGAACTGCCGCGCCTGGCCGCGGCGCTCTAGGCTTCTTTGCTCCCCAAATACCCATGCAGCCGCGCCGTCAGCGCCCGCGGATCCGCGGGTCCATCGCGTCGCGCAAGCCGTCGCCGATATAGTTCACCGACAGCACCGTCAGCGAGATGAAGGCTCCGGGCAGGATCACCCGCCAGGGATACATCTGCATCTGGTCCACCGCGTCGAACAGAAGCCGGCCCCAGGTCGGGAAATCCGGCGGGAAACCCAGTCCCAGGAAGCTCAGCGCGCTTTCGGTGATGATGGCGGTGGCGATGCCCAGCGTCGCCGCCACCATGATCGGCGAGACCACGTTCGGCAGCACATGGCGCAGGATCATGCGCGGCGCCGGCGTGCCGATGGATTTCGCCGCCAGGATGAACTCGCGCTCCTTCAGCCCCAGCACGTCGCCGCGCACGATGCGCGCGGTCTGCATCCAGGAGGTGGCGCCGATGGCGCCGACGATCAGCAGGAACGTCCCGCCCGCCGGCCCCAGCGCCTTGCCCAAGGGCTCGCGGAACAGGGTCACCATCAGCAGAAGCAGCGGCAGCAGCGGCAGCGCCAGGAACAGCTCGGTCAGCCGCATCAAGGGTGCGTCCAGCCGGCGGAAATAGCCCGACAGCACCCCGACCAGGCTGCCAAGGCTCAGCGCGATCGCCATGGCCACCAGCCCGACCGCGATCGAGACCTGCCCGCCCGCCATCATCCGCGCCAGCAGGTCGCGGCCCAGCTGGTCGGTGCCGAAGGGATGGGCCAGCGTGAAGCCCTGGTTGCGGGCGCGGTAATCGACGAAGGTCGGGTCGATCCGCCACAGAACCGGCCCCAGGCTCACGAACAGCACGATGGCCGCGAAGATCACCAGCGCCAGCATGGCGCCGCGGTGGCTGCGGAACTGGCGCCAGACGTCGCGTCCCTGGCTGCGCATCGGCGCGCCCTCGACCGGGGCATCGGGCGGCAGCGCCTCGGCGCCCGGAACGGCGGCGGGGGCGGCCGCTTCCGGGGCCAGCTTCGGGTCAGTCATAGCGGATCCTCGGGTCCAAGACGCCATAGAGCAGGTCGGCGATCAGGGTGAAAGTGACGATCAGCGCCGCGAAGATGAAGGTCAGCGTCATCACCATCGGGATGTCATTGGCGTTGATCGCCAGGATCAGCAGCTGCCCCAGCCCGTTCACCTTGAACACCTGCTCGGTGATGATGGCGCCGCCGAAGACCGCCGGCAGCCCCAGCGCGATCACCGTGACCACCGGGATCAGCGAGTTCCTCAGCACATGCTTCAGCACCACGACCCGCTCGCTCAAGCCCTTGGCGCGGGCGGTGCGCACGTAATCCTGCCGCAGGTTGTCCAGCATGGATGCGCGCATGAAGCGGCTGATCTGCGCCGCGTTATACAGCGCCAGCACCGTGACCGGCATCACCATCTGCCGCACCTGGGCCAGGAAACTGTCCCAATCCGTCACCCGCAAGGTGGTGTCATAGATCGAGGGAAACCATTGCAGCTTGATGCCGAAGACGATGATCAGCACCACCCCGGTGAAGAAGGTCGGCAGCGAGAAGCCGACCATCGAGACGAAGGTGCCGATCTGGTCGAACCAGGAATATTGCCTGTAGGCCGAGACGATGCCGATCGGGACAGCGATCATCACCCCCAGCAGATAGGACAGCCCGACCACCGTCAGCGTCTGCGGCAGCCGCTGCGCGATGACGTCGAAGACCGGGCTGCGGCTCTGGAAGCTGATGATGCGCTGCATGCCGGCGCTGAACTCCGTGCCGAAGGCGCGGTCGAACCAGTAAAGCGGCTCGACCCAGAAGAACTGCTTCAGCCACAAGGCATAGCGGATATACCAGGCCTGCCCCAGGCCCAGCGCCTCGCGCATGCGCTCCTTGACCTCGGGCGGCACGGTCAGCGGCACGTCGCCCAGGGGATCGCCGGGCGAGGCTTCCAAGAGCAGGAAGATCACCAGCGAGATGAACAGCAGCGTCGGGATCGCCAGCAGCAGCCGGCGCAGGGCGAAACTCAGCATGGCGATCCCCCGGTTCTCACTCGGCGCGGCTCCAGTCGGCGACGTTCCACAGCTGGCCCTCCCAGCCGTTCGGCGCGACGCCCGCCAGGCTGTTCGCATGGGCCGAAACCATGCCGCGATGGATCAGCGGCAGCAGGAAGTTGCCCTCGGCGGTCAGCGTGTCGGTCAGGCGCTTCGCGATCTCCTGGCGCTTTTCCGGCTCGGCGCTGCGATGCAGATCGGCGATGCCGGCGTCATAGGCCGCGTCGCAGAAGCGCACGGAATTGTTGCCCTGCCACTGGTTTTCCGCCGAGGGGATGCGCGAACAGACGAACTTGTTCAGAAAGGACGCCGGGTCGGGGATATAGAAGGCATCGGTGAACATCTGCGCATCGGCGTTGAAACGCTGCTGCGAATCCGGGTTGCCGGGATCGCCGCCGAAGAACGAGCCGCCGTCCACCGCCTTCAGCTCGGTTTCGACGCCGATCTCGGACCACCATTGCTTGACCAGCGCCTGCACGTCCTGCCTGACCGGGTTCACCGTGGTCTGGAACAGCAGCGCCAGCCGGCGGCCGTCCTTTTCCCGCACCCCGTCCGCGCCGGGCACCCAGCCGGCCTCGTCCAGCAGCTTCTTCGCGCCCTCGATGTCCTGCGCCAGGCAGTCGTCGCGGCCCGAGGCATAGGCGGCCGGCACCGGCACGATGGTGCAGACAGGCTTGCCGGCCGGGCCATAGGTCAGCTCGGCCAGCACCGGGCGGTCGATGGCCATGGAGAGCGCCTTGCGCACCGCCGGATCGCCCAGGACCGGATGCGGATGCGCGGCGGTGGACCGCTCGCCCTCCGGCAGCTCGGGGCTGGGATCGGTCTGGTTCAGCTCGATCCGCTCGACCATCGCGCCAAAGCTGGCGACCAGCTTGCCCTTGCCCTGTGCCTCCATCGCCGCCACCGCCTCGGGCGGCAGTTGCAGGTTCCAGGCGAAATCGTATTCGCCCGATTCCAGCACCGCCCGCGCCGCCGCCATGGCATCGCCGCCGCCCTTGACCGTCACCCGGTCGAAGGCCGGTTTCGCGGCATCGCGATATTCCGGGTTGATCTCGAACACCGCCACGTCGCCGGGCCGGAACTCGGTCACGCGATAGGGGCCGGTGCCGATGGGGCCGAAATTCTGCGCCGTGCAGCTGGCGCCCGCCGCGCCGCGGCAAGCCTGAAACTGCGCCTTTTGCAGCACCGGCGTGCGCCCGCCGACGAAAGCCTGCAAGGGCGCATAGCGCGGCGCGTCGAAATTCAGCCGCACCCTCTGCGCATCCAGCACCTCGGCCGAACGGATGCCCTCGAACTCGGCCAGCACCGCGCAGCCAAAGGCGGGGTCCATGCAATATTCGGCGGTAAAGGCCACGTCCTCGGCGGTGACGGGCGAGCCGTCGGACCAGACCAGCCCCGGCTTCAGCCTCCAGGTGACCGAGGTGAAATCCGGCGCGATGCCGCCGTTCTCGACGCTGGGGATCTCGGCCGCCAGCACCGGCAGCAGGCTGCCGTCATCGGCGACCAGCGCCAAGGGCTCGACCACCATCGAGGCCGGGTCTACGTCCTTGGCCCCGGTCGAGAGATAGGGGTTCAGCACCGTGGCGGCCTGCCAGTAGAGCACCTTCAATTCGCCGTCGCCGCCGCGTTCGGCCAGCGCGGGGGTGGCAAGGCTCAGCGCCAGGGGCAAGGCGATCATGCGGGAAATCATCGTTTTCTTCCAGACTGTTGACGGGGCGGCCCACGCGGGGCCGGGCCGCCAGCATGGCCTATTGCTTGACGCGATACCAGTCCGCGACATTCCACAGCTCGCTGTCCCAGGCGTTCAGCTTGACGCCGCCCAGGCTGTTCGACACGGCCGAGGCGGTGCCGCGATAGACCAGCGGGATCACCGCGTTGCTGTCGCGGGTCAGCATCTCGTTCAGCTTGCGGCCCATGGCGCCGCGCTCGGCCGGATCGACGATCTGCGTCATCTCGCCGATCATCCTGTCGAACTCCGGGTCGCAGAAGCGGCTGGTATTCTCGCCCTGCCACTGGTTTTCCGGGCCGGGGATCTTGTCGCAGGTCTGCCGCGCCAGATAGGGCTCGGGGTTGTTGCCCTCGAAGTTGTTGGCATACATCTCGACGTCGGCATAGAACTTCTGGAAGGTGTCGGGCGAGCCCGCGTCGCCGCCGAAGAACACCGAAGGATCGACCGTCTTCAGCTCGGTCTCGACGCCGATCTCGGACCACCATTGCTTGATCAGCGCCTGGAAATCCTGCCGCACCGCATTGACCGAGGACTGGAACACCAGCGTCAGCCGCTTGCCGTCCTTTTCGCGGATGCCGCCTGCGCCGGGCACCCAGCCGGCCTGATCCAGCAGCGCCTTGGCGCCCTCGATGTCCTGGGTCAGGCATTCGGTATTCTCCGAGGCCCAGGCCGCCGGCGCCGGCACCAGGTTGCAGGTGGGCCTGCCGGCCGGGCCATAGCCGATCTCGGTCAGCAGCTGGCGGTCGATGGCCATGGACAGCGCCTTGCGCACATTGGCATCGGTCAGGATCGGATGCGGATGCTTGGCGGTCGAGCGTTCGCCCTCGGGCAGGTCGGAACTCGGGTCGGTCAGGTTTACATGGATGCGCTCGACCAGGGAACCGAAGGCCGCCAGGTTCTTGCCCTTGCCGGCCGCCTCCATGCCGGCGATGACCTCGGGCGCCAGCTGGGTGTTCCAGGCATAGTCGAACTCGCCCGTCTCCAGCACGGAACGCGCCGCCGCCGCCGAATCGCCGCCGCCCTTGGCCACCAGCCGGGCGAAGGCGGGCTTCGTCGCATCGCGATATTCCGGGTTCGCGTCGAAGGTGATGGTGTCGTTGGTGCGGAACTCGGCCACCTTGAACGGGCCGGTGCCCTGCGGGTTGAAGTTCTGCTCGGTGCAGGTCGGGGCCTTCTCGCCGGTGCAATTCTCGAACTGCGCCTTTTGCAGCACCGGCGACTGCGCCCCCACGAAGGCCGAGAACGGATCGGGCCGCGGCGAGACGAAGCTGATCTTCACCGTCAGCTCGTCCACCGCCTCGACCGTCTCGACGCCCTCGAACTTGGCCAGCTGCGCGCAGCCGCCGTTCGGGTCCATGCAATAGGCGGCGGTGAAGGCCACGTCCGCGGCGGTGAAGGGGCTGCCGTCGGCCCATTTCACCCCCGGCTTCAACGTCCAGGTGACGCTTTTCAGGTCCTGGGCGATGCCGCCGTTTTCCAGGCTGGGGATCTCGGCCGCCAGCCGCGGCTCGATGGTGCCCTCGGTGGTGAAGCTCGCCAGCGGTTCCAGCGCGATGGAGCTGGCGATGATGTCCTTGGTCCCGGCCGACATATAGGGGTTCATCGTCGAGGGCGCCTGCCACATGATGACGTTCACCTGCCCGTCGGCGCCGCGTTCGGCCAGGGCGGCGGGGGCGGTCAGGGCCATGGCCGCGGCCCCCAGCATCAGGCATTTCAGTCGCATCGCACACTCCTTGCTCGCATGGATTGCCGGGCGGGCAGGGGGCGTCGCGCCATGCCTGCCAAGGGTTCGCCGATTTTCAGACGGGTTTTCCTTCAAAAGCAAGGCGCATCTTTTGCGGTTGCAATGCGGGGGCGCGGCATTAGCCTGAACGCCTCGGGGCATCGACAGGGGAAACCATGCTGGACGCAAAGCCGCTCGTCTCGATCGAAGGCCTGCGCGTGGATTTCCAGACCCACGACGGCCCGGTCACCGGCGTCGACGACCTGTCCTTCGACATCCGCCCCGGCGAATGCGTCTGCGTGGTGGGCGAATCCGGCTCGGGCAAGTCGGTCAGCGCGCTGTCGCTGATGCGCCTGGTGGAATTCGGCGGCGGCGAGATCGCCCGGGGCCGGCTGCTGTTCCAGCGCGAAAGCGGCGCTCTCGACCTTGCCCGCGCCGCGCCCGCCGCCATGCGCGACATCCGCGGCAACCAGATCGCGATGATCTTCCAAGAGCCGATGACCGCGCTGAACCCGGTCTTCACCATCGGCGACCAGCTCTCCGAGGGCCTGATCGCCCACCGCGGCCTGTCGCGCCGCGACGCCATGGCCCGCGCGCTGGACCTGCTGGCCGAGGTCCGCATCCCCGAGCCCGAGCGCCGCCTGCGGCAATACCCGCACGAGCTCTCCGGCGGCATGCGCCAGCGCGTGGTCATCGCCATGGCCATGGCCTGCCGTCCGAAACTGCTGATCTGCGACGAGCCGACCACCGCGCTCGACGTCACCATCCAGGCCGAGATCCTGGCCCTGATCGACCGGCTGAAGCGCGAGACCGGCATGGCGGTGCTGTTCATCACCCATGACATGGCCGTGGTCGCGCAGATGGCCGACCGCGTCGTCGTCATGTTCCGCGGCAACAAGGTCGAGGAAGGCCCCGTCGCGCAGATCTTCGAGCAGCCGCGCGCGCCCTATACCCGGGCGCTGCTCGCCGCCGTGCCGCGCCTGGGCGAGATGGCCGGCCGCGACGCGCCCGAGCCGATGCGCCTGATGCGCGGCGCGGACGCCCCCGCCCCGGTCGTCCCCCGCGCGCCCGAGCCGCTGCTTAGCGTCGAACACCTCTCGACCCGCTTCCCGGTCAAGGGCGGCATCCTGCGCCGCACCGTCGCCCGGGTCCATGCCGTCGAGGACGTCAGCTTCACCCTCAACGCCGGCGAAACCCTGTCCCTGGTCGGCGAATCCGGCTGCGGCAAGTCCACCACCGGCCGCTCGATCCTGCGCCTGATCGAGCCGACCTCGGGCCGCATCACCCTGGGCGGCCGCGACATCCTGGCGCTTGGCGCCTCGGACCTGCGCCAGGCGCGGCGCGACATGCAGATGATCTTCCAGGACCCCTTCGCCAGCCTCGACCCGCAGATGCGGCTGCTGGACCAGATCGAGGAGCCCATGCTGAACTACGGCATCGGCACCCGCGCCGAGCGCCGCGACCGCATCGCCCGGCTCTTCGACCGGGTCGAGCTGCCGCGCAGCTTCATGCGCCGCTATCCGCATGAGATGTCGGGCGGCCAGCGCCAGCGCATCGCCATCGCCCGCGCCCTGGCGCTGAACCCGAAACTGCTGGTCGCCGACGAGGCGGTTTCGGCCCTCGACGTCTCGGTCCAGGCGCAGGTGCTGAACCTGTTGATGGAGCTGCAACGCGAGCTCGGCATCGCCATGCTGTTCATCAGCCACGACATGGCGGTGGTCGAGCGCGTCAGCCACCGCGTCGCCGTCATGTATCTGGGCCGCATCGTCGAGATCGGCAGCCGCCGCCAGGTCTTCGAGAACCCGCAGCACAGCTATACCCGCCAACTGATGGCGGCGGTGCCCATCGCCGACCCGCGCCGCAAGACCATCGGCGACGAGCTGCGCTTCCGCCCGATCCCCTCGCCGATCCACCCGATGGGCCATGTCCCGCCGCCCTCGACCTATGCCGAGGTGGCGCCGGGGCATCGGGTGCTGGTGGACCCTGCAACGCATGGTTGAGCCGCGCTGTTGCGGAATTGACACAAGCCGCCCGGATGGAACGCCGCGGCGCGGCGGCGCTTGATTACGGCCCCCTGGAACTGGAAAAGCGGGCCATCAGCCAGCCTTGGGCCAGCGAGCATCCGAAATTCGATGGGATGGTCCGCCATGAGCTTTCGCCCCACTCTTTCCCTGGCCGCGCGGGCGCGGCTGTCCACGGCGCTGGGCGCCAGCCTGCTGATCCTGGCCGCCCCGGCCATGGCGCAGGACGATGCCGCCGGCACCGACCAGACCGTTACCCTGGACGAGGTGACGATCACCGCCGCCCCCGGCACGCAGACCGAGGGCACCGACAGCTGGACCACCGAATGGATGCGTTCCGCCACCGGGCTGGTGCTGAGCCAGAAGGAAACCCCGCAGTCCACCAGCGTCATCACCGACGCGCAGATGAAGGACCGCAACATCACCACCATCGCCGAGACGATGGACGCGGCGACCGGCATCACCGTGCAGGCCTATGAAAGCGACCGCATCAACTATTATTCGCGCGGTTTCCCGATTGATGCCTATCAATATGACAGCGCCCCGGTGCCGCGCGACGTGGTCTATCAGTTCGGCGACAACAACCCCGACATGGCACTGTATGACCATGTCGAGATCGTGCGCGGCGCCACTGGCCTGATGTCGGGCGCGGGCGAGCCGGGCGCCTCGATCAACTTCATCCGCAAGCGCCCCACCGAGGACTTCCAGAGCGAGGCCGCCGTCTCGCTGGCCGATCCCAAGGGCGCGCGGGTGGAGGCGGACGTGTCCGGGCCACTGAACGCCTCGGGCACGGTCCGGGGCCGGCTCGTCGGCGTGGTCGACAAGCGGGACGGTTTCCTCGACAACTACACCAAGGACAAATATGTTCTGTTCGGCGCGGTCGAGGTCGACATCGACGAAAACACCGTGTTGTCGACCGGCATCAGCTATCAAAAGACCAATGCCGATGGCGTGACCTGGGCCGGGCTGCCGTCCTTCTATGCCGACGGCGGGCTGATCGACTGGCCCGATGGCTCGACCATGGGCACCGACTGGACCTATGTCGATACCGCGCGGACCGATGCCTTCGCCTCGCTGGAGCACGTGTTCCACAACGGCTGGACCGGCCGGCTGGTGCTCAGCCATATCCGCACCGATTCCGACATGCAGCTGTCCTGGGCCAATGGCGCGCCGGAACGCGACGGCAGCGGCCTGTCGTTGCTATCGGCGGCGAAATACGACGGGCGTTCGGATGTCTCGACGCTGAACGCCATGGTCAACGGCGATTTCCAGGCGATGGGCCGCGACCATCAGTTCGTGCTGGGCGCGATGATGTCCTACGCCTCGGCGACGAATGATTCCTACAGCGCGCTGACCGGCACCGGCACGCCGATCGGGAACGTCTTCGACTGGGACGGCGGTCCGGCCGAGCCGGTGTGGTCTGACGGTCCGACCAGCGTGGGCAAGACCACCGCGCGCCAATACGGCCTCTATGGCACCCTGCAGTTCCATGCCACCGACGAACTGGCGCTGATCGGCGGCGCCCGCGCCAGCTGGTGGAGCGGCAGCGACGCCACCGATGGCGTGACGACGGTGGACTACAGCTATGACGCGGTGATCACCCCCTATGTCGGGGCGACCTATGACTTGACCCCGGTCTGGACTGCCTATGGCAGCATCACCAGCATCTTCAAGCCGCAGCTGGCGCAGGACGTCGACGGCAATTATCTGGACCCGGCCTATGGCTGGAACTACGAGCTGGGGATCAAGGGCGACCCGCTGGACGGCAGGCTCTATGTCTCGGCCGCGATCTTCCAGACCGACCAGAAGGATGTTGCCGAATACCTGTATTACGACCTTGAGGAGGACCGCTCGGTCTATCGCAGCATCGACGGCACCAAGACGCGCGGCTTCGAAGTCGAGGCGGCGGGGGCGATCAACGACCGCTGGAACGTCTCGGCCGGCTATACCTATCGCACCTCCAAGGATCAGGACGGCAACAAGCTCTATGCCGACCAGCCCCAGCACACGCTGAAGCTGGCGACCGACTACCGGTTGGCGGCGTTGCAGGACAGGCTGACCCTGGGCGGGGCGATGCGCTGGCAAAGCGGCACCGACAGCATGGACTTCACCTCCGAGCTGGAACAGCCGAATGTGCACCAGGGCAGCTATGCGGTGTTCGACCTGAACGCCAGATACGACCTCGACGACAGGACCGAGCTGTCGCTCAGCGTGAACAATATCTTCGACAAGAAATATTACGCCACGACCGGCTTCTACGACACCGTGGTCTATGGCGACGGGCGTTCGGCCGAGCTGACGCTGCGCGCCAGGTTCTGATCCGGCGGTGCACGCCCGGTGTACGCGCGGTGTACGCCTGCGGCACGCGAATCACGGCGAAAACCCCGGCAATTGCCGGGGTTTCTGCATTCCGGGCCCGGCGCGGTGCACCGCGCAACGCGCGCAGCCGTTGCGCGGCCTTGCGGCGCGGGGCGAAAGGCGTAACCTTCGGCGCGAAGGAGAGTGTCCCATGCCCGTCAAGAACCGCTTTGCCGAACTGCTGCCCGAGATCACCGCCTGGCGCCGCGACTTTCACGAAAACCCCGAGCTGGACTATGACGTCCACCGCACCGCCGGCCGCGTCGCCGAGCTCTTGCGCGCCTTCGGCGTGGACGAGGTGACCGAGGGCATCGGCCGCACCGGCGTCGTGGGCGTCATCAAGGGCCGTTCGGACAGCCAGGGCAGGGTGATCGGCTTGCGCGCCGACATGGACGCGCTGCCGATCGCCGAAAAGACCGGCGTGGAATATGCCTCGAAAAATCCGGGGGTTATGCATGCTTGCGGCCATGACGGCCATACCGCCATGCTGCTGGGCGCGGCAAAATACCTGGCCGAGACGCGCAATTTCGACGGTCGTGCCGTGGTCATCTTCCAGCCCGCCGAAGAGGGCGGCGGCGGCGGGCGCGCCATGGTCGAGGACGGGCTGGTCGAGCGCTGGGGCATCCAGGAGTTCTATGGCATGCACAACATGCCCGGCTATCCGGTCGGCAGCTTCGCCATCCGCGAAGGCGCCATGATGGCCGCCACCGACCAGTTCGACATCGTGGTGACCGGCAAGGGCGGCCATGCCGCCAAGCCGCATGAGGCCATCGACACCACGCTGGTCGCGGCGCAGATCATCGTGGCGTTGCAATCGGTGGTCTCGCGCAACGTCGACCCGCTGAAAAGCGGCGTGATCTCGGTCTGCGTGGTGCAGACCGACTCGACCGCCCATAACGTCATCCCCCAGGTCGTGACGCTGAAAGGCACCGCCCGCAGCCTGGCCCCCGAGGTGCGCGACCAGCTCGAGGAAGGCATCGCCCGCATCGCCACCAACACCGCCGCCGCCTTTGGCGCCCGGGCGGAGGTGCAATATGAGCGCGGCTATCCGGTGACGATGAACGACCCGCAAGCCACGGTTTACGCGGCAGAAGTCGCGCGCGCGGTCGCGGGTGACGTGAATACCGAGATGGCGCCGCTGATGGCGGGCGAGGATTTCAGCTACATGCTGAACGCGCGGCCCGGCGCCTATATCTTCGTCGGCAACGGCGATACGGCGATGGTGCATCACCCGGCCTATAATTTCGACGACAATGCGATTCCGGCCGGGTCGAGCTGGTATGCCGGCATGGTCGAGGCGCGGATGCCGCTGCCGGCGTGAGCCTTGGCGCCGGGGGCTGTCTGCCCCCGGACCCCCGAGGATATTTCGGCAAGAAAGAAGCAAGGGGCCGTGCGACCCCCCGTCCGTCAGAAATGGATGGCGCGGCCGTAGGCCGAGAGCACGGATTCGTGCATCATCTCGGACAGGGTCGGGTGCGGGAACACCGTCTCCATCAGCTCGGCCTCGGTGGTTTCCAGCGTGCGGCCGACGACATAGCCCTGGACCAGTTCGGTGACTTCGGCGCCGACCATATGGGCGCCCAGCAACTCGCCGGTCCTGGCGTCGAAGACGGTCTTGATCAGGCCTTCGGGTTCGCCGAGCGCGATGGCCTTGCCGTTGCCGATGAAGGGGAAGCGGCCGACCTTGATCTCGTAGCCGGCGGCCTTGGCCTTTTCCTCGGTCAGGCCGACCGAGGCGACCTGCGGGTTGCAATAGGTGCAGCCGGGAATCGCGTTCGGCTTGATCGGGTGCGGGTGCTGGCCGGCGATCAGTTCCGCGACCATGACGCCTTCGTGGCTGGCCTTGTGGGCGAGCCAGGGGGCGCCGGCCACGTCGCCGATGGCATAGAGCCCCTCGACGCCGGTGCGGCAGTATTCGTCGGTCACGACATGGGTGCGGTCGATCCTGGCGCCCAGCTTTTCAAGGCCGAGGTTTTCCACGTTGCCGACGATGCCGACGGCCGAGATCACCGTGTCGAAGTCCTGGGTCTCGGTCTTGCCGTCCCGCTCGATATGGGCGGTGACCTTGCCGGGGGCGCGGTCGAGCTTCTTGACCGTGGCCTTTTCCAGGATCTTCATGCCCTGCTTGACGAATTGCTTCTTGGCCAGGACCGAGATTTCCGCATCCTCGACCGGCAGCACGCGGTCCATGACCTCGACCACCGTGGTGTCGGCGCCCAGGGTGTTGAAGAAGCTGGCGAATTCTATGCCGATGGCGCCCGAGCCGATCACCAGCAGCTTTTTCGGCATCCGCGGCGGTTGCAGCGCGTGCTTGTAGTTCCAGACCAGGTCGCCGTCCGCTTCCAGCCCCGGCAGGTTGCGGGCGCGGGCGCCGGTGGCCAGCACGATGGCCTTGCCGGTGACCTCCTCGGCCCCCTTGTCGGTCTTGACCGCCAGCTTGCCGGGGGCGGTCAGCGTGGCCTCGCCCATGATGACGGTGACCTTGTTCTTTTTCAGCAGGTGGCCGACGCCGCTGGCGAGCTGTTTCGCCACGCCGCGCGAACGCTGCACCACGGCGCCAAGGTCATAGCCGATCTTGTCCGCGGAGAGGCCGAATTCCTTGGCGCGGTGCATCAGGTGGAACACCTCGGCCGAGCGCAACAGCGCCTTGGTCGGGATGCAGCCCCAGTTCAGGCAGATGCCGCCCAGATGCTCGCGTTCGATCACCGCGACCTTCAGGCCCAGCTGCGCGCCGCGGATGGCGCAGACATAGCCGCCCGGGCCGGAACCGATCACCACCATGTCGAAGCTTTGCGCCATGGAATTCCCCCTCTGGAAAAAGATAGTTCAGCGTTAAACCATTTTTCAGGCATCCACAAGCGACAGCTTGCCGGAGACCAGCGCACCATAGCCCCCGGCCTGCATCACGCGGGTTTCCGCCGCAGTCGGGCTGCGGCCCAAGGCGGCGTTGCGCCAGGGGAAGCGGCCGAATTTCGCGATCGTGTCGCGGTGGATCTGCGCGTGGCGCAGGCTTTCGCCCGGCATGAACTCCTGGAACAGCGCCACGGCGCGGTCCTGGTCGGCCAGATCCTCGGAATGCTCGAAGGGCATGAAGAAGAACTGCCGCGCCGGCAGGTCGATGCGCTGGGGGAAGCCGCGGTCGAGCGCGGCGCGGGCCAGCTCGCGCGCCAGCGGGTCGGTCGCGAAGGCGCGGGCGTCCTCGCGGAACAGGTTGCGCGGGAACTGGTCGGTCAGGATAAGCGCGGCCAGCGCGGCCTCGGGCGTTGCGGCCCAGGTGGGGGCCAGTTCGGCGGCGCGTTCCCATGTCGGCAGGAAGCGCTGGCGGATGGTCGCGTCCAGCGGGTCCGAGCGGACATACCAGCCGGTTTCGCCGACCTCATCGAGCCAGAAGCGGTTGATCGCCTGCGGGGTGACGGTTTCGGTCATGCTCGGCCCTCCGTTTCCGAAGGATGGTTGCAGAGCCGGCCGGCCGCCGCAACCCCGTCAGTCCGAGCGCGGGCCGTCGTCGGGTCCGGCGGTCTCCAGCGCCGCCTCGACCGCGATGGGGGTGGCCGAGGGGGCGATGACCGCAAAGCTCTGGTCCAGCATGGGCGCTGGGCGGCGGGTGCGGCGATAGAAGGTGTAAAGCGCCAGCAGCGCCAGCAGGGCGCCGATATAGATCCAGAACCCGTCCGGGCCCAGCCAGGACATCAGCCAGCCGGTGATCAGCGGCCCGGCCATGGCGCCCAGCCCGTTGATGAACAGCAGCCCGGCCGAGGCCGCCGCCATGTCGCTGTTGTCGAGAAAGTCGTTGGTATAGGCCAGCAGCAGCGAATAGACCGGGTTGGCGACGCCGCCGACCACGGCCGCCGCCAGCAGCAGGCCCCAGATGCCGGGTTGCACCAGCACCGTCGCGCCCGCCACCGCCGCACCCAGCAGCGCCAGGCCCAGGACGATCAGCCGCCGGTCGCCGTGGTCCGAAAACCAGCCCACCGGATATTGCAGCAAGAGGCCGCCCGCATAGATCGCCGCGACGAAGGCCGAGATCTCGCGCACCGACAGGCCCTTCATCGAGCCCCAGACCGAGGCCATGCCGAACAGCGCCGAGAACACCCCGCCCATCAGGAACATGCCGATGCAGCCCAGCGGCGAGGCGGCGAAGAGGTCGCGGAAGCTCATCCGCTTCAGCGTGGCGAATTGCGGCGCCGGCTGGCGCGACAGCAGGATCGGCAGGAAGGACAGGCTGACCAGCACCGAGGGGATGACGAACAGCAGGTAGCCCGCCGGGTCGGCCGTGTTCATCAGCAGCTGCGCCGTGATGATGCCCAGCATCTGCATGATCATATAGGCCGAAAGCGCCTGGCCGCGCGTCTCGTTGCTGGTCGAGGCATTGAGCCAGCTTTCCGCGGTGATGTAGACGCCCGAGAAGCAGAAGCCGATCAGAAGCCGCATCGCCGCCCAGGCCAGCCATTCGGGCGCGGCGGCGTAAAGGATCAGCACCGAGGAGATCAGCGAGCCGAGCGCCGCGAAGACCCGGACGTGGCCGACGCTGCGGATCATCTGCGGCACCACGCGCGAACCCAGCAGGAAGCCGCCGAAATAGGCCGCCATCACCACCGACATCTGCGTGGTCGAGATGCCCTCGATCTTGCCGCGCACGCCCAGCAGGGTGCCCTGCATGCCATTGCCGACCATCAGCAGAAGGATGCCCAGCAAGAGCGGCCAGGTGGTGCGCAGAACGGTCAGCATCATTCCCTCGACGGTATCAGAAGCGAGGCATCGCCATAGCTGAAGAAGCGATAGCCCGATTCGACGGCATGGCGATAGATGGCGCGGATGCGGTCCTGGCCCATCAGGGCCGAGACCAGCATCAGCAGCGTCGATTTCGGCAGGTGGAAATTCGTCATCAGCGCATCCGTCACCCGGAAGCGATAGCCCGGATAGATGAAGATTTCGGTCACGTCCCGGAACGGCTCGACCCGGCCCTCGGGCGTGGCCGCCGATTCGATCAGGCGCAGCGCCGTGGTGCCGACCGGGATCACCCTGCCGCCGGCGGCGCGGGTGGCATTGATCGCGGCGGCGGCCTCGGGGGTGACCTCGCCCCATTCGCCGTGCATCTTGTGGGTGGTCACGTCCTCGACCTTGACCGGCAGGAAGGTGCCGGCGCCGACATGCAGCGTGACATGCGCGAAACGCACGCCGCGCGCGCGCAGCGCCGCCAGCAGCGGCTCGTCGAAATGCAGGCTGGCGGTGGGGGCGGCGACGGCGCCGGAATGGCGCGCCCAGACGGTCTGGTAATCGGTCCGGTCGGCCTCGTCCGGGGCGCGCAGCGCGGCGATATAGGGCGGCAGCGGCATGGCGCCGACCTGGGCCAGCGCCGCGTCGAAGGCCTCGCCCGTGGCGTCGAAGCGCAGCCGCAGCCCGGCGTCGCCGATCTCGGCCACCTCGGCCGACAGCGCGTCCGAGAAGCGGATCACCTCGCCCTGCTTCAGCTTGCGCAGGGGCTTCGCCAGGGCATTCCAGCCATCGGCGGCGGGTTCCAGCAGCGTGATCTCGATCTTGGCCACCGCATCGCCCTGCGGCGTGGCGCGCCGGCGGGTGCCGGTCAGCCGCGCCGGGATGACCTTGGTGTCGTTCAGCACCAGAAGGTCGCCCGGCCCCAGCAGCGCGGCCAGGTCGGCCACATGCAGGTCGCGGATCGTCCCGCCTTCGGCCAGCAGCAGCCGCGCCGAGGACCGCGGCCGCGCGGGGCGCGTCGCGATCAGCCCCTCGGGCAGGTGGAAGTCGAAATCCTCAAGTCTCATGCCCGGGTTCTGTCCCTGCCGCGCCGGGGCGTCAAGCCGCCCGCGCCGCGATGAAGCCAAAGTGAAAAACTCGGACTTTACTTCGCCGAGCGAATCTGTCAGATATGGCGCAATCAAGGTGAGCTCATGATCGTCTGCCATTGCACCCAGATTTCCGACCACGACATCAAGGCGGCTGTCGACTGGATGCGGGCCTCGGACCCCGAGACGATCATCACCCCCGGCAAGATCTATCACGCGCTTGGCAAGCGCGCGGATTGTGGCGGCTGTATGCCCTTGTTTCTGGACACCATGCGCGGATGCGATAATCTGGCCGTGCCCCCCATCCTGCGGGGGCTGAAAGCCACGCGCAAAGGGGAAAGCCATGAAGGGCGACGCCAAGGTCATCGAGTATCTCAACGCAGCGCTTCGGTCTGAGCTTACCGCGGTCAGCCAGTATTGGCTGCATTATCGGCTGCAACAGGATTGGGGTTTCGGCAAGATTGCCGACAAGTCGCGCGCCGAATCCATCGAGGAAATGAACCACGCCGATCGGTTGATCGAGCGAATCATCTTCCTGGAAGGCCATCCCAACCTGCAGAAGCTGGACCCGCTGCGGATCGGCCAGAACCTCAAGGAGACCCTCGAGTCGGATCTGGCGGCCGAGCATGACGCCCGCACGCTCTATATCGAGGCGCGTGAATACTGCTCCAACGTCGGCGATTATGTCAGCAAGAACCTGTTCGATGATTTGCTGACCGACGAGGAAGGCCATATCGACTTCCTCGAGACCCAGCTGGATCTCTACGCCTCCATCGGCGAACAGAACTATGGCCTGCTGAACGCCAAGTCGGCCGACCAGGCCGAGTGACGGCACGAGACTCTCGCGCTTCAGGGGGCCCTCGCGGCCCCCTTTAATGTTTCAGCCCAGCCAATCCGTCGCCAGCGCCGGCAGCTCGTCGAAATGGCGCAGCATCGCCTCGGGCGCCAGCCGCGACAGGCCCTCGCCCTCGGGACCGAAGGCGACCAGCGCCACCCGCACCCCGGCAGCCGAAGCGGTCTTGCGGTCGGTCTCGGTATCGCCGACCAGGAAAGAGCGTGCGACAACGCCGCCCGCGCCCTCGACGGCGGCGCGATAGGGCCGGGGGTCGGGCTTGCGCACCGGCAGCGTGTCGGCGCCGATCATGGCGGCGAAACGCTCGCGGATGCCCAGCTCGCGCAGCAGCACCTCGGCCAGGGCAGAGGGCTTGTTGGTGCAGACCGCCAGCCGGTGGCCGGCGTCGGCCAGCCGGTCCAGCGCCGCCTCGGTGCCGGGGTAAAGCCGGGTATGGGTGGCGATGGCCGCGCCGTAATGGCCCAGCAGGCGCGGATAGTCCTCCTCCTCGGCGCCCGGGGGCAGCAGCGTATCGGCGGGAAGCCGCCCATAGCCGGCGCGGAGCATGGCCCGGCCGCCGTGAAACGCGATCAGCGCATCCGCAACCGGATCCAGCAGGTCGCCCAGCCCGCGGGTTTGAAAACAGGCGTTTGCCGCCGCGATCAGGTCGGCCGAGGTGTCGGCCAGCGTGCCGTCCAGGTCGAAGACCACCGTTCCCGCCATGTTGTAACCTTCCGTCAAGATGTTTGATCCGCCGGGGCCTTTCCCGATCCCCGTCCTCTAGGTAGAACGCCCGGCAAGGACAAGAAACAGGCAAGAGGGCAGTATGACCGAGAAACCCGTCGCGCTGATCGTGCTGGCCGCCGGACAGGGCAGCCGCATGCAGTCGGACCTGCCCAAGGTGCTGCACCGCCTGGGCGGCGTGCCGCTGGTCGGTCATGCCCTGGCCGCAGGCCGCAGCCTGGCGCCCGAAACCGTGGTGGTCGTCGCCGGCCACGGCGCCGCGCTGGTGCAGAAGGCGGTCGCGAAGCTGGACCCCGAGGCGCAGATCGCCCTGCAAGAGGAACAGCTGGGCACCGCCCATGCCGTCCGCCAGGCCCTGCCGCTGCTCGAAGGCTTCGAGGGTCGGGTGCTGGTGCTTTACGGCGACACGCCCTTCATCGCCGAGGAAACGCTCGGCATGTTGGCGACCCACCCCTCGGACGTGATCGTGCTGGGCTTCGAGGCCGCCGATCCCGGCCGCTATGGCCGGCTGGTCACCGGCCCGGACGGTTTGGAGCGCATTGTCGAATACAAGGACGCCGACGAGGCCACGCGGGCGATCCGGCTGGTGAACTCGGGCGTGCTGGCCGCCGATGCGGCGACGCTGCGCGAGATCCTGCCGCAGATCGGCAACCGCAACGCGGCGGGCGAATATTACCTGACCGACTTGGCCGGCCTGGCGCGCGCCGCCGGGCTGCGCGTCGATGTCGTCACCTGCGACGAAGCCGAAACGCTGGGCATCAACACCCGCGCCGAACTGGCCGCCGCCGAGGCGGCCTTCCAGGCCCGCGCCCGCGCGCAGGCGCTGGAGGACGGGGTGACGCTGTCGGATCCGGCGACGGTCTGGTTCGCGCTTGACACCTGCATCGGCCGCGACGCGGTGATCGGGCAGAACGTGGTCTTCGGCCCCGGCGTGACCGTCGAAAGCGGCGCCGAGATCCTGCCCTTCTGCCATCTTGAAGGCTGCCATGTCAGCGCCGGCGCCACCGTCGGCCCCTTTGCCCGGCTGCGGCCCGGGGCGGAACTGGGCGGCGACGTGCATGTCGGCAATTTCGTCGAGATCAAGAATTCGGTGCTGGACGAAGGCGTCAAGGTCGGCCACCTGACCTATCTCGGCGACGCCCATATCGGCGAGGCGACCAATATCGGCGCCGGCACCATCACCTGCAATTACGACGGCGTCGGCAAGCACCGGACCGAGATCGGCGCCCATGCCTTCATCGGCTCGGACACCATGCTGGTGGCGCCGGTCCGGGTGGGGGCGCGGGCGATGACCGGCTCGGGCTCGGTCATCACCGAGGACGTGCCGGACGATGCACTGGCGCTGGGCCGCGCGAAACAGGTGACCAAGCCTGGCCTCGCCACCCGGCTGATGCAGGCCCTGCGCCAGAAAAAGGGGAGCTGAGCCATGTGCGGCATCATCGGAATCCTGGGCCAGCACGAGGTCTCGCCGCAGCTGGTCGAGGCGCTGAAGCGGCTGGAATATCGCGGCTATGACAGCGCCGGGGTGGCGACGGTGGACGACGCCGGCCGGCTGGATCGGCGCCGGGCGGTGGGCAAGCTGGTGAACCTCTCGGACCGGCTGGTGCATGAGCCGCTGACCGGCCATGCCGGCATCGGACACACCCGCTGGGCCACGCATGGCGCCGCGACCGAGGTCAACGCCCATCCCCATCGCCGCGGTCCGGTCGCCGTGGTCCATAACGGCATCATCGAGAACTTCCGCGAGCTGCGCGACGAGGTGATCGCGCTGGGCCTGCAACCGGAATCGCAGACCGACACCGAAACCGTGGCGCTGCTGACCGCCTGGCACATGGCGCAGGGCATGGATGCGGCCGAGGCGGCGCGCGCGACGCTGGCCCGCCTGCACGGCGCCTTTGCCCTGGCCTTCCTGTTCGAGGGCGAGCCCGACCTGATGATCGCCGCCCGCAAGGGCAGCCCGCTGGCCGTGGGCCATGGCGAGGGCGAGATGTTCCTGGGCTCGGACGCCATCGCGCTGGCGCCTTTTACCGACCGCATCACCTATCTCGAGGACGGCGACCACGCCATCATCCGCCGCTCGGGCGCCGAGATCTTCGACGCCGCGGGCCGCCCGGCCAATCGCGAGATCCAGCAGATCGACGTCGGCGCCACCCAGATCGACAAGGGCGGCTATCGGCATTTCATGGCAAAGGAGATCGCGGAACAACCGGTTGTTTTGGGCGATGCGCTGAACCACTATATCAAGGGCGACCGCATCGTCCTGCCCGATGCGCTGGATTTCAGCGCCGTGGACCGGCTGACGCTGGTCGGTTGCGGCACCGCCTATTACGCGGCCCATGTCGCGCGCTACTGGTTCGAGTCCCTGGCGGGCCTGCCCTGCGATCTGGACGTGGCCTCGGAGTTCCGTTATCGCGAGCCGCCGCTGTCGCCGAAAAGCTGGGCGCTCTTCGTCAGCCAGTCGGGCGAGACGGCGGACACCTTGGCGGCGCTGCATTACGCCCGGGACAAGGTGGCGCGCACGGTCGGCGTGGTGAATGTCGGCACCTCGGCCATCGCCCGCGATGCCGACATCGCCCTGCCGACGCTGGCCGGGATCGAGGTCGGCGTGGCTTCCTCCAAGGCCTTCACCTGCCAGCTGGCGGTGCTGGCGGTGCTGGCGCTGAAGGCGGCGCGGGACCGGGGGCGGCTGACGGAGGCGGAGCTTGCCGCGCATCTTTCCGACCTGCGCAGCCTGCCGGGGCTGCTGAACCAGGCGCTGGCGCTCAGCGACATCTGCCGCCGGCTGGCCGGCTGGCTGTCCGAGGCGCAGGACGTGCTGTATCTGGGCCGCGGCCCGCTTTACCCGGTGGCGCTGGAGGGGGCGCTGAAGCTGAAGGAACTCAGCTATATCCACGCCGAGGGCTATGCCTCGGGCGAGCTGAAGCATGGGCCGATCGCGCTGATCGACCGCAATGTGCCGGTGGTGGTGCTGGCGCCGCGCGACGGGCTGTTCGACAAGACCGTCTCGAACATGCAGGAGGTCATGGCGCGGCACGGGCAGGTGCTGCTGATCTCGGACCCGGAGGGCATCGAGGCGGCGGGTCAGGGCTTCAAGGCGGCCTTGGCGATGCCCACGGGCGGCGGGATGTTCCAGCCGATCCTTTATGCGCTGCCGATGCAATATCTGGCCTATCACACGGCGGTCGCCAAGGGCACCGACGTGGACCAGCCGCGCAACCTGGCGAAATCGGTGACGGTGGAATAGGGCGGAAACGGCAGTCGGGCGACCGGCTGCCGTGCGGCCGTTCAGGCGGCCTTGACCAGCACGATGTCGCTGCTGCGGCGCTGCGCGACCGGCAGGGCCTGGTAAAGCGCATGGTCGCGCACCACCAGCAGCCGGGCCGAGTTGCCCTCGCGCGCGGCCTTGAGGTTCTGGGCGCTGGTCTTTTCCAGATCCCCCAGCGCGATCGGCAGGGTCGAGGCGATGAACAGCGATTTCGCCTCGAAGACCCGGGCGACATAGCGGTCGAAGCCTTCGATGGTCCAGGTCGTGGCGGCGCCGTCGCCCTCGGCATTGACGATCAGCGCCAGCGACCAGACGCCTTGCGCGTCGGTGGTCGCCTCGACCTTCTGGGTCACGACGCGCACGCCGTCGTCGAACACGTCCGATCCGTTCAGCGTCGCGACGATCTTGCCCCCGGCGATGGGGGCCAGGGTGGCGTCGGTCAGCACGCCCCCGACAATGGCCTTGTTCGGCATCTCTTGCTCCTATGCTTTCACGGCCCCGGCATTATCCCGGCGATTCGCGCGGGTTGCGGGCCGGGGCGAAGCAACGCGCCGTCAGGCCGGCACGTCCTCGGCCAGCATGCCCCGGCTTTGCCGCCACAGGTCGGGCGTGGTGCCCTCGGTCTCGCGGAAGACGCGGATCAGGTGCGAGGCGTCGCAGAAGCCGGTCTCCTCGGCGATGCGGGTGACGGTGCGGTCGGTGCGCGCGAGCAGCATCCGCGCCTGCGCCAGCCGGATGCGGATCGAGGCATCGGCGGGCGGGATGCCCAGGTCGGCGTTGAAATGCCGCTCCAGCTTGCGCCGGCCGACGCCCAGGTCGCGGGCGATGCGGGCGATGGGCAGGGGCGCGTGCAGGTTCTGCTGCATGGCGAGCAGCGCGCGGCGCACCAGCGGGTCGCGGGCGTGCAGTTCCAGCGGCAGGCCGGGCTGCGGGCGGTCGCCCTCCATCGGCTCGTCGATCATCAGGATCGACAGCGCCTTGCGCGCCGCCGCCCGGCCCAGGTGGCGGTCGATCAGGAAGGCGGCCAGATGCGCCGCGCTGACCCCGCCCGAGCAGGACAGCCGGTCGCGGTCCACCACGAAGATCTGGTCCGAGACCGGGCGCATCTTTTCGAATTCGGCCAGGAAATCCTGGTGGTGGAACCAACTGACGCAGCAGCGATAGCCGTCCATCAGCCCGAAGCGCGCCATCGAGAACACCGCGGTGCAAAGCCCGGCCAGCGGCACGCGCGCCTGCGCCGCGCGTTTCAGGAAGGCGCCCTGTTCCGGCGACAGGCCAGGGCCGCCGTCGATCAGCCCGCCCACCGCGACGATATAGTCGAAGCGCGCGGGGTCGCCCAGCCGCTCGTCCGGCTCGATGCGGATGCCGCAGGAGCTTTGCACCGGCGCCATGTCGGCCGAGAGCACGCGCCAGCGGCAGCGGATCGGCCGCGAGCCGTCGCCGTCGTCGGCCGCCAGCCGCAGCACGTCGACGAAGGTGGCAAAGGCCGACAGCGTGAAGCGCGGCGCCAGCAGGAAGCCGATGCGCAGGCGGGTCGGGTTCTGGTCGGGGGCAGGGTCTGGCTCGGGCATCTGTCGCTATTCATCCATGGCTCGCGTCGCGATCATGCCATGTTTTTCGCGCCGGTCCAGCGATTCCCTTCAGCCGCGCGTCGGCAGCACCGCGGTGGCCTGCGCGGCCTGATCCGCGTCCCCGGCACCGTCGCCGGCATCGACGATCTCGCGCGCTTCCTCCTCGTCCTCGTCCTCCAGCGCGGGCGGGTCTTCGCCGGCCAGGAAATTGCCGAATTTCTCGAGCCCCGGAATGTGGTCCGCCAGCACCCGCATGACGACCAGGATCGGCACCGCGACGATCATGCCGATCACCGACCAGAGCCAGGCCCAGAGCGCCACGGTCAGGAAGACGACGACCGTGTTCAGCTGCAGCTTGCGCGACACGAAATAGGGCGTGATCAGCTGGCCCTCGATGGCCGAGATGCCGAAATAGGTCAGGCCGACCATGAAGGGCGTGAACAGGTCCTCATAGACGAAAAGCCCGACCAGCATGGTGATGATGACGCCGGTGATCGGCCCTAGATAGGGGATGTAGTTCAGCAGGAACACTGCCAGGCCAAAGAGCATCGGGCTGGGCATGCCCCAGGCCCACATCGCCAGCCCGACCGCGATGCCCAGGCAGGCGTTGATCAGCGTGATCGCGCCCAGATAGGCGCCCAGCGAGTCCTCGATCTCGCGCAGCGCCAGATAGGCCGCGCGCTTTTCGCGCATCGAATCGAAGCTCTGCACGATCTTGAGATACAGCAGGTCGCCCGATGACAGCAGGAAGAACAGCAGGAACAGCGTCAGGATGATCTGGCCGACGAAGGCCGGGCCCAGGTTCAGCACGCTGACCAGGGTCGAGGTCTGCGGTGCGGCGTTCACCTCGACCTGGATCTTCTGGTCCGGGGTCTGCGGCGTGCCGGGCTGCGGGATCGGCGTCAGCGTCCCGGTCAGCGTCGCATCCGGCGCGGGGGCGCCGGGGGCGGGCTTGGTCTCGGGCTTGGCGCCGCCGCCGCCGGTCAGCTCGTCGATCTTTTCCGCCGCGCGCTCCAGGCCGCGGAAGTTGCTGCGCAATTCGGTGAAGCGCTGCTCCAGCCGGTCGCCGATCTGCGACGAGTTCTCGATCAGCCGGTTCACCGGGCCCGAGATCATGAAGCCGATCACCACCACCGACACCACCAGGCCCAGCGAGACGATGGTGGCGGTGACGACGGCGCCGATGCCCAGCCGCTCCATCAGCCGGCGGAAGGGCACGAAGACGAAGAACAGCAGAAAGGCCAGCGTCACCGGCATCAGGAAGTCCCGCGCCTGGGCAAAGAAGGTGAAGAGCAGGAACAGGAAGATGCCGATCACCGCCCAGTTGGCGACGCGGGGCAGGGGGTGCTTTTCGGTCCGGGGGAAGGACGGGAACTTGTGATTGTCTGGCGGAACCATGAAGCTGCCCGATCCTTTCGCGACGGCTGGAAGCAAGCTGAAACGCCGACCCCGCCCGGAGGTTCCTGCGGGCGGGGTGCGCGTGTCGGAAATTCTGCCGGGCCGGCGTTACAGCGGATGGTCGCCCGAGGCGTCGATGACCCGGGTCGGCAGGCCCAGATCGCCCAGCAGTTCCAGGAAGGGCCGGGCGGGCAGATCCTCGACATTGACCATCTTCCTGACGTCCCAGGTGCCGCGCGCGACCAGGATCGCCGCCGCGACCGGCGGCACGCCGGCGGTGTAGCTGATGCCCTGGCTGCCGACCTCGGTAAAGGCTTCCTTGTGATCGGCGACGTTGTAGATGAAGACCTCGCCCGGCTTGCCGTTCAGCGTGCCCTTCACCAGATCGCCGATGCAGGTCTTGCCTTCGTAATCGGGGGCGAGGCTGGACGGATCGGGCAGCACTGCCTTGACCAGTTTCAGCGGCACGACCTCCAGCCCCTCGGCGGTCTTCACCGGCTGCTCGCTGAGCAGGCCCAGGTTCTGCAAGACCGTGAAGACGTTGATGTAATGCGCGCCGAAGCCCATCCAGAACCGCACGTCCGCGTCCTTGTAGCGGGCCGAGAGGCTGTGCACCTCGTCATGGCCGGACAGATAGGCGGTGCGCTTGCCGACCACGGGCAGGTCCCATTCGCGGCCGACCTCGAACATCTTGTTCTGGCGCCATTCGCCGCCCTGCCAGGAATAGACCGTGCCGGTGAATTCGCGGAAGTTGATCTCGGGGTCGAAATTCGTCGCGAACCAGCGGCCGTGCGAGCCGGCGTTGATGTCGACGATGTCGATCGAATCGATCTTGTCGAAATATTCGTCCTCGGCCAGCCTGGCATAGGCGTTGACCACGCCCGGGTCGAAGCCCACACCCAGGATCGCGGTGATGCCGGCCTTCTCGACATCCTCGCGGCGCTTCCATTCGTAATTGGCATACCACGGCGGGGTCTCGCAGACCTTGGCCGGGTCTTCGTGGATGGCGGTGTCCAGATAGGCGGCGCCGGTCTCGATGCAGCCTTGCAGCACGGTCATGTTGACGAAGGCGGAACCGACGTTGATGACGATGCCCGCGTCGATCTGGCGGATCAGCGCCGCCACCGCCGCGCTGTCCATCGCGTCGAGCGGATGGGCGGTGAATGCGACCGAATGGCCCTTGTCCCGAACGCTCGCGATGATCTTCTCGGCCTTCGAGACGGTCCTGCTGGCGATATGCAGGCTGCCGAACTCGTTAGCGTTCTGCGCCACCTTATGCGCGACCACCTGCGCGACGCCGCCGGCGCCGATGATGAGCACGTTCTTGGCCAATTCGATCTCCTTTTCGGGGCTGGGAAGGGGAATGGCGGGCCGGTTCAGGACAGGCTGGCTTTGTAATCGTCGTAAGAGAACCGGCGGACGCTGCGGATCGTTCCGTCCTCGGCCCGGATGGCGATGGCGGGCATGGCGACGCCGTTGAACCAGTTCTTCTTCACCATGGTATAGCCGCCGGCATCGGCGATGCTGATGCGGTCGCCGACCTGCAAGGGCGCCGGGAAGCGCCCTTCGCCGAAGATGTCGCCGGCCAGGCAGGTCTTGCCGGCGACCTGGTAGGGGTGCTCGCCCTCTTGCGGCAGCTTCGCCGTCTCGCGATAGATCAGCAGGTCCAGCATATGCGCCTCGATGCTCGAGTCCACGATGGCCACGTCCTTGCCGTGATGGATCACGTCCAGCACCGTCACCTCCAGCGAGGTCGAGCGGGTGATGCTGGCCTCGCCCGGTTCCAGGAAGACCTGCACCCCGAAGCGTTCCGAGAACGCCTTCAGCCGGTCGGCCAGCCGGTCCAGCGGATAGCCGTCGCCGGTGAAATGGATGCCGCCGCCCAAGCTGACCCAGTCCAGCTTTTCAAGGAAGCCGCCGAATTCCGCCTCGATCCGGCCGAGCTGCGCATCGAACAGGTCGAAATCGGCATTCTCGCAGTTGTAATGGATCATCACCCCGCTGATGCGGTCCAGCGCCTGCTCCAGGCGCGGCAGATCCCATTCGCCCAGCCGCGAGAACGGCCGCGCCGGATCGGCCAGGTCGAAGCCCGAGGTCGAAAAGCGCGGGTTCAGCCGCAGCCCCATGGCGATGCCGCGTTCCCTGGCGCGCGCGCCGAAACGGTCCAGCTGGCCCAGCGAGTTGAAGATGATCTTGTCGGCGTAACCCAGCGCCTCGTCGATCTCGTGATCGGCCCAGGCCACGGAATAGGCATGGGTTTCCTTGCCGAATTCCTCATGCCCCAGCCGCAGCTCGAACAGGCTGGACGAGGTGGTGCCGTCCATGAACGGGCGCATGAAGTCGAAGGCGCCCCAGGTCGCGAAGCATTTCAGCGCCAGCAGGCATTTCGCCCCCGAGCGTTCCCGCAAAGTGGCGATCCGCTCCATGTTCACCCGCAGTTTCGCGAGGTCGATCAGGTAGAAGGGCGTCTGAAGGTCGGACATGGCGCGGGCTCCCGGTCGCGAAACCGTGCTAGGTCAAAAGGAAAGGCTCATTTAGGGCCACCCGGCCCATTTCGCAAGGAAGCGTGACGGCCGCGTGACGGATCAGCGCAAACGCACCGGCTGGCCAGTCCTGACGGATTCATCGGCGGCAAGGCAGACCGCCAGCGAGGACACCGCATCCTGCATGTGCCGCGTCAGGTCGGCATTCTCGGCGATGGCGCGGGCCATGAAGGCGGCCTCGGCATCGCAAAGCGCCTGGTGGCCCGGCTCTCCGGTCATCGACAGGTCCTGGTCCGGCTCGCCCACCTTGTGCAGGCGCAGCGTCGCGGTGCGGGTATGGGTGTCGATGTCGTCCGAGCGCGCGTCCTCGGCCATGCGGATGCTGACGGCGCCGTTCGGGCTGACCACGTCCTTCACGAAAAACGCGCTGTCCGACATCATCGGACCCCAGCCCGCCTCGTACCAGCCCAGCGAGCCGTCCTGGAACAGCACCTGGAAATGGCCGTAGTTATAGGCGTCGGCGGCGATTTCCCTGGACAGGCGCAGGCCCATGCCGCGCACCTCGACCGGGGCGGCATCGGTGATCTGGCACATGACGTCGACGTAATGCACGCCGCAATCGACGATGGGCGGCGTGGTGCGCATCAGCGCCTTGTGCACCTCCCAGGTCGGGCCGCTGCTTTGCTGGTTCAGGTTCAGGCGAAAGACATAGGGGCCGCCAAGCGCGCGGGCCTCGGCGATCAGGCGCTGCCAGCTGGGGTGGTGGCGCAGGATGTAACCCACGACCAGCTTGCGGCCGGTTTCCTGCGCGGTCTCGATCACGCGGCGGGCGTCCTCGACCTTCGTCGCCAAGGGCTTCTCGACGAAGACATGGGCGCCGGCCCGCATCGCGGCGATGGCATATTCGGCATGGCTGTCGGAATAGGTCGCGACCACGACCAGGTCCGGGCGCAGCCGGGCCAGCGCCTCGTGGAAATCCTGGCTCTGCGGAATCGCGGCCAGCTCCGGCGGCAGCGCGACCGGGCTGCGGTTGACCAGCCCGACCAGTTCCGCGCCGGGCTGCCTTGCCCAGGCCAGCGCATGGCTGCGGCCCATGTTGCCCAGACCGGCGACCAGAACCCGCATGGCCTAGTCGTCCACGATGGACAGCAGCTTCGGCAGCGCCGGGCAGGGCAGCAGCTGGTTGCGGGCCACATCGGCCAGCGTGTGATTGTGCAGGAAGACATAGACATGCGCCGACAGGCTTTCCCACAGCCGGTTCGACAGCGTCTGCGCGCGCGAGCCCGAGACCCCGCCCGAGGCGCCGGCGCCGACATGCAGCGCGCTGACCGTTTCGTCCACCGCCTCCAGCACATCGGCCAGGCGGATCGTCTCGGGCGCTTTGGCCAGCCGATAGCCGCCGCCCGGTCCGCGCACCGATTCGACCAGCCCGGCCCGGCGCAGCCGCACGAAGAGCTGCTCGAGATAGGGCAGCGAGATGTCCTGCCGGGCCGAAATCTCGGCCAGCGAGGTCAGGTCGTCGCCCTTGGCGATGGCCAGGTCCACCAGCGCCACCATGGCATAGCGTCCCTTGGTTGACAGTTTCATCGTGCCTCTCCCCTCTGGCGGCAAAGCATTGACGAAACGTGCGGCGAGGGCTAATTCCCCCGCGCCGTCCTTGATGCGTCTTGCCTATTTCGGGCGCGCTTCCCAGATTGACGATCTAGAGCCGCGCCGTCACAGGGTCAAGAAACCCGAGTCCCGAAGGAAGCCCATGCCCGAACTGATTTTCCCCGGTCCCGAAGGTCGTCTGGAAGGGCGCTATCACGCGCAATCCAATCCCGACGCCCCCATCGCCATCGTGCTGCACCCGCATCCGCAATATGGCGGCACGATGAACAACCGGGTCGTCTACAATTTGCATTACGCCTTCCACCGCATGGGCTTCACCGTCATGCGGTTCAACTTCCGCGGCGTCGGCCGGTCGCAGGGCGAGTTCGACCAGGGCATCGGCGAGCTTTCGGATGCCGCCTCGGCGCTGGACTACCTGCAGGCGATGAACCCCAACAGCAAGCATTGCTGGGTGGCGGGCTTTTCCTTCGGCGCCTGGATCGGCATGCAGCTTCTGATGCGCCGGCCCGAGATCACCGGCTTCATCTCGGTCGCGCCGCCGGCGAATATGTATGATTTCTCGTTCCTGGCGCCCTGCCCGTCCTCGGGGCTGATCATCAACGGCACCGCCGACCGCGTGGCGCCGCCCAAGGACACCCATGCCCTGGTCGGCAAGCTGCGCGAGCAGAAGGGCATCACCATCACCCATGAGGAAATCGAGGGCGCGGACCATTTCTTCCGCGACGACGAGGTCCACATGAAGCCGATGATCGACACGGTGCAGGCCTATGTGCGCCGGCGGCTGACGGAAAGCACCCGGTAATGATCGGCCGGCGCCGGTTGATCTGGGCCGGCGCCGGTCTGCTTCTGGCCTGTGTGGCCATTTTGCTGACATTGCTTGCCGAGTTGCGTGCGGTCAATTTTCGCGCGGTCCAAGGGCGGGTTCCGATTCCCTTCGGGTATTGGCTTGAACGCGGACTTGATACCCTTGTCATCGTCGGCGGATTGGCTGCCTTTCTCTGGCATTTCGGGTTGGCGGCCATTTGGCCCCAAGGACTTCGTCCGGGCTTTGTCGTTCTGACGGCACTGTGGTGCCTTGCGGTGCTCCTGCCGCTGTGCGCCTGCATCATTTGGCCGGCTGACGATGGCAATTACAGCCATGCGATGGATTGGCTGCTCCTTTGCGGAGTTCTTGCTTTGCCGGCGTTCATTCTGTCCCTCCTGTTCAGCCGGCTTGTTTTCGACTGGAGGCCCCGATGACCGACCTGACCCGGCGTTTCGCCTTCCTGACCGAGGCCGACCGGCTGAAGTCGGTCGAGCGCGCGAATGTGCTGATGGACCTGTCGCGGCCGGAGAACAGCGCCGAGCACAGCTGGCATGTCGCGCTCTATGCGCTGGTGTTCGGTGCCTCGGACCGGGCCATCGCCATGATCCTGCTGCACGACCTGGTCGAGATCGACACCGGCGATCACCCGATCCACCTGGCCCATGACACGGCCGCCGTCGAGGCCGCCGAGCTGGCGGCGGCGCTGCGACTGTTCGCCATGCTGCCCGATGGCGCGCGGCTGCTGGCGCTGTGGCAGGAATTCGAATCCGGCCAGACCGCCGACGCCCGCATCGCCAAGCGGATGGACCATATCCAGCCGCTGTTCCAGGTGCTGGGCGCGTCCGAGCCGCTGGCGGAGCATGTGCAGATCGTCCGCGACAACATGACATCGGGTCGCGCCCGGCGGTTGTGGACGGAATGGCCCGAGGCCATGGCGGCCGCGCAGGCCCTGCTGGATGGGCGCGCGCCGCAGGGCGATCTGGCCCGCTGCCTGGCCTTCCTGGCCGAAGCCGACCGGCTGAAATCGGTCTCGCGCGCCAGCCTGCTTTGCGACGCCTCGCGCCGGGAAAACAGCGCCGAGCACAGCTGGCACCTGGCGCTTTATGCGCTGGTCATGGCGCCGCAAGCCGGGCCGGAGGTCGATATCGGCCGGGTGATCCGCATGCTGATCCTGCACGACCTGGTCGAGATCGACGCAGGCGACGTGCCGATCCACGCTCAGAACGGCGACGCGCATCACGGCGCGGCGCAGCTGGCGGCCGAGGAAGCCGCCGCCGACCGGCTGTTCGGCCTGCTGCCCGCACCCCTCGGGGCGGAACTGCGCGCCCTCTGGGCCGAGTTCGAGGCCAACGAGACGCCCGACGCGGTTTTCGCCAAATCGCTGGACCGCGCCCAGCCGGTGATGCAGAACATCGCCTGCGGCGGCGGGTCATGGGTGGAATACAGCGTCACCTACGAGCAGCTGGTCGAGCGCGTCGGTGTCCGCATCCAGCGCGGCGCACCGATGCTGTGGACCTGGCTCAGCGAAAGCGCACGGGTGTATTTTCGGAGTTGACGGAAACGGACGGCCGGTTGCCCTTGCGGCAGCGTGATGGATCACGGGTTTGCGGCCAGCCCGTCCCGATCTTTGCAGGGTGCGACACGCGGGTTTCGGCCTTTCCGCGGCAATTGGTATGCGATTGCATACCACCCTTTCCCTCGCGGCGATTTGCGGCTATAGGGCGGGCAGCCGAATCCTAACCACAAGGGACCACCCATGTCGAAGATCAAGGTAGCGAACCCGGTCGTCGAGCTCGACGGCGACGAGATGACCCGGATCATCTGGGACTTCATCAAGCAAAAGCTGATCCTGCCCTATCTGGACGTGGACCTGAAATATTACGATCTGGGCATCGAGGAGCGTGACCGCACCAACGACCAGATCACCGTGGATGCCGCCAATGCGATCAAGCAATACGGCGTCGGCGTGAAATGCGCCACCATCACCCCCGACGAGGCCCGCGTCGAGGAATTCGGCCTGAAGAAGATGTGGAAGTCGCCCAACGGCACCATCCGCAACATCCTGGGCGGCGTGATCTTCCGCGAGCCGATCATCTGCAAGAACGTGCCGCGGCTGGTGCCGCACTGGACCCAGCCCATCGTGGTCGGCCGTCATGCCTTCGGCGACCAGTACAAGGCCACCGATTTCCGCTTCCCCGGCAAGGGCACGCTGACGATCAAGTTCGTCGGCGAGGATGGCGAGACCATCGAGCACGAGGTCTATCAGTCGCCGGGCGCCGGCGTGGCGATGGCCATGTACAACCTGGACGATTCGATCCGCGACTTTGCCCGCGCCTCGATGAACTACGGCTTGCAGCGTGGCTATCCGGTTTACCTGTCGACCAAGAACACCATCCTGAAAGCCTATGACGGCCGCTTCAAGGACATCTTCGCCGAGGTCTATGCCGCCGAGTTCGAGGACAAGTTCAAGAAGGCCGGCATCACCTATGAGCACCGGCTGATCGACGACATGGTCGCCTCGGCGCTGAAATGGTCGGGCGGCTATGTCTGGGCCTGCAAGAACTATGACGGCGACGTGGAATCCGACATCGTGGCGCAGGGCTTCGGCTCGCTGGGGCTGATGACCTCGGTGCTGATGACGCCGGACGGGAAGATCGTCGAATCCGAGGCCGCGCATGGCACGGTGACGCGGCATTACCGCGAGCACCAGAAGGGCAACCAGACCTCGACCAACTCGATCGCCTCGATCTTTGCCTGGACCGGGGGTCTCAAGCACCGCGCCAAGCTGGACAGCAACGAGGCGCTGCTGAACTTCGCCAATACGCTGGAGCGCGTGACCGTGCAGGCGGTCGAGGACGGCTACATGACCAAGGACCTGGCGCTGCTGGTCGGGCCGGACCAGAAATGGCTGACCACCATCGGCTACCTGGAAAAGGTCGACGAATATCTGAACAAGGCGCTGGCCTGATCGGATCGCCCGAAGGGCTTGCCGGGCCGGGGGGAAACTCCCGGCCCTTTTCGTTGGTGGCGCGGCAGCCTTGGAAACGGAAAGCGGCCTTGGGCGCGGTTTCTTCGGGTATTTGTGAAACAGAGAAGGATCAAGGCGGCTTAACATGCGGCCGGGCTTGGAGTATGGGAGGCGCAAGCCCAGAGGGAGTCCCTGCCATGAAAGCCGCCGTCATCACCTTTCCCGGATCGAACTGCGACCGCGATCTGGCCGTCGCGCTGGAGCGGGCCGGGGCCGAGGTCGCCCGGGTCTGGCACAAGGATGCGACGCTGCCCGAGGGGGTCGACCTGGTCGCCGTGCCGGGCGGGTTTTCCTTTGGCGACTATCTGCGCTGCGGCGCGATTGCCGCGCATTCGCCGATTGCCGCCGCGGTCAGGACGCATGCGGCGCGCGGCGGCTATGTTCTGGGCATCTGCAATGGCTTCCAGGTGCTGACCGAACTGGGGCTGCTGCCGGGTGCGCTGATGCGCAATGCCGGGCTGAAATTCATCTGCCGCGAGGTGCTGCTGCGGGTTGAGACCAGCGACAGCGCCTTTACCCGTGCCTATGCGGCGGGGCAGGAGATCCGCATTCCCGTCGCGCATCACGACGGCAATTACCAGATCGATGCCGAAGGCCTGGCCGCGCTGCGGGACCAGGACCGCATTGCCTTCAGCTATGCGCCGGGCATCAACGGCTCGGTCCGCGACATCGCCGGGGTCTTGTCCGAGAACCGCCGCGTGCTCGGCATGATGCCGCATCCCGAGCGGGCGGCCGATGCCGGGCATGGCGGCACGGCCGGCGCCGGGCTTTTTGCCTCGTTGATGCAAGAGCTTGTCTCGGCCTGACTTGAGCGGCGCCCGTTCGGGGATTAGACTTTCCCGATCCCCGGGGGCGTGGGGTGATGCCGGAGGCGCATGCGAGACGACGGGAACTCCATCGGGCTGTCGGAGGGCAGGGCTGGCTTGACCGGCCGATGGGGCATGCGCGGCGCCATCGCCGCGCTGCTGGTCCTGGCGGCGGGCACGATCTGGTTCACCAACACCTGGCTGACCGCGCGGTTTTCCGAGACGACACGGGTGCGGACCGAGCTGCGCTCGGCGCTGTATACCGGCAACCTGCTGTCGGAGCTGCAGCGCACCTCGGTGGTGCCCCTGCTTTTGGCGCGCGATCCGGCGCTGATATCGGCGCTGATCGACACCCAGTTCTCGGGCACCTCGGCGCGGCTGATCTCGGCCCAGAAAGAGATCGCGGCGGCCTCGATCAAGCTGCTGGATGCCTCGGGCCGGGTGGTGGGATCGACCGACCGCAACCTGATCGGCACGAATTACGTGCAGGAGCCGTTCTTCGTCGAGGCGCTGCGGTCGAAGGATACGGTTTTCACCGTCTCGCCCTCGCCGCAGGGGGCCTATGAATTCACCTATTCCCGCACGGTGGTCGCGGATGGGCGCACGCTGGGCGTGGTCGTGGTCGGCGCCGACCTGAGCCGGCTGGTGCGATCCTGGGCCGGGATCTCGGACGCCATTGCCGTGACCGACAGCGCCGGGCAGATCATCCTGGCGACCGAGCCGCGCTGGCGGGGCCTGACCCTGCCCGAGGCGCTGGCGGTGCGTTCGGCGCCGTCCTCGATCGCGCGGGCCTTCCAGGTCACCGCCGACTGGGCCGCGCCCCCGGCCGATGCCTATGTCGAGGGCCGCGCGGTGATGCAATCCGAGACCCGGATCCCGTTCCGCGGCTGGAAGATGATCGCCTTCACCACCTACGAGTCGGTGCGCGAGCGGGTGAACGCCGTGCTGGCCATGGTCATCATGGGTTTCGCCATCCTGCTGGCGGCGGTGTTCTATCTGCTGTCGCGGCGGGCGCGGGTGGAATCGGCGGCCTGGATGCGCGAATCGGCCGACCTGCGCGCGCTGAACATGCGCCTGACCCGCGAGATCGCCGAGCGCGAGCGCGTGCAGAAGGAATTGCGCGTGGCCGAGCAGACCGTGCAGCAATCCTCGAAACTTGCGGCGCTGGGCGAGATGTCGGCCGGCGTCAGCCATGAGCTGAACCAGCCGCTGGCGGCGATGAAGACCTATCTGGCCGGGGCGCGGCTCTTGCTGCAGCGCGGCCGGTCCGAGGAGGCGCTGTCGAGCTTCCAGCGCATCGACGACCTGATCGAGCGCATGGGCGCCATCACCCGGCAGCTGAAATCCTATGCCCGCAAGGGCGGCGAGGCCTTCGAGCCGGTCGACCTGCGCGCCGCGCTGTCGAGCGCGCTGGTGATGATGGAGCCGCAGCTGCGCCAGCGGACCATCCGGTTGCAGCGCAATATCCCGCGCTATCCGGTCATGGTCTATTGCGACCGCATCCGGCTGGAGCAGATCATCATCAACCTGCTGCGCAATGCCGTCGACGCCATCAAGGGCCTGCGCGATCCGGCCATCGAGATCACCGTCGGCTCGGGCTCTCACGCATTCTTGTCCGTTCGCGACAACGGGCCGGGTGTATCGGACCTGGAAAACCTGTTTGAACCCTTCTTCACCACCAAGAAGCCCGGGGAGGGGACCGGACTGGGCCTGGCGATCTCATCGGGGATCGCCGCCGATTTCGGGGGCCGCCTGACCGCGCATAATGCGTCGGACGAGGGCGGCCGGGGCGCCGTATTCGAACTTGAGCTGCCGCTCCATGATCCCGGGCGCAAGTCGGGGACCGGGCTGGCGGCGGAATGACAGGAAAGGGTAAAGACCCATGAGCCGCACTTTGAAGATTGCAGTGGTGGATGACGAACCGGACATGCGGGAATCCATCAGCCAGTGGCTGGTGCTCTCGGGGTTCGAGACCGAGACCTTTCCGGGCGCCGAAGAAGCGCTGAAGGTGATCGGCGCCGATTGGCCGGGGGTGGTGATTTCCGACATCCGCATGCCGGGCATGGACGGGATGGCCTTCCTCAAGCGGCTGATGGGGCTCGATTCGGGCCTGCCGGTCATCATGATCACCGGCCATGGCGACGTGCCGATGGCGGTCGAGGCCATGCGGATCGGCGCCATGGACTTCATGGAAAAGCCCTTCAACCCGGAACGGCTGACCGAGCTGGTCAAGAAGGCGACCCAGGCCCGGCGCATGACCCTGGACAACCGCGCCCTGCGCCGCGACCTGTCGGAAGGCCAGCAGGTCATGTCCAAGCTGATCGGCGCCAGCCCGGTCATGGACCGGCTGCGCGAGGATATCCTGGACCTGGGCCAGGCCGACGGCCATGTGCTGATCGACGGCGAGACCGGCACCGGCAAGACGCTGGTCGCCCATGCGCTGCACGCGGTCGGGCCGCGCGCCAGCAAGAAGTTCGTGCCGATTTCCTGCGCCGCCTATAACGACGAGGTGCTGGCGGCGAAGCTGTTCGGCCCGGTCGAGAACGGCCTGCCCGCCGTCGAGGAGGCGCGGGGCGGCACGCTCTGCCTCGAGGACATCGAGGCGCTTTCGGACGGCTTGCAGGCGCGGCTTCTGGCCTTCATCGCCGAGCAGGGCAGCCCGGCCGAGACCCGGATCATCGCCATTTCCAACGCGCGGGGCGAAGGCCGCCGGGCCGAGGATTCGCTGCGTCCCGACCTGTTCTATCGCCTGACGGCGCTGAAGATCACCCTGCCGCCGCTGCGCTCGCGCGGCGAGGACATCCTGTCGCTGTTCACCCGCATGACCGAGCAATTTGCCGAGGAATACGGCTGCGAGCCGCCGCAGGTCACCGCGCAAGAGGCCGCGCAGCTGTTGCAGGCGCCCTGGCCGGGCAATGTGCGCCAGCTCATCAACGTGGCCGAGCGCGCGGTCTTGCAGAACCGCCGCGGCTCGGGCTCGATCGCCTCGCTGCTGATGGCCGACGGCGAGGAGACGCAGGAGGCGACGACCACCGAGGGCAAGCCGCTCAAGGAATATGTCGAGAGCTTCGAGAAGATGCTGATCGACAACACCATGCGCCGCCACAAGGGCAGCATCGCCGCCGTCATGGACGAACTGTGCCTGCCGCGCCGGACCCTGAACGAGAAGATGGCGAAATACGGGCTGAGCCGCGGCGACTATCTGTAACCGGAGGCGGCGTGCGTCTGCGCAGCGAGGCGACGGGCGGCTATGACTTCGGCGGGCTCATCGTGGCGGGGCTGGCCTTGCTGGCCTCGTCGGTCGCGGGCCTGATGCTGCTGGCCGTTGCCGCCTGGCGGCATTTCTCGGGCCGTCCGTCGCCGCGTCTGCTGATCGGCGGGCTGGTGCTGGCCCTGCCGCTGCTGGCGGTTCTGCTGGCCCTGATGGGCTGAGATGCGGGCCCGAAACGCGGCCTGGAATGGGGCCAGCGAAAAACTGATTGTAACGGCGCGCGTTTCCCCGCTATCTTGCCGGTGCAAGGCTGGGCGATCTCAATTCTGGATTGTCCGCCTCGAAAGTTTCGCAGCGCGTGGCCAGCCGCGACACCCGAAAAGTGTCGGTGGTGCGACGCGCGGAAAATCCAGCCCATGCCCGGTCCGGGCCTCTGGGCGAACATATCGCCGCCCGGACCCCTCGCGGGACGGGCCAAGAAAGGTAAACAGACGCGATGGATCGCGCAAGGCAGCTTGATCGGCAACGGCGGCAGGGGATGACCCCGGTCGCCGCGATTGCTGCCTTCCGCGCGGGCGTCGTCGTCCTCTCACATGACAGCCGAACCCTTCCCCCGCCCTTGGGCGGGCCGGTGCGGCTGCCCGAAAGACGGAAAAATGTCCAAGAAAATGCTGATCGACGCCACGCATGCCGAGGAGACTCGGGTGGTCGTGGTCGATGGAACCAAAGTCGAGGAATTTGATTTCGAGACGGTCAACAAGCGACAGCTTGCTGGCAATATCTACCTGGCCAAGGTGACGCGGGTCGAACCCTCGCTGCAGGCCGCCTTCGTGGATTACGGCGGCAACCGCCACGGCTTCCTGGCCTTTGCCGAGATCCATCCCGATTACTACCAGATCCCCGCCGCCGACCGGCAGGCGCTGATCGAGGAAGAGCGTCAGGCCGCCGCCGCCGAGGCCGACGAGGGCGAAAAGACCAAGCGCAACCCGCGCCGCCGCAAGGGGCCGAAGCCCGCCGCCGCCGAGAATGGCGATGCCGTGGTCAGTTCGGACGAGATCGCCGGCATGACCATCGTCGACCTGTCCGAGGAGGATGGCGCCGCCCCCGAGGCCGTCGCCGCCGAGCCGCAGGAGCCCGCCCCGGCCGAGGATGCGGCCGAAACCCCTGCCGAGGACGCGCATGAGGACGACGGAATCGAATCGGTCGCCGAAGAGGACGTGACCGAGGAGATCCGGCCGCCGAAGAAGCCCCGCGCCCGCCGCTACAAGATCCAGGAAGTCATCAAGGTCCGGCAGATCATGCTGGTCCAGGTCGTCAAGGAGGAACGCGGCAACAAGGGCGCCGCGCTGACCACCTATCTGAGCCTTGCCGGCCGCTATTGCGTGCTGATGCCCAACACCGCGCGCGGCGGCGGGATTTCCCGCAAGATCACCAATGCCGCCGACCGCAAGAAACTGAAGGAAATCGCCAGCGAGCTGGAGGTGCCGGAGGGCGCCGGGCTGATCATCCGCACCGCCGGCAGCCAGCGCACCCGGACCGAGATCCGCCGCGACTATGAATACCTGATGCGGCTGTGGGAGCAGATCCGCGAGCTGACCTTCAAGTCCATCGCCCCGGCGCCGGTCTATGAGGAAGGCGACCTGATCAAGCGCACCATCCGCGACATCTACAGCAAGGAAATCGACGAGGTTCTGGTCGAGGGCGACCGGGGCTACCGGACGGCCAAGGACTTCATGAAGATGATCATGCCGTCCCATGCCAAGAACGTGAAGCATTACCAGGACCAGATGCCGCTCTTTGCGCGCTTCCAGGTCGAAAGCTATCTGGGCGGCATGTTCAACCCGGTCGTGCAGCTGAAATCCGGCGGCTATATCGTCATCGGCGTGACCGAGGCGCTGGTCGCCATCGACGTGAACTCGGGCCGGGCCACGAAAGAGGGCTCGATCGAGGATACCGCGCTGAAGACCAACCTGGAAGCCGCCGACGAGGTGGCGCGCCAGCTGCGCCTGCGCGACCTGGCCGGGCTGATCGTCATCGACTTCATCGACATGGAAGAGCGCAAGAACAACGCTGCCGTCGAGAAGCGCTTCAAGGACAAGCTCAAGACCGACCGGGCGCGCATCCAGGTCGGCCGCATCTCGGGCTTCGGCCTGATGGAGATGTCGCGCCAGCGCCTGCGTCCGGGCATGCTGGAATCGACCACGCAGCCCTGTGCGCATTGCCACGGCACCGGGCTGATCCGTTCGGATGACAGCCTGGCGCTGACCATCCTGCGCGCCATCGAGGAAGAGGGCACCCGCAAGCGTTCGCGCGAGGTGCTGGTCAAGGCGCCGGTCGCCGTCGCCAACTTCCTGATGAACGCCAAGCGCGAGCATATCGCCAATATCGAGGCGCGCTACGGCATGTCGGTGCGGGTCGAGGCCGACCCGGTGCTGATCTCGCCCGATTACGCCATCGAGAAGTTCAAGACCGCGACCCGCAACGTGCCGGAGGTGGTCTCGCCCGTGGTGTCGGTCGATGCCAGCCTGATGGCACAGATCGACGGCGAAGAGCCCGATGAGGCGGAAGACCTGGTCGAGGACAGCCTTGCCGAGGCTGCCGACGAGCCGCGCGGCGAGTCGCATGGCGAGGACGAGGGCGACAATGGCGGCAAGCGCCGCCGCCGTCGCCGCCGTCGTCGCGGTGGCCGCAATGGCGAGGGCGAGGATCACGCCGAAGAGGGCACGGCCGAGGCCGACCAGCCCGAGGAGGGTGTCCCCGCCGCCGAGCCCGAGGCTGTCGCTGAGCCTGCCGAAGCGGTGGCCGAGCCGGGCGGGGAGGCTGCGAAGCCGCGTCGCCGCACCCGCAGCCGCCGCCGCAAGGGCGAGGATGAGCCCGCCGCCGAAGCGGTCGCCGCAGAGGAGACGGCCGAGGTGATTCCGGTCGAGCCGGCCGTCGAAGCGCCTGCCGAGCCGGTTGCCGAAGCGGAACCGGCGGTGGAAGCCCCTGCCGAGCCGCAGCTCAACGCCGAAGAAGCCCAGCCGGACGCCGAGCCGCAGCCCGAGCCCGAGGCGCGCCAGCCCGAAGCGGAAAACCTGCCCGAAGCCCCGGCGGAGCCGGAAAACCTGCCCGAGCCCGAACCCGAGCCCGCCATGGCGGCCGAGGATGAGGTGGCGCGGCCCAAGCGGCGCGGCTGGTGGTCGGCCTGATCTCGGCCTGTTTCTGGGGCCGATGGTCGCAGCCACGGAATATTGACAGGCGCGGGTCTTTCCCGCGCCTTTCGCTTGGCGCAAGGTGCCGCTCATGTTGGGAATCGAGCTTGCAGACGCCGCCTTCCTGCCCGCCGCGACGGTCGCGCTGCTGGCCGGAATCCTGTCCTTTCTGTCGCCCTGCGTGCTGCCGGTGGTGCCGCCCTATCTGGCCTATATGACCGGCGTGGGCGTCGGCGGCCTGAAAGCGGGCGAGCGCAGCGCGGTGGTGCCGGCGCTGTTCTTCATCCTCGGCCTTTCGACGGTGTTCCTGCTGATGGGCATGGCGGCCTCGGCCTTCGGGCGGCTGTTCCTGCAATGGCAGGACTGGCTGGCGCGGGGCGCGGGGCTGGTGGTGATCGTGATGGGGCTGCATTTCCTGCGCGTCATCCGCATCCCTTTCCTGGACAGCGAGGCGCGGCTGGATGCCGGCGAGCAGGGCGGCACCTCGTTCGGGGCCTATATCCTGGGCCTCGCCTTCGCCTTCGGCTGGACGCCCTGCATCGGGCCGCAGCTGGGCATGATCCTGTCCCTGGCCGCGACCGGGGCCGAGACCTCGCGCGGGGCGGCGCTGCTGGCGGTCTATGCCCTGGGCCTGGGCATCCCCTTCCTGCTGTCGGCCATCTTCATCAACCGCGCCATCGGGCTGATGAACCGGATCAAGCCGCATCTGAAGCTGATCGAGCGCATCATGGGCGCGCTTCTGGTCGTGGTCGGGCTGGCCCTGCTGACCGGCGCCTTTCCGGTCTTCGCCTATTGGCTGCTCGAGACCTTTCCCTGGCTCGCGCGGCTGGGCTAGTCCCAGTCGTCAATCCCAGTCAGGCGACCGCTTTTCCAGGAAGGCCTGGATGCCCTCGGCGGTGTCGGGGCGCAGCAGGTTCTCGCAGATCACCGCGCCGGTGGCCTGATAAGCCTCGGCCAGACCCATGCCGGCCTGGGCATGAAAGGCGCGCTTGCCCAGGCGCACGGCGGCCGGCAGCTTGCCGGCGACCTGCCGGGCCAGCGCCATGGTTTCATCAGTCAGCGCCTCGGGCGCGGCGACGCGGTTGACCAGCCCCAATTCGCGCGCCCGGGCGGCGTCGATGAAATCGCCGGTGACCAGCAGCTCGAAAGCGGCGCGCGGCGGGATCGCCCGGGTCAGCGCCACCATCGGAGTCGAACAGAACAGCCCGATGTTCACCCCGTTCACCCCGAAGCGCACGCCCTCGGCCGCGATGGCCATGTCGCAGCTGGCGACCAGCTGGCAGCCGGCGGCGGTGGCGATGCCCTGCACCTCGGCAATCACCGGCTGGGGCAGGGCGGGCAGCTTCTGCATCAGCGCCGAGCAATGCGAGAACAGCCGCTCATAGGCGGCGCGGCCGTCATCCGCGTCGTCGCGCGCGCCCTGGATCTCGCGCAGGTCGTGGCCGGCGCAAAAGGCCTTGCCCCGGGCCGCCAGGACCAGCACCCGGATGGACGGGTCCGTCGCCACCTCGTCCAGCGCATCCGACAGCGCGTCGATCATCGCCGTCGACAGCGCGTTGTAGTTCGAGGCGCTGTTCAGCGTCAGGCGCGCGACCCTGTCCTGGTCCTCGCGCAGCACCAGCGGTTCGGGGTTGCCGTCCTTCATCCTCGCCTCCCTGACGTCACGGCGCGGCTTGCCTTTGCCGGGCCTTGCCGTCCAGTCTAGCCGCCGGCAGGGCAGGGGGAAAGCATGGCATTGCAGATGGATCGCGCACGGTTGAACGAGTTTCTCGGCCGGGCGTTCCCGCAGATCGCGGGCCAGGTCCGGGTCGAGACGGTCGGCGAGGGCAGGATGACCGCGCGGTTGCTGGTCGACGACCGCCATCTGCGCCCCGGCGGCACGGTCAGCGGCCCGTCGATGTTCGCGCTGGCCGATGTGGCGATCTATCTGGCGATCCTGTCGAGGATCGGCGAGGTGGCGCTGGCGGTGACCACCAATGCCTCGATCGACTTCATGCGCAAGCCCGAGGCCGGGCGCGACCTGCTGGTCGAATGCCGGATCCTGAAGCTGGGCCGCGTCCTGGCGGTGGGCGAGTGCCTGATCTATTCAGAAGGCACGGCCGAACCCGTCGCCCGCTGCTCGATGACCTATTCGATTCCGCCGAAAACCGCGTGACATCGGGGGTTGCGATGCGGTATCAAGATACCTATTTTGCAAGCAGCTGGTTTTCATGGAGAATTTCGGCTTCGGCGCGCTTGATTTGTGCGCCGCTTTCGCCGATATACCGCCATCTCGAATTACAGCCCCCAAAGGGACCGACAGATGAAAACCTATACCGCGAAACCGGCGGAGATCGAGAAGAAGTGGATCCTGATCGACGCCGAGGGCGTCGTTCTGGGCCGTCTTGCCTCGATCGTGGCGATGCGCCTGCGTGGCAAGCACAAGCCGACCTTCACCCCGCACATGGACATGGGCGACAATGTCATCATCATCAACGCCGACAAGGTGCAGATGACCGGCGACAAGCGCGACCAGAAGAAATACTACTGGCACACCGGCCACCCGGGCGGCATCAAGCACCGCACCGCCCGCCAGGTGCTGGAAGGCGCCCACCCCGAGCGTGTGGTGACCAAGGCCGTCGAGCGCATGATCTCGCGCAACAAGCTGGGCAAGCAGCAGATGACCAACCTGCGCGTCTATGCCGGTGCCGAGCATCCGCATGAGGCTCAGCAGCCCGAAGTCCTGGACGTCAAGTCCATGAACGCCAAGAATACCCGGAGCGCGTAAGCCATGGCCGAAGACATCAAAACCCTCGACGATCTGAAATCGGTCGCGACGGCTGCTCCGGCGGCTGCCCCGATCCGCGAAGCGCAGCGCGACTCGCTGAACCGCGCCTATGCCACCGGCAAGCGCAAGGATGCGGTCGCCCGCGTCTGGGTCAAGCCGGGTTCGGGCAAGGTCGTGGTCAACGGCAAGGACATCGCGGAATATTTCGCCCGTCCGGTGCTGCAGATGATCCTGCGCCAGCCCTTCGAAGTGGCCGGCGTCGTCGGTCAATACGACGTCTATGCCACCGTCGCCGGTGGCGGCCTTTCGGGCCAGGCCGGTGCGGTCAAGCACGGCATCTCGAAGGCGCTGCAGCTGCACGAGCCCGCGCTGCGGGCCGCGCTGAAGGCGGCCGGCTTCCTGACCCGCGACTCGCGCGTGGTCGAGCGCAAGAAATACGGCAA